>CACNRG010000033.1 GCA_902622805.1 uncultured Pelagibacteraceae bacterium | reverse complement strand
TAGATTGAATTGTAAAGTTTTTATAACCATAGTAAAAAGCAGCAATTAAACTAAACCAAGAAATTTTAGAGACAAATACTTTAAATATTATACCAGTTCTTTTGCTGAAAACTGATTGAGTTTTAATTATTGAATAAGACCAAATGATACCAATTAAAAAACTAATATACTTAACCGTCATTCTTTCGCTTTAAAAACTAAGCATACTCCATTATTGCAATATCTTTTTCCTGTAGGTTGTGGGCCATCCTCAAATATATGACCGTGATGACCACCACAATTTTTACAATGATATTCTGTTCTAGCGTAACCTAATAAGTGATCTGTTTTAGTCTCAAAAACATCAGGTAATGACTGATAAAATGATGGCCATCCTGAACCACTTTCATACTTTGTATTTGACTTAAATAACTCTATTCCACAATTAGCACAATAATAGCTGCCTTCCCGCTTTTCATTGTTTAGTTCGCTTGTGCCAGGAGGCTCAGTTCCCTCTTCAAACAAAACTAATTTTTGTTCAACTGTAAGATTTGGATTTTTTTTACTCATTAGCTATAATAATTTAGCATATGATTGCCAAAGCTTAAAAAAATTGGTCAAAAAAGCTTTTTTTCAGAAAAAAATTTAATAAATGATAATTATTAAGGCAATAGAGTTAAATTTACTTCCTGTAAAAATTTAGATACAATCTTAAGTAGAACTTAAAAAACACACAGATTTCAACACTTTTATTGTTGTATAATTACAACATTTTAAATAAATGACAAATTTTATGAATTTTTTCTTTAAATATAGATGAAGAATCCCTTATAACCTCGGTTATATTAATTAATTAATACGTATATATACAAAGGACTAATAATGAGAAAAATATTAACAATAGTATCGCTTCTTTCTCTTATATCTTTTAATGCTAACGCTTTAGACAGAAGTAGTTTATCGATTACTGCTGGTATAGCTGCTAATACTGCAGTTTACGGAGCGTCTGCGAAGGAGACAAACAGAGCAGAGGACAATACGATTAAAACTGTTAAAAGTGAATCAGGAGCTTTCCAAGAAAGTCATAGTTCATATTTAGTTGAATTAAATGTAGGTGAGTTTATTTCGCTTGGTTATGAACATACTCCAGATGCAATTACAACGCCTGAAGCAGACAGAACTAATAATCAAAATGGTTCAACGACTGTGAAAGTTGATTTCAATGACTTAAACATTGCGTACTTAAAGCTTAACATCCCAGGTGGACTTTACGTCAAAGCTGGTGTGTTAGAAACTGACCTTGATATTAAGGAAAGTATGGCTTCAGGAAGTACTTACCAAAACGTAAGCACTGAAGGTACAATAATGGGTCTAGGTTATGCTAAAGCTTTAGGAGATAGCAGATTTGCTGTTAGAGTTGAAGGAAGCTATTTAGATCTTGATGATGTAACTACAAGTAACGGTGTTTCGACTACTGGTGGTACAGTTGCCAATGGTGGTAGAAACCAAATAGATGCAAGTAATCTAGAAGGTTTAAATGCTAAAGTTGCTTTAACTTTTACGTTAGGCGGACAATAATAACTATTATTTAAATCGTTTAAAAATTTAAAAGCCCCCTTTTGGGGGCTTTTTTTTTGCCTAATAATTTAATTTTTTGTTGATATAGTATTAAACTATGAAATTAGGATTTATTGGATGTGGAAAAATAGCATCTTCAGTAATCACTGGATCACATAATCTTCCTATAAAATCCATATCATGTTCAATCATACAAAAAGTGTAACCTTTTTCTTTATTAAGCTTTTGAATAGCTGTTCCTAGATCTTTTAGTAAAGTTCTATTTACACCTGCCCCTACCTCATCTAGCAAAACTAATTTTGCATCAACCATCATTGTTCGACCAAGTTCTAATAATTTTTTTTGTCCACCAGATAAATTTCCTGCTAATTCATTTTTTAAATGACTAAGATTAAGAAAATTAACAACCTCCATAGCCTTTTCTTTAATCTGACTTTCTTCTTTTGCAACTAATGAAGGTTTTAACAAGGCATTCATTAATTTTTCTCCAGATTGGTTTCCTGGAACCATCATAAGATTTTCTAAAACAGACAAATTTGTGAACTCATGTGCTATTTGAAAGGTTCTAAGTAATCCTTTTGAAAATAACTCATAGGAAGGAACATCAGTAATATTTTCATTGTTAAACATAACACTACCAGCAGAAGATTTTAAATTTCCAGCGATTAAATT
>CACNRG010000032.1 GCA_902622805.1 uncultured Pelagibacteraceae bacterium | reverse complement strand
TACAGGAGGATTAGGCTTTATAGGAAGTAATTTGATAGAATTGTTATTAAGTAAAAATTACTTCGTATTAAATATAGATAAAGTAACCTATTCATCTAACTTTTATAATACCCGTGAATTTAAAAATTCAAAAAGATATAAATTTATAAAATGTGATATTAAGGATAAAAAACTTAAGAATATTTTCTTTAAATATAAACCTGCTGCGATATTTAATCTTGCTGCTGAAACACACGTTGATAGATCAATAGATGGTCCTGAAAGTTTTATTCAAAGCAATATAGTAGGAGTTTTTAATTTATTAGAATGCTTTAAAGATTATACTAAGAAGTATAAATCAAGATTAATCCATATTTCTACAGATGAAGTTTACGGGGATATTTTGTCTGGAAGGTCATCTGAAAATTATCCTTATCAACCAAGTTCTCCTTATGCTGCTAGTAAGGCTGCATCAGATCATTTAGTAAGTTCATATGTTAGAACTTTTAAAATACCTGCGATGGTAACTAATTGTTCAAATAATTATGGTCCTAAACAGCACCCAGAAAAATTAATACCAAAATTGATTTATAATATTTTAAATAATAAACCCCTGCCAATTTATGGAAAAGGTACAAATTCAAGAGAATGGATATTTGTAAAAGATCACTGTGAAGCTTTACTTAAAGTTTTTACCAAAGGAAAAATTGGAGAGTTTTATAATATTGGGTCAAATAAAAACTTAAATAATTTACAAGTTTCTAAAAGTTTACTCAATACCTCAAAATTTGTAATCAAAATTGGAAAAAAGGTAAAAATTTTATTCGTAAAAGATCGACCAGGTCATGACATTAGGTATGCTTTAAATAGTAATAAAATAAAAAATAAACTAGGTTGGAAACCTAGAACAAATTTTAGACAAGGTATTAAGTTAACTTTTGATTGGTATTTAAAAAATAAAAATTATTATAAATTTTTATCCAGGAAAGATATTATTAAAAGATTAGGTAATAAATGATAAAAAAAGGGATAATACTAGCAGGAGGAAAAGGGACAAGAATGAGTCCTTTAACAAAAGCAGTCAACAAACAATTACTTCCAATATATGATAAGCCATTAATTTTTTATCCTTTGTCTATACTAATGTTAGCTAATATAAGAGATATATTAATTATAGTTAATAAAGGACAGTTAAATCAGTATAAAAAAATATTACCTGATGGTAAAAATCTTGGCATTAAAATTACGTATATTGAACAAAATAAACCAAAGGGGTTACCTGATGCATTTATTCTAGGTGAAAAATTTATTGGGAAAAATAATGTAGCAATGATTTTAGGTGATAATTTTTTCTATGGTCAAAACTTATCTACCAAACTTTTAAATAATACAAAGCTCAAAAAAGGTGCAAAAGTAGTTTTATATAAAGTGCAAAAACCTGAGGCATTTGGTGTTGCTAAAATAGACGCTAAAAGTAAAATTACGAAAATTAAGGAAAAACCAAAAAAATTTTTTTCTGATCTTGCAATAACTGGTTTATATTTTTTTGACAACAAAGTATCTAGTTATGCAAAGAAACTAAGGCCATCTGGTAGAAATGAACTTGAAATAGTTGATTTATTAGAAATTTATAGAAAAAAAAATATATTAAAAGCAGATTTAATAGGAAGAGGTGGAGCTTGGCTTGACACCGGTTCAATTGAAGATTTTTATAAAACATCAGCCTTTGTCTCTGCAATAGAAAATAGACAAGGTTTAAAAATTGCATGCTTAGAGGAGATAGCTTTCAATTCAGGATGGATAAATAAAAAACATATCAATAATGCTATAAATTTTTATGGTAATTGTGATTATTCAAAATATTTAAAGAAACTTATTAAAAATCCATAGTAAATAAAAAGCTAAATGAATAGAAAAAAAATTCTTGTAACTGGTGGTAATGGTAGATTTGCAAAAGTTTTAAAAGAAAAAAATAAAATTTTAAATCTTTATTTCGCCTCAAAAAAAGAATGTAATATTCTTAAAGAATCATCAATAAAAAAAATTATTCAAAAAATTAAACCAAGTATAATTTTACACACTGCGGGTTTATCTAGACCTATGAGTATTCATGAAACTAATATAGAAAAAAGTATAGATCTTAATATTATAGGAACAGCTAACTTAGTAAAAATTTGTAAAAAATTTAATATTAAGATTATTTATTTTTCTACAAGTTATGTCTATGAAGGTATAAAAGGTAATTATAGAGAGTCAGACCCTGTAAAACCATTTAAT
>CACNRG010000031.1 GCA_902622805.1 uncultured Pelagibacteraceae bacterium | reverse complement strand
TATACTATATATTGTAAATTATGAGCTGGACAGAAGAAAAAGTTTCTAAGTTAAAAGAATTATGGGGAAAAGGAAACACCGCAAGCCAGATAGCAGAAATTATTGGAGGAATTAGCAGAAATGCGGTGATAGGCAAAGCTCATAGACTTAATTTATCCTCAAAAATAAAAACTAGAACTGCTACATCAAATAAGAATTTTGACAAAACTATAGAAAAAAACAATATTCAATTAAAGAGAGGTAGAAGAAATAAGTTTAAATCTTTAATTATCGAAAAAGATTTTGAGCCAGAAAATCCAAAACAATTAGAGGAATTAGATGAAAGTTCATGCAAGTGGCCTATAGGACACCCAGATGAAAAAAATTTTTACTTTTGTGGAAGGACATCTTTAAAAGATTTTTCATACTGTAAATTGCATTTACTTTATGCTTATCAACCAAAAGGTAAAAGAGATGAACCTTCTGATAAAGAAGAAGTTCCTGAATTTATTGAAAAAAAAATTCAGACAGGTTAATTATAATTAGTTATGAGTTTTTTCCTTTGCTAAATACTTATCGGTCGAAAATTGCCCACCTTCGCGCCACATATAAGCATATTTTTTTACTTCTTCATTGAAATATTTTTTACTAGGTATTCCTATTTCAGAGTTACTTTTATATTTACCAGATAAAATATTATCATATTTAAGTAATCTTAGTTGGTCTTCTGTTAAAATAGGATTTGGCAGTAATTGGAATATTTTTGCTGTTAAAGAAGCCAGTGGTAGTGGCATAGGCAACAATAGCCTTTTTTTGTTAATTAAATTTAAAAGTCTTTGAATTATTTCTTTAAAATCAATTATTTCTGGTCCAACACATTCAATTATTTTTGAATCTATTTTCTTAGTAATTACACCATAAATTACGTCAGTTAAATCCGAACAATGAATAGGTGTAAATTTTGTTTTACCAGAATAATATAATGGAAAAATAGGAAGTCTATTTAATAAAGTCATAAAATTAGTTGTGAAATTATCATCAACAGAATAGACAATCGAAGGTCTGAGAATTGTTGAGGTAGGAAAATTATTAAAAATATTTTTTTCTCCCTCTAATTTACTTTTAGCGTAATTGCTATCAATCGCGTCGTTAATTCCAAGTGCTGATAAATGAATAAAATTTTTTAGTTTATATTCTTTTGCTAAACTTGATAGCAAAGACGGAAAAAGAGTATGAATATTATAAAAAGTATTTCCTTTTCTTTTCTCAAACAAAATACCAATTAAGTTAATACAAATATCTGCTTTTGAGAATAAATCTCGTATTTTTTTTTCATCATAAATATTAGCCTCAACAACATCAATATATCCTGCATTCCCTTGGGTTTTAATTATATAGCTTTTTTGATGTATATTTCTTGTCACCACTGTAACTTTGATATTATTTTTTGTTAATTTTCTGATTAAGTGCCTCCCTATTTGACCGCTACCGCCAAAAATTAGACAATTTTTAGGTTTCATATATATATTACTTTAAATGAATATTGATATTAAACTTCACAAAAATGATTTACCAGATGATCTAAAATTAGGCAACGTAATAGCAGTTGATGGTGAATTCATGGGTTTAGATGTAAGAAGAGATCCATTGTGTTTAATTCAATTATCCACAGGTAATATGGATGCTCATATTGTTCAGTTAGATAGATCCAACTACAATGCACCTAATTTAGTTAAAATTTTAAAAGACCAATCAATTACAAAGATCTTTCATTATGGAAGGGCTGATATGGCTCATATTAAATTTTATTTAAAAACTGAGACTAATAATATTTTTGACACAAAAATTGCTTCAAAATTAGCAAGATCATATTCTGATAACCATTCTCTAAAAGTGCTTATTAAGGAATTTGTAAATGTTGATATTAGTAAACAATTTCAAAATTCTGAT
Organism: uncultured Pelagibacteraceae bacterium; assembly: GCA_902622805.1. Taxonomy (GTDB): domain Bacteria; phylum Pseudomonadota; class Alphaproteobacteria; order Pelagibacterales; family Pelagibacteraceae; genus Pelagibacter. The sequence goes on along the minus strand of CACNRG010000031.1, from coordinate 548 downwards.
TTTGGAGGAGAGTTAACTACAGCACAATTAAAGTATTGCGCAAATGATGTAATATATCTTCACAAAATTCATGATGGATTGATAAAGATCCTTGAAAGGGAAAATAGAATGATACTTTATGAAAATTGTCTAAAATTTTTAAAAACAAGAGTTGATCTTGATCTTGCGTCGTTTAAAGACGATGTCTGGTCACACTAAAATGAAAAATAAAATTAAAGATAATGGTAAAAATGTAATTGAACTTCAGATTAGAGCCCTAAAAAAAATAAAAAATTCAATTGACCAATCTTTCACGGATGCTGTTCGAGCAATAGTAAAATGTAGGTCAAAAGTAATTATTTGTGGTGTTGGAAAAAGTGGAATAATAGCTTCAAAAATATCTGCCACTCTTTCGTCAGTGGGTACTCCGTCTTTCCCTGTCTCTGCCAGTGATTGCTCTCATGGAGACTTGGGAAGATTAACAAGTGAAGATATTCTAATACTAATCAGTAACTCTGGTAATACTGATGAGTTAAAAAATATAATCAAATATGCTAAAAATATGAAAA
>CACNRG010000030.1 GCA_902622805.1 uncultured Pelagibacteraceae bacterium | reverse complement strand
AAAATTTTGTCAATAAGGTTGGTAAAATTTCTGAGGAAGAGGGGCATCATCCGGATATTTGTTTTGGTTGGGGCTATGTGAAAATAAATATAACTACTCATGCAATTGAAGGTTTGTCTGAAAACGATTTTATTTTAGCAGCTAAAATTGATCAAATTCTCAATGTCTAAAATGTCTAGTTTTTGAAAAAATTAAAACTGTATTTGTTTCATTTGCAAATTTTATGATTTTTTTATCATTTATTGACCCAGCAGGTTGTACCACCGCTTTAACACCTGACTGAATTAGTTTTTCAATTCCATCAACAAATGGAAAAAAGGCATCGGAAGCCGCCACAATATCAGAAGAAGTTAATTTAAATTTTTTCATTTTATCAATTGCAATCTGGCAGCTGTCTAGTCTACTTGGTTGACCAGAGCCAATACCAATTGTTGATTTATTTGAAGCTAAAACAACACCATTAGATTTAACATATCTGCAAACATTGAGTGCAAATATTAGATTATCAAATTGAGACTTTGTTGGTCTCTTTTTAGATACAACTTTAAAATCTCTTTTAGTAAATACTTTATTATCCTCTGATTGTACTAAAATATTTTCATTTGCAGATGAAAATTTTAAAATCTCACTAGGATTAAATTTAGAAGCATTAACCAATCTTAAATTTCTCTTTTTTTTCAAAATTTTCAAGGCTTCATTATCAAAATTATTTCCAATTATTACTTCAAGGAATAATTTGTTAAGCTCTATAGCTAACTTTTTCCCTATTTTGAAGTTGCAAGACACTACGCCTCCAAAAGCACTTAATGGATCACAAGCTAGGGCCTTCTTATAACATTCGACATCATTCTTCAAAATCGAGACCCCACAGGGACTTGCATGTTTAATAATTGCAAGTCCTGTATTTGCTGGCAAAGATTTAGAAATTGTTAATGCAGCAAAAATATCATTATAATTATTATAACTTAGTTGTTTTCCATTTAATTGCTCAATATTTAATGATTTATTTTTTGAATAAATCGCACTTTCTTGATGTGGATTTTCACCATATCTTAATTTTTCTATTAGATTGCCATAAATAATTTTTTTTTCGGGAAAGATATCATTATTGATCTTGTTAAAATAATTTGAAATTAAAGTGTCATAATAAGCTGTTTCTGTAAATGCTATCCGAGACATCTTCTGTCTAAAATCTTGAGATGTTGATCCTTTAAATTTATACAGCTCGCTAATAAGCTCTTCATATTGAGAAGTTGATGTAATAACAGTTACGTCATCATAATTTTTTGCAGCAGACCTGACCATAGTTGGCCCTCCAACATCAATATTTTCAATTATTTTTTTATGATTTGAGGTTTTTTTTAAAATTTCCTCAAAAGGATAGAAATTAACAATAACTAAATCGATATTTTTAAAATTATTATCAATCAAATCTTGACAGTGAGATTTGTCATTCCTTTTATAAAGAATACCAGCATGAATTTTAGGGTGTAATGTCTTAATTCTTCCATTTAAAATTTCTCCTGATCCTGTATAGTCCGAAACGTCTGTACATGCATACTTCAATTTCCTGATTCTTTTATATGTACCACCAGAGCTTATAATTTCTATTTTAAACTTCTTTAAAGATTTTAATAAAGGTTTAAGATATTTCTTATCTGAAACAGAAATTAAAGCTCTTTTAATTTTTTTCATTAAATCTTATTTAACCGCCAAGTAATGTTCTCATTTTTGCTTCTTGTTATACCTGAAATAAAAATATTTTGATTTTGACTATAAGAATTTTTATTACCGAAATATATTCCATTATCAATATCAATGTTAAAGTTATCACATGTAAACTTCCATCCTTCATCTCCTATTTCAATTAGAATAGCTTTATTATCCTGTGTTTTCATCAACTTTATATTTGGCTCTAAGTGAAACCTTATATCAAACTTTATATTTAAATTTGATTTTTTAATAAGAATTTTATCTGTACCAACAAACTTAAATTGGTCAGGATAATATTCAATATCACGTTCATGGGTGGCATTATATTTTCTACTATATCCATCATGAGATGCACTTATTTTCCAATAATTTTTTTCAAAAATAATATTTTTATTTAAAATTTTAAATCCTTCATTTATCAAATAATTTTTATTACTTTTTTTAAATTTACATGAAGAATTATCGTCAATAACAAGAGTGCTATGAGTTGCTGTTGATTTTGAAAGTTCAGTTAACTTTTGGTTTTCACCATCATAATATCCACAATTACTGATTAATTTTTTTCCATTTGAAATTATTTCAAAAGAAAGCGAGCCTGATTGGTATTCTGATGAAAAATTAGAGGTCGGTGGCTCACCAATATCCATTGCAATAGATATTTTTCTGTCATGTAATATCGCATAACCACCAAACTCTTTTTGTTCATTTTTAAATTTATAGTTAAATCTTTTTAAATAATTATCAAATTCGATGTTGTTAGAGATATTGTTTCCATTCATTAAAATATCAGACTTTATATTTTCCCATGTAAATGCATAACCTTGTCCTA
>CACNRG010000029.1 GCA_902622805.1 uncultured Pelagibacteraceae bacterium | reverse complement strand
TTTATATGCTTAAGAATTTTTATAATATAGAATTAAATTCACTCTCATCAAAAATTTTAAATTTTTGGGAAAAAGAATTTGATCAATCAATTAGTAAACACATTAATTTTTTGAAAGATAGTTTTGAAGATCAAAATGTATACAGCTCTAAATTTTCAAAAATATTGCAAGATATGGATATTTTTCAAACTGAAGATAACGAGGAAACCAAAGAGGATAATCAAAATGAGGGTCTGGATAATCCTTCTAATGATGATCAAGATAGTGATTCGGAAGATCAAAAGGATCAAAATAAAGAAGAGAGTACTCAAGCAAGTTTAGATTCTGATTTTGATATTGATGAATATGAATTAAATGAACAAACAGTAGATACAGACTCTGATCAACAAAATTCAGAGCAAGTGATACAAAAAAAGAATATTAGCGATTTAAATTTAGAATATAAAATTTATACAACAAAGTTTGATGAAATTATAAAAGCAGAAAATTTAGAAAACGCAGAGGAATCCACCAAGCTAAGAAAAACTTTAGATCAACAACTTATTGGCTTTCAAGATATTATAACTAAACTCGCAAATAAGTTGCAAAGACAATTATTAGCGAAACAAAACAGAGCATGGGAATTTGATTTAGAAGAAGGATTATTAGATAGCTCTAAACTTCCAAGAATAATAATGGATCCATATAATTCTTTATCTTTTAAAAAAGAAAAAGATTTAGACTTCAAAGATACAATCGTGACTTTATTAATAGATAATTCAGGTTCTATGAGAGGAAGACCTATTACAATTGCAGCAATATGCGCCGATATATTATCAAGAACATTAGAGAGATGCTCTGTCAAAGTAGAAATTTTAGGTTTTACCACAAAAAATTGGAAAGGTGGTCAAAGTAGAGAATTTTGGAATAAAAAAGAAAAACCTAAATTGCCTGGTAGGTTAAATGATTTAAGACACATAATTTATAAAGGAGCAGATATACATTGGAGACAAGCAAAAAATAATCTTGGACTTATGTTAAAAGAGGGATTGCTAAAAGAGAATATAGATGGAGAGGCGATAAATTGGGCCTTTTCAAGATTAAAAAAAAGGAAAGAAGAAAGAAAAATTTTAATGGTAATCTCTGATGGGGCTCCAGTAGATGACTCAACTTTATCAGTGAACTCTGGTGATTTTTTAGAAAAACATCTTAAGAGAATTGTAAAATTTATAGAAGAAAAAACAGAAATTGAGATTCTAGCAATTGGTATTGGTCATGATGTTTCAAGATATTATAATCGTGCAATTAAAATAACTGATGTAAATGAATTAGGAGATGTAATGATTTCACAATTAAGTTCACTATTTGAAACAAAGAAAAAACTACATTAAATATTAAATAAATCTTTATTTTCCCATTGTATAATAACTTCAGCACCGCCTCTAGTTTTTGAATTTCTACATTTTACCGAGGCAAAATTTTTTTCTAATAAAGTTTTACCGATAAATAATCCAAGACCTAAGCCTACATTTGATTTATCAACAGCATCATTTGATTTTAAATATGGTTCACCTATTTTTGATAAGATATCTCTAGGATAACCATTTCCGTCATCTTCTATTACAACTTCGGTAATTTTGCTGTCACTTCTTAAATTTATAAACACAGTTTCTTTAGAAAACTTATTTGCATTGCCGATGAAATTTCTTAAACCATAAACGATTTCTATAGACTTTGAAATTTTTTTTTCATTTGAATTTTGATCAAAATTAAAAATAAAATTTTTTTTACTTATTTCTTTGAAAGATGAAATTATTTCATTTAAATATTCCCTCATTGAGATATCTTTATCAATAAAGCTATCTTCTTCATTTGGATTCAAAGTTAAACTTTTTAAAATTTGATTACATCTCTCTACTTGGCTAGATAATAATTCTATATCCTTTTCAAATTCTTTTTTTCCTTTAAATTGTTTTACAAGATCCTGTGTAATTATTTTAATTGTTGATAAAGGTGTCCCAAGTGAATGGGCTGCTGCTGCAGCTTGACCTCCTAAAGATAAAAGTTCATGTTCTGTAGCCATTACTTCTTCCATTTTTGCTAATGCTTCTCTTCTTAATCTTGACTCTTTTCCAAATGTCATTGCAAGATAATTCAAAAAAATTAGTGCGATTAAAAAAGCTATCGGAATTGAGTAAAAGTAATATGCACTCACATGAAAATGAATACTCAATGGATATGGTAAATCTAATGAATAAAATGTTAAGATAAAAATTGTAATAATCGTAAGAAATACCAATAAACAATTAGTTTTAAAACTAAGATTAGATGATGAAAAAACACTCGGTATTAACAAAAAAATTACAAACGGATTTTTAACTCCTCCAGTCAAAAAAAGTAAGGCACCTAATTGAAAAATATCAATTACTAAAAAAATAAATGCTGATCTCTCTGATAATTGAGTTTTTTGATAAATAAAGATTAAGTATAAATTACTTAGAATACCAAGAGAAACTATTAAATTTGAAATAAAAAATTCAAATTTAAAATTTAAGAAAAAATAAACAAAATATATTGATATTAGTTGCCCAATTATACCAATCCATCTTAAGCTTACATAAGTTGATTTTTTAAAAAAATGATATTTTGAAGTTTCGAAAAACTTCATTTTAGATATCTAAATTTTGTACATTTATAGAATTTGAAATTATAAAGTCTTTTCTTAAAGCTACATCATTGCCCATTAAAGTATGGATCAGGCTTTGATCTTTTTTTAAATCCTTAGAATACTGGACTTGTAATAAATTCCTCGTTTCAGGATCAAGTGT
>CACNRG010000028.1 GCA_902622805.1 uncultured Pelagibacteraceae bacterium | reverse complement strand
TTATTTTTACTACCAAAAGATGAAGCTGACAAAAAAAATGCAATTATTGAAATTAGAGCAGGCACAGGAGGATTAGAAGCAAGTTTATTTGCAGCAGATTTATTTAAGATGTATGAAAAAGTTAGCCATAAAAAAAAGTGGTCAGTTGAATTAATTTCAATTTCAAAAAGTGAAGCAGGTGGTTTGAAAGAGGTCATAGCATCAATAAAAGGTACAAATATTTATTCTACACTTAAATATGAGAGTGGAGTTCACAGAGTTCAAAGAGTTCCCGATACAGAAACCCAAGGAAGAGTACATACATCTGCCGCAACAGTTGCTGTTTTACCAGAGGTGGAAGATGTAGATTTAAAAATCAATGAGTCTGATCTTAGAATAGACGTATTTAGGGCAGGTGGACCAGGAGGACAGTCTGTTAATACAACTGATAGTGCGGTAAGAATTACGCATATTCCAACTGGGCTCTCTGTTTCACAACAAGATGAAAAATCTCAGCATAAAAATAAAGCTAAAGGAATGAAAATATTAAGAGCACGACTATATGAGTTGGAGAGATCGAGAATTGATCAAGAAAGATCACAAGATAGAAAAAGTAAAATAGGAACTGGAGATAGATCAGAAAGAATTAGAACCTATAATTTTCCACAAGGAAGAGTCACAGATCATAGAATAAACCTTACTCTTCACAAATTAGAGGAATTTTTAGAGGGAGAAATATTTGATGAAATGATTGAATCTTTAACACTACAAGCTCAAGAGGAGAGCCTTGAGAATCTTAATTAATTATGAAATTAGAAACCGCCATCAATACTGCCTATCTTAATTTAAAAGATAATAATATCAAATCTGCTTTACTCGATAGTGAAATATTAATGTCAAACGCAATCAATAAAAAAAGAGAATTTGTTATTTTAAATTTAAAAAAAGAAATAGATAAAAAAAATTTTAATAATTTTCAGAATATGATTGCTCAGAGATTAAAAGGTAAACCTATTGCATATTTGACAAATAAGAAGTTTTTTTGGAAATACGAATTTTTTGTTAATAATCATGTTTTGATTCCAAGACCAGATACAGAAGTTATTGTTGAGCAAGTCCTTAAAATCTTTAAAAATAAAAATAAAATAAAATTTTTAGATATCGGATTTGGTTCAGGCTGTATATTACTTTCAATATTAAAAGAACGAAAAGATTTTCAGGCAACCGGAGTAGATATTAGTAAGCACGCGTTAAAAGTATGTAAAATTAATGCTCACAAATTAGGAGTAAAGACTGGAATAAAGTTATATAATTCAGATATTGACAAATTCTCATTAGGGAAATATGATTTAATTATATCTAATCCTCCTTATATTAAACATTTAGATTTAAAATATTTGGAAAGAGATGTTAAAGATTTTGAGCCCAAGTTAGCTCTAGATGGTGGAATAGATGGAATATCAGAAATCAGAAAAACTATAAAAAAATCATCTGAACTGATTAAATATGGTGGCAAGTTAATTTTAGAAATTGCATACAACCAAAAATATGAGGTTAAAAGATTATTGGAAATAAATGGCTTTTACATCAATTCGGTAGTTAAAGATCTTGCAAATAATGATCGATGTATAATTAGCACGAAAATAAAAGAGTAAACTAATGGTGACATTCAGAAATAATAATAACAGAAGAAACAATTTTAGAAGAAACGATAGAAATTTTAAGTCAAATAACGACAGACCAAAATATGGATCAAATTTTTCTACTAATGAAAATTTTCAGCGAAAAGCACCTGGTAGAAATAATCATAACGCACCAAAACTTATTGAAAAGTATAACAATCTTGCAAGAGAAGCATTATCAAGTGGAGATAAAATTTTATCAGAGAATTATTTCCAACATGCAGATCATTTTACAAGAATATTGAACGATCAAGAAAACTTTAAAAAGGCTAGATATTCCCAAAGTAAAGATGAAAATAAAGATTTAACTTATACTAATAAGATAAGTGAAGAGGCTAATACTAATAAGATAGGTGAAGAAGCTAAAGAAGACGCAGACGTTAAAGTCGTAGTAGCAAAATAATTAATTTATTCCTATTATTTTTTCAGATTTTAAAACATCTAATTTTATTTTTTTCGTCTCAAATTTCTTTCTTTGTTCTCCTTTAAGGACCTTACCAGATGGTAGTTTTAATTTTTGTGAATTAACTTTTTTACCATTAACAATAACCTCATAATGTAAATGTGGTCCAGTTGATTTTCCAGTTGATCCAACATATCCAATAGTTTGACCTTGTTTTACTTTAATACCTCTTTTAATTCCTTTAGCAAATTTTGACATATGAGCATAAACTGTTTGATATGTTGAGTTATGTCTTATCACTATACAGTTCCCACCTCCACCACACCAACCTGCTTTCTTAATAGTTCCAGATCCAGAAGCCATTATAGGAGTTCCTGTTGGAGCAGCAAAATCTGTACCTCTATGCATTTTGGTAAATCCATCAATAGGATGTTTTCTCATTCCAAACGGTGAAGATAATCTGGCACCATTAATAGGAGTTTTCATTAAAGCTTTTTGAATACTTTTTCCATTACTATCATAATGTCCGGTACTTCCTTCTTCATCATAATAATATAAAGAATTATTTTCTCCACTTAAAATCAAATTTGCAAATAGTATATTACCTGCCTCTATAGTTCTTCCATTTTCATCTTCAAAAATCTCGTACATAATTTGAAATCGATCTTTTTTTCTTATATCTCTTTGAAAATCAACTTGAAAACCATAAATTCTGGCAAACTCGATGATTGTATTTGCTGGTATTTTTTTTTGAG
>CACNRG010000027.1 GCA_902622805.1 uncultured Pelagibacteraceae bacterium | reverse complement strand
TTTATTTCATCTGATGATTTAAGCCTATAAAAATCATAATGTTTAATTAATAAATTACCTATTATGTATTCATTCATAATATTAAAAGTCGGGCTAGTTACTTCTGTTAATTCTTTTTTTAGTTTTAGTTGTAGATGATTTATCAAATATTTTACAAACGTTGTCTTTCCCACACCCATTTCTCCAAAAAGAAAAATAATTTCACCTGGTTTTAACTTTGAGCTTAATTTCTTTGCAAATTTCTCTAATTTTTTTTCAGAAGATATATCTATTTTACTACCTTTAGTAGCGATATGCATCTGGCTTAAATGGACCTTCAGTTTCCACGCTGATATAGTCTGCTTGTTCTTTGGATAATTTTGTTAATTTTGCACCAACTTTTTTTAAGTGAAGCATTGCAACTTTTTCATCTAAATGTTTTGGCAGAACATATACTTTATTTTCATATTTTTTGTGATTATTCCATAGTTCAATTTGAGCAATTACCTGGTTGGTGAAAGAAGCACTCATTACAAAACTTGGATGACCAGTTGCACAACCTAAATTCACCAATCTTCCTTCTGCTAGTAATATAATCCTTTTTCCACCAGGAAGCTCTATTTCATGAACTTGTGGTTTTACTTCTGACCATTTGTAATTTTTTAAGGCTTCTACTTGAATCTCATTATCGAAATGTCCAATATTACATAAAATTGCTCTATCTTTCATATTTCTCATGTGATCAGCAGTTACAATGTCTTTATTGCCAGTTGCTGTAACTACAATATCTGCCTTATCTATAGCTTCATCCATTAGAACAACCTCGTAACCTTCCATTGAAGCCTGTAATGCACAAATTGGATCAGCTTCTGTCACTAGTACTCTCGCACCGCTTTGTCTGAGAGATGCTGCGCTTCCTTTTCCAACATCTCCAAAACCCGCAACTATTGCAACTTTGCCTGACATCATTACATCTGTAGCTCTTCTAATTCCATCTACTAAACTTTCTCTACATCCATATAAATTATCAAATTTTGATTTAGTAACAGAATCATTAACATTTATAGCTGGAACCATTAATGTTTTATTTTGCTCCATTTTATTCAATGCCTTTATCCCTGTGGTTGTTTCTTCAGAAACTCCTTTAACCTCTTTAAGCAATTCCTTATATTCATTATGCATCATAGCAGTTAAATCACCTCCATCATCTAACAACATATTTGGCTTCCAATCTTTTTTTCCTTCGATAGTTTGTTTAATACACCAAATATATTCCTCTTCTGTCTCACCTTTCCATGCGTAAACTGGTATTCCAGCTTTAGCTATTGCAGCTGCAGCATGGTCCTGAGTTGAAAAAATATTACAAGATGACCATCTAACATCTGCACCAAGATAAACTAAAGTCTCTATTAATACAGCTGTTTGAATTGTCATGTGAAGACAACCAATAATTTTTGCACCTTTTAATGGTTTTTGTTTACCATATTCCTCTCTTAACGCCATTAATCCTGGCATTTCACTTTCAGCAATTGAAATTTCTTTTCTTCCAAATTCTGCTTGAGAAATATCTTTTACTTTAAAATCATCCATTGTGAGGCTTCTAACAATATTATTTTATATAATCAATAAAACTTTATACTCTAGGAAAAGTAATTTCTAAATTTGCGCCTCTTCTATCTCGTCTATTTAAGGCGCTTATTGAAGCATTATGAAGATCTGTCAAATTTTTTACAATATTTAAGCCAAGACCGGAATGTTGTCCAAATTTATCTGGTCTATTACTATAAAATCTTTTAAATATCTTTGATGTGTCTCTTTCCTTAAATCCAGGTCCTTCATCAAGAACATTAACAACTATTTGTTTTTTTGAATTTTTTGAAATTCTAACTTCAATATTTTGATTATTGCTACTAAACGAAATAGCATTATCTAAAAGGTTTGCAACTATCTGCTCAATTCTATTTTCTATTCCATTAATTAAATAATTTTTATTTCCGTCATTAAAACATGAAATATTAATATCTCGTTTGGCTAAATATATACTATTATAATCATCAACAACTGATTGGATGATTGGAATTAAATCAATATTCTTAAATTTTTCTTTACTAAGAGCGACTTCATCTTTTAAAATTTGTGAATAATCAGTAATTAATCTTTCAATTCTTTGAACATCATGACTTAAGATATTGATTAATTTTAATCTTTCACTTGTATCTTGCGTATCACCTAAAATTTCTGATGCACTTTTTAAAGAGGCTAAAGGATTTCTTATTTCATGAACAAGGTCTGTAGAAAAAGTTTCTGCATGTGAAATTCTCTTTTGTAGGTCAAAAGTCATATCGTCAAGAGATTTTGATAGCAAACCAAGCTCGTCATTTCTAATCTTTAATTCATCAATATTTATTTTTTTATGCTCTTTGTTCTTAATCTTATTGGTATAATTTACTAAATTTTGAATAGGTTTTAAGAAATATCTGTTGAGCACATATGAAAATATAAAAATTACGATACCGACAGCAAATGCAGTTCTAATGACAAAGGTTTTTCTCTCATCAATTGCTGCTCTTATATCATTAGCGTTTTCAGTTATTGCTATATAACCAATATTAACATCATTTTTAAAAACATTTTTTATAGTTGTTAATTGAAAATTATTAAATTCTTTCTGAGTAAAAGTAAAAGGAATCCCAAAATTTTTTGACCCTGCATAATTAAAAAGAATATCCTTTAAAGATACAAGATTGTCATTACCAATATTAATATTTTTTTTCTCTGTAATTTCTTTAGTCTTTTTTTCATTCAAAATTTCTAACTCAACGAAATCTAATCTCGATGAGAATGACCTAGGATCAAGATCAAGGGTATC
>CACNRG010000026.1 GCA_902622805.1 uncultured Pelagibacteraceae bacterium | reverse complement strand
TTTACCGCTAGTAAAAATAAATCAAGAATCATCCAGAAAATTTCAAAAAAATTAAGAGTTAAAATAACTAAAATCGGTGAAATTTTACCTTCTTTTCAAAAATCTCAGATAATTGATAAAAAGGGTATAATTATTAGGCAAAAAATTAAAGGTTATACTCATAATTTTTGAAACTTATCATTGTCTTTTTTAGCTTTTTTTGTATTGTCCGGGCTTAAAATTTATCAACTAATAAACTTAAGGTAATTATGAACATATCCGTTGAAACAATACTTTTGTACACTATAGCAGCAGGTTTCTTATCCATCGTTTATGGATATTTTACTGGTAAAAATATTTTAAACTCAAGCGCTGGTAATGCAAAAATGCAAGATATTGCTTCTGCGATACAAATAGGTGCTAAAGCTTATTTAGCTAGACAATATAAAACAATTTCAATTGTTGGAGTAGTTGTTTTAGTTATTGTTAGTGTTGCCTTTAGTCCTTTAGTTGGATTAGGATATTTAATTGGCGCTGCTTTATCTGGAATAGCAGGATATGTTGGTATGCTTGTATCAGTACAAGCTAACGTAAGAACAGCAGAAGCTTCAAGAAAAGGTTTGGCTCAAGGTCTTTCTGTTGCTTTTAGATCAGGTGCAGTAACTGGAATGTTAGTTGCAGGTTTAGCTTTATTAGCAATTGCTGTTTATTATTATTTTTTATTAAAATTCAATATTAATGAAAGAGAAATTGTTAATGCACTTGTTGCATTAGGATTTGGTGCATCTTTAATATCTATTTTTGCAAGATTGGGTGGTGGTATTTTTACTAAAGGTGCAGATGTAGGAGCTGATTTAGTTGGAAAAGTTGAGGCTGGTATACCAGAAGATGATCCAAGAAATCCCGCAGTAATCGCTGATAATGTTGGTGATAATGTAGGTGATTGTGCAGGTATGGCTGCAGATTTATTTGAAACATACGCTGTAACAATCGTAGCAACAATGGTTCTTTCTTCAATTTTCTTTGTTGGTGATACTAAAATGATGATTTACCCTTTAACTATCGGTGGAGCATGTATATTAACATCTATTATTGGAACATTTTTTGTTAAATTAGGAAGCACGAATAATGTGATGAACGCTTTATATAAAGGCTTTGTTGTTTCAGCAATCGCATCGCTTGCAATTCTTTATCCTGTTACAGATTATGTAATAGGTTTTACAAATGAATATACTGTAAATGATAAAACTTTTAATGGTATGAGCTTATATTATTGTGGTGTTATTGGATTATTGATTACAGGATTATTAATATGGATTACTGAATATTATACAGGGACAAATTATCGTCCAGTAAGATCTGTTGCAGCATCATCCACTACAGGTCATGGTACAAATGTAATTCAAGGTTTAGCAATTTCAATGGAGGCGACTGCAGTACCGGCTCTTATAATTGTAGGCGGAATTTTGTTAACAAATTATATAGCTGGACTTTTTGGTATAGCAATTGCAGTTACTACAATGCTTGCTCTAGCTGGTATGGTAGTAGCTTTAGATGCATATGGACCTGTTACCGATAACGCTGGTGGTATTGCCGAAATGTCTAATTTAGATAAAAAAGTAAGAAAAACAACAGATGCATTAGATGCTGTTGGAAATACAACAAAAGCAGTAACCAAAGGTTATGCAATTGGTTCTGCAGGTTTAGGCGCTTTAGTTTTATTTGCTGCGTACACAGAAGATATTAAACATTTTTCAAAAGAAGCAGGTTCAGCTCTAGAGGGCATAGTAGTAACTTTTGATCTCTCTAACCCATATGTTGTTGTTGGTTTATTAATTGGAGGAATGTTGCCTTATCTTTTTGGTTCAATGGGAATGCAAGCCGTTGGAAGAGCAGGTGGAGCTGTTGTGATTGAAGTTAGACGACAGTTCAAAAAATTTCCAGGCATAATGAAAAAAAAACAGAAGCCAGATTATGCAAAATTAGTTGATCTTTTAACTGTAGCCGCAATTAAAGAAATGATTATTCCATCTTTATTACCAGTTTTATCACCAGTGGTTTTATATTTTATAATTTTTGCAATTGGAGGCCAAGTAGCGGCTCTTGCTTCAGTTGGAGCAATGTTGTTAGGTGTAATTATTACAGGTCTTTTTGTAGCGGTTTCTATGACAGCAGGTGGCGGTGCTTGGGATAATGCTAAAAAATATATTGAAGATGGTAATCATGGTGGAAAAGGTTCTGAGGCTCATAAAGCTGCAGTAACTGGTGACACAGTTGGAGATCCTTACAAGGATACTGCTGGTCCAGCTGTAAATCCTATGATTAAAATTACAAATATAGTAGCATTATTACTTTTAGCTGTAATTGCAGGCTAATAATTAAAAATTAGTTCTTGATCCTCTTTTTGCCAAGAGGATCATCAATTTTTTGTCTGACTGAACTTAAAAAGTTATATATAAAAGATTTTTTTGAATAATTTATTCCTGTAATATTTTCATCAAAATTTATTTCTTTCATATCATTTTTATTATAGAAATTTTTAGTTAAAAGGATGCCTCTATTATCAACTTCAATTACTAGCACGTCATTTTTAATTAATTTTTTTTTGCCAAATTTTGTAAGTTTTGAACCACTTGTTTTTCTTTCAATGTAAATGTAAACATCATTGTCAAATGTACTTTTTGTTGAAGGAGGTCCAATTAATGCAAGTATCTCATTTTTATTTGTTTGATTAACCTTAAGTTTTGCTTGCTTTTTTTCCAAGTTATGAACACCATGATGTTGAACAATTTTATTTAATGAACAACTTGCTAATAAAATAATAGATAGTATTAATATTTTTTTCATGAGTACTGAATATTTAAATTTTTATAATAGTTTGGTAAGATTAACCACTAATAAATCTCTTTATAAAGGTGTAATTAATAATCAAGACACTTTTAGTGATAGATTATCTTTATTTTTATTCCATTTTGCCTTCATATTAAAAGAATTTAAAAGTAAAGAAAATGAAAAAAATCTTCAAGATTTATATGATTTTAATTTTAGACAGTTAGAATTAAGTATTAGAGAAATTGGTTATGGAGATCAATCAATTAACAAAAAAATGAAAGATTATATTAATGTATTTCATGGCATCATATCTGAAATTCATTTTTGGGATGATATGAAATTTGATAAAAAATTAGAGTGCTTGTCTACTTTTTTACAAAATTTCCAAAATAATGAATATTTGGTTGATTATTTTGATAATTTTAGTGCTGATCTTAAAAAAAATAATTTGAATTCATATTTAAAAAGTGTAAACAATCGATAATTATGGCTGTACCAAAACGAAAACAAACTCCTTCAAGAACTGGAATGAGAAGGGCTCAAAATATGAAATTTTCTTCGAAAAATGTTATTGAAGATAAAAAATCAGGTGAATATAGATTATCTCATCATTTAGATTTAAAAACAGGAATGTATAAAGGTCGTCAAGTTCTGGACCCAAAAGATTAATTTTTAATTAGATATTATAATGTCATCAATGATTAGAATTGCAGTGGATGCAATGGGAGGCGATAATTCACCTAAAAAAATAATTGATGGAATAATCAATCATCATTTATCAAATAGTAATGTGTTTTATAAAATTTTTGGAGATGAAAAAAAAATTAAAAATCATATAAATAATAAAATCAATAGAACTAACTTTGAAATTGTCCATACCTCTAATAAAGTTTCGAGTGAGGATAGTCCGCTAGAAGCAGCTAAACGAGGGAAAGATACAAGTATGTGGCTAGCTATTGAAAGTGTAAAAAAAAAAGATTGCGATATTGTTATTTCAGCAGGTAACACAGGTGCTTTATTAGTTATTTCAAAACTTAATTTGAAGATGCTTGAGAATATAGATAAACCTGCCTTGTCTGCGTTGTGGCCTAATAAAAAGGGAATGAGTGTTGTATTAGATTTGGGTGCTAATATTGAATGCAGTTCAAAAAATTTATTTGATTTTTCTATTATGGGAGCCTCTTTATATAAATCATTGTACCCTGATGAGACCCCCAAAGTTGCATTATTAAATATTGGCTCGGAAGAATTAAAAGGAAATGAAATTATTAAGGATACATATAAAATAATGAACGAAAAAAAATCAGAAGACTATGATTTTCTAGGATATATTGAAGGCAACGAACTAATGAACGGAAAAGTTAATGTTATTGTTTCAGATGGATTTACTGGAAATGTTGCTTTAAAAACTGCAGAAGGTACAGCAAATTTTATTACAGATGAACTCAAAAAAGCTCTGGGTGGTTCATTAATCAGTAAATTTTCATCACTACTTAACATCTCAAATCTAAGAAAATTTAAAAAAAGATTAGATCCTAGATTATATAATGGAGCAATATTTATTGGCTTGGACTCACCAGTCGTAAAAAGTCATGGTGGAACAGATTTTGTAGGTTTTTCAAAT
>CACNRG010000025.1 GCA_902622805.1 uncultured Pelagibacteraceae bacterium | reverse complement strand
TATAAATAAACGGTAATCTTTGATTAAAGAATCTTACAGAAAATTCTTTTGAATTTAAGTCAATATAATTGTGAATTTTAAAACTCATTTATTAATTAATTATATAAAAACATTTAGACCCTTAATAGAGTAAACTTGATTAATCAATTATTAAACTTATTTATTTTTTATAAGTTTATCAATATCTAATAACTGACTTATTAAATTTTCCAATCTATTTAACGGTAACATATTTGGACCATCAGAAGGTGCATTATCTGGATCTTGATGAGTTTCAATAAATACACCTGCGACACCTACTGCAACAGCAGCTCTTGCTAAATATTCAACAAATTCTCTTTGTCCACCAGAGGATTCCCCCTTGCCGCCTGGTTGTTGAACTGAATGTGTGGCATCAAAAATTACTGGGTAACCATTTTTTGCCATAATAGGTAATGCTCTCATATCTGAAACTAAAGTGTTGTAACCAAAACTTGCGCCTCTTTCCGTTACCAAAATATTTTTGTTGCCAGACTCAGAAATTTTTTTAGTTACATTAACCATATCCCATGGTGCTAGAAATTGACCTTTTTTCACATTAATAATTTTATTGGTTTTTGCAGCTGAAATTAAAAGATCAGTTTGTCGACATAAAAAAGCTGGAATTTGTAAAACATCAACATGGCTTGAAACAATTTCACATTGTTCCACATTGTGAATGTCAGTTAAAATTGGAATACTTAGTTGTTTTTTTATCTTATCAAAAACTGGTAATGATGATTCTAAACCAGCACCCCTCTTCCCTGACAAACTAGTTCTATTAGCTTTATCAAATGATGTTTTATAAATAAATCCTAAATCAAATTTTTTTGTAATATCTTGTATTTGACCGGCCATGTCCATCGCATGTTGTTCGGTTTCAAGTTGGCAAGGTCCAGCAATAATACAAATCTTATTTTCATTTGAAATCTCTAAATTTCCACAATTTACTTTAATACTACTCATTTATGATTTTTTGCAGCCTTGATAAAAGAAGAGAATAAAGGATGAGGTGTCAAAGGTCTAGATTTAAATTCTGGATGAAACTGAACGCCTATGAACCAAGGGTGATCTTTTAATTCTACAATCTCTGGAAGCTTATTATCTGGCGATAATCCTGAAAAAATCATACCTTTTTTTTCGAATTTATCTTTGAAAGCTATATTCACCTCATATCTGTGTCTATGTCTTTCTTTAATTAATTTAGATTTATATATTTTTCTAATTTGTGAATTTTCTTTGAGTTTAGCCTCATATGATCCTAATCTCATTGTTCCACCAAGGTCTTTATCAGTACCTTTAACTTTTTTTCCATCTTTAGTCCATTCGTTAATCAGACCAATAATTGGTATGCCTTTTTTATCAAATTCACTTGAGGTAGCTTTTTTAAGATTTAATTTATTTCTAGCAAATTCAATTATTGCCATTTGCATTCCATAACAAATTCCTAGAAAGGGAATTTTATTTTGTCTGGCATGTTTAATAGCTTCAATTTTACCATCTGTTCCTCTTTTCCCAAAACCACCTGGTATTAAAATTCCAGATATATTTTTAAGTTTTTTCTTAATTTCTGAAATTTTTAATTTTTCTGAGTCTATTCTGACTAAATTAACTTTGACTTTATTTTCAATACCACCATGAGTTAATGCTTCATCTAAAGATTTATAAGCATCTTTAAGCTCAACATATTTGCCAATTATAGCAATGTTAACTTGTTTTTTATTTTGCAGTATAATTTTAATAATTTTTTTCCATGGATTTAAATTAACTGTTTTTTTTGATCTTAATTTAAAATAATTTAAAACTTGTATATCAAGTTTTTCTTTGAAAAAACTCATAGGTGCTTCATAAATCGTTTTTACGTCTACAGTTTCAATTACATTTTTAATATCAACATTACAAAATAATGAAATTTTCTTTCTGTGCTCTAAAGGTATAGATCTTTCCGATCTACAAATTATAATGTCAGGTTGAATACCAATGCTTCTTAACTCCTTTACTGAGTGTTGAGTAGGTTTTGTTTTAATTTCATCTGAAGCTTTTAAATATGGAACTAATGTTAAATGAATAAACAATGCATTTTTTTTACCAACATCATTTGCAAATTGTCTTATAGCTTCAACAAAAGGCAAACTTTCAATATCGCCTACAATGCCACCAATTTCACAAATTACAAAATCTTCTTTAGATATATCATTTTTAATAAACTGTTTTATCCGATCTGTAATATGAGGAATAACCTGAACTGTTTTACCTAAATATTCACCTTTTCGCTCTTTCTTAAGAACATCGTTATAAATTTTTCCTGTTGTAATATTGTCAGATTTTTTTGCTGACACACTTGAGAATCTTTCATAATGACCAAGGTCTAAATCTGTTTCTGCACCATCATCGGTAACATACACTTCGCCATGTTGAAATGGACTCATTGTTCCTGGGTCCACATTTAAATAGGGATCTAGTTTTCTTAGTCTAACTTTAAAACCTCTTGATTGTAACAAATAAGCTAACGATGCTGAAGAAAGACCCTTACCAATTGAAGAAACCACGCCGCCAGTGACAAATATATATCGCGCCATGGAAGTATCTTATAGCGAATAAAAATTGAATTGGAAAGAATAAATTAATTATTTTCTGGTATTGAAGGGGTATCCTCAGTTTTTTCTTCAACAGTGTCTAAAACTGAGTTGACAGGTGTAAGTTCACCTCTTGAGACAATAGTTAGAGCTAGACTACAAATTATGAATAACGTTGCTATTACAGCTGTAGCCTTAGTCATAAAATTTCCAGCAGATTTAGAAAACATCATATTTTCGTGAGAAACGCCAATACCTAATGCACCACCTTCTGATCTTTGCATCATAACTAGTAGCACAAGTATAATAGCAAAAATGATATTCAATATTAATAAAATATTTTCCATGCGGACTAATTAAAGGTTTTTCTTATTATATCAACGAAATTATTTGAATTTTGAGAAGCTCCACCCACCAAAAAACCATCTACATTATTAATTTTTTTTAAAACATTAATATTTTGATTATTAACTGATCCTCCATATAAAACTTTTGAACCTCTAACCTTACCTTTTATAAATTTTACTATTTCTAAAATTTCAGAATTTTTTGGTGTTAATCCACTTCCAATAGCCCAAATAGGTTCATATGCAATGATAATTTTTTTTTTATTTACTACTTTTTTTAATCCACGATCAATTTGTTTAGATAATATTCTTTTTGTTTGTTTATTTTTTTTTTGAGAAAGCGATTCACCAATACAAAAAATTATCTTTAGACCGGATTTAATTGAGTTTTTAATTTTTAAATTAATTAAATTGTCATTTTCACCTAATTGTCTATTCTCTGAATGTCCTAATATAACATACCTAGCTCCAACTGCTTTCAACATACTTGAGTTTATTTGACCAGTATTGGCACCATAACTGTCGCTTTCATGACAATTTTGAGCACCTATTTGAATTATCGTTGATTTTAATTTGTCATTTAGTGGACTTATCAAAGTGGCTGGGGGACAATAAATTAACTTTAATTTATTTTTTTTAAATTTTTTTACAAAAGACATAACTTTATTTATTGAATTTAATGTTTTTAATTTTCCAAACATTTTCCAATTTGCTACAAAATAAATATATTTATTTGTCATAATTACATTTTTAATCTATAGATTTGGTTTTACAGATCAATACATAAATAGAGCTTAAATGAGTATCGGAAAATATATTAATAAGAATAAAATTGGTGCAGTAGTGCTAATAATAGTAATTATTATTGCCTTCGGTTTTGGTGGATTTGGTGGTGGCTTTTTATCAAATAATCAAAATAATATTGCAAAAATAAATAAAACAAATATTACCACAAAAGAATTTATCGATTATTTAAATCAAACCGGAATTTCTCAAAAAGCAATTAAAGATAACTTAGAAGATAATATAATTGAGGAATTATTAACAGGTTTAGTTTCAACAACATTGTTAAATTTAGAAATAAAAGATTTCAATATTTACATATCTGAAAACTCCTTATCAAAAAAAATTAAATCTAATAAAAATTTTAAAGATGAAAATAATGTATTCCAAAGAATTAAGTATGAAAAATTTTTGCTAGAGAATAATATTTCAGCTCCAGCATTTGAAAAAAGATTAAAAGATAGAGAGCTTCAAAAAAAATTATTTGATTTTGTAGGTGCTGGCACTGCTACTCCTAAATTTTTAGCCAAAAAACTATTTGAAAAAGAAAACACAAAGCTAGAAATAGAGTACTTTGAATTAGACGCCTTTTATAAAAAAAAAAGTCAAATTAGCAATTTAGAAGTTGAGAAATTTCTTAATGATAACAACGAAAAAATTAAAATTGAATATATCGATTTTAATTATGCTCTAATTAATCCAAAAAATTTGATTGGGGTTGATGAGTTTAATCAAACTTTTTTTGATAAAATTAATCAAATCGAAATAGATATATCAAATAACTTAGATTTAGACTCAATATTGAGAGATACTGATATTAAGAAAATTCAAGTTTCAGATTTTAGATATACGTATGATAAAAATGATATTGAAAAGAAAATATTTGAAGTAAGAAATAATGAGTTCGATAT
>CACNRG010000024.1 GCA_902622805.1 uncultured Pelagibacteraceae bacterium | reverse complement strand
AAAAAGACCTAAAAAATTCTCCTTTAAAAAACACAAAAGAAAATAATTCTAAATTTTTTTACAACAATTTTTATTCTCTATAATTTACTAGCAACCTTTAAAAGATGATGACATATTTTTGATCAAATCAAAATATAAATCTTTTCCAGGATTAAGAGTAGCTCCCAATGGATCTATGACCCCTGTTGCAACATTTGTATCTTTTGCAACAGCCTTAATAATATCAGGATTAAATTGTGGCTCTGAAAATATACAACTTACTTTATCATGTTCAATTATTTCTCTGATTTCAGCTAACTGTTCAGCACCAGGCATAACGTCCGTATTTACAGTAAATGCTCCAAGAATATTTATCTTAAATCTTTTCTCAAAGTATTGATATGCATCATGAAAAACTATCGATTTGAAATCTTTGTTTAATTCAGATTTTACTTTTTTAGTGAGCTTATCTAAATCATTATGTGCTTTTTTTAAATTTGTTTTATATTTAGCCTCATTTTTTTGATCATTTTCAATTAAATGTTTAGCCATTTCACTTAAAATTACTTTTGCATTTATTGGATCCAACCAAATATGTGGATCATACTCACCATGCGCGTGTCCTTCATGACCGTGATCATCGTGACCATGTTCTTTTTCTTTTTTATCATGGTTGTGGTCATCATGATCATCTTCTTTCTTAGCATGATCATCGTGTTCATCCTCTTTATGTTCATGATCATGTTCCTCAAAAATATTTCTTTCTCTAAATTTAAGTTTAGTTAAACCTTTGATTTCCATTAATTCAATTTTCTCAGCTTTTTTTGCAATAGATTTAAGTGGTTTTTCTAAAAAATTTTCCAAGCCCTCACCAACCCAAAATATTAAATCAGCTTCTTGCAACATTTTTGCATGAGTTGGCTTAAGTGCAAATCCATGAGGAGAAGCATAACCATCCACAATTAAATCTGGTTTTGCCACCCCATCCATTAAATAACTTGCTAGTGAATGTATTGGTTTAATTGAAGTAACTACTTTTATTTCTGCATTTGCAGGTATAAAAATAGTTAAGAATGATAATATTGATAAAATAAATGGTAATTTTTTTATGTTTTTCATGTGTTGTATAATTAAATTGTTATAATATAACATTATGTAATAATATAACATTTATAAGTCAAGAAATAATATGGGCTCAAATCAGAATATACTTGTGAAGTTAAATGAAGCTGGTTTTAGTTTAAATAATAAATGGCTTGTCAAAGGAGTATCACTTCAAGTTGAAAAAGGTAAAATAGTTACTCTAATTGGCCCCAATGGATCAGGAAAAAGTACAACAGCTAAAATTGCTTTAGGTATTTACAAAAAGATTGATGGTTCGGTTGAAAAATACACCAATAAAGTTGGATACGTACCGCAAAAAATTTCAATTGATTGGACTCTACCGTTAAGAGTAAATGATTTCATGGTTTTAACTGAAAGTATTAGTAATGATTTAATTGATGAGGCTTTGTCTTTAACTGGTGTTATTCATCTAAAAGATAAAAATTTAGGTGATCTGTCTGGTGGTGAGTTTCAAAGAGTACTTCTTGCAAGAGCGATATCAAAGAAACCTGAGTTATTAGTACTCGATGAACCAGTTCAAGGTGTAGATTTTACCGGTGAAATTGCTTTGTATGAACTAATTAAGAAAATTTCCGATGAATTAAATTGTGGAATTTTATTAATTTCTCACGACTTACATACTGTAATGAGTGCAACTGATCATGTTGTTTGTTTAAATGGTCATGTTTGTTGCTCTGGCTCGCCAATAGATGTAGCAAAAAATAATGAATACAAAGCTTTGTTCGGTGAGCAAGCTTCTCAAATTTTATCAAGATATGAACATAGACATGATCATATTCATACAAGTGAAGGGGAAATAAAAAAAAATTAAATGCTAGATGATTTTTTTATAAGAGCTTTAATTGCAGGTATTGGGGTAGCAATAGTTACTGGACCTCTCGGATGTTTCGTTGTTTGGAGAAGATTATCCTATTTTGGTGATACTTTAGCTCACTCTGCTTTACTTGGGGTAACACTAGCTTACTCAATGGAATTCAATATAGCATTTTCAGTATTTATCATTTCATCCTTAATAGCTTTAACTTTAATACAACTTCAAAAAAGAACTAATCTTCCAGGTGATGCTTTGCTTGGTCTTTTAGCTCACTCATCACTGGCAATAGGTCTTGTGGTCATTGGTTTTTTATCTTTTATTAGATTTGATATTATGGGATTATTATTTGGAGATATATTGGCTGTAACTGTTGATGATCTTTTAATTATATGGATTGGAGGAGCATTAATTCTGTTAGTTCTAAAATTAATTTGGAAACCTTTGTTTGCATCAACAGTTAATTATGAATTAGCTGAGGCAGAAGGATTAAATCCTGATAGAGCAAAAGCTTTATTTACAATTTTAATGGCAGCAATCATTGCAATATCAATTAAGATGGTTGGCTTATTGTTAATTACAGGAATGTTAATCATTCCTGCAGCAATGGCTAGAAATATCTCTTCAAGTCCTCAAAAAATGGTAATGTATTCAATTATAGGTGGATTGTTGTCTGTGATCTTAGGATTGTTTTCTTCACTAGAATTTAATACTGCATCTGGACCTTCAATTATAGCAGCTTCTTTATTTCTATTTATTTTGTCACTGCTAAACATAAAACAATCGATTAAATTGAAAAATTAAAGAGGAATCGTTAGAATAGATAAAATGCAAACTCTTTCAAAAAATCAGCAAATCATTTTTGATTTAATTGATAAATCACCTGAACCAATGAAAGCTTATTCAATACTACATAATGTACAAAAGAAAGGAATTAAAGCTCCTCTACAAGTTTATCGAGCATTAGATAAGCTGGTTGAAATAGGAAAAATTCATAAAATTGAAAGTCGAAATGCCTTTATTGCATGTCATAATTCAAGCTGTCAGGTATCAAAAGCTACTGCATTTTCAATTTGTGAGATCTGTGAAAAAGTAACAGAAATTAGCAGTGCAAGTCTTTCTAAATACTTAACTAATTTCAAAGACAAAGATGGTATGAAATATAGTAAATACAATCTTGAGTTTTTTGGATTATGTAAAAAGTGTAGATAAGTTATTATCTAAAATTTAAATAAAACAAGCTGAAAGGAAAACGTATGTTTATTAAGAAATATCTTAAATGGATAAGCACATTTCTAGTTTTAGTTGGTATTCTATTAACAAATCTAAATATATATCCTTTA
This sequence comes from uncultured Pelagibacteraceae bacterium, assembly GCA_902622805.1. Lineage (GTDB taxonomy): Bacteria > Pseudomonadota > Alphaproteobacteria > Pelagibacterales > Pelagibacteraceae > Pelagibacter. Next base: position 1,385 of record CACNRG010000024.1, on the reverse strand, counting down.
AATATTTATTTTCATGGATTAGGGGTTGTTGGATGGACTATCGCTGGATTCATTAGCAAAGATAAAGCAATACTAACTAATTTTGGATTACAGATACCATTATTTATCATTGGTATTTATAAGGTTGTATTTTAACAAAAAAGTAGACTTTGATCTTAATTAGTTTAGACACGGATGAATCTACAATTCGATTCTCAAATTAATAAATTTACATATAGAATTATTTTTCTTCTCAGATTACATACCCCTTAAGTCATGAATCAATAGGAACCGAAAACAATAATATAAAGGAGAAAAAATGGATATGGCTTTAATTTACACGGTTATAGGGTTTGCTCTTGCCGGTTATAGTGTTATCGCTAACGACTCAATTCAAACACTGGGTACATTTATAGCTTCAAAAAAGAAGTGGTTTAAATGGTATGTGCTTGCAGGATCTGCTTCGAGTGTTATGATTATAGCATTAACATGGGGATGGTATTCATATGATGGTGATATTTCTTATGGAAGATTAAATAGAATACCTTATCAAGAAATTCAATGGTATCACGCAGTAGCACCTGCAATACTATTATTATTAACAAGAATTGGAATACCAGTATCTACTACTTTCTTAGTTCTTTCAGCATTTGCCTCAACGGTTGTGCTTGAAAAAATGCTTATGAAAAGCGTTGTTGGTTATGGTTTAGCAGCAATGGTTGCTTATATCGCCTGGATAGGTGTTTCTAAATTCATTAATGAGAAATTTGATGAAGTAGACGAAAAATGGGTAGGCTTCTGGAGAAATAGTGTTTGGATTTCTTCTGGTTGGTTATGGTGGGTGTGGTTGTCTCACGACGTGGCTAATATTGCCGTGTATCTACCTAGACAATTGGATTTAACATTGCTTTTAATAGTTATGGGTTACTTTACAGCTTTGTTATTCTATATTTTCTACATTCAAGGTGGACCAATTCAAAAAGTTGTTCTTGAAAAAACAGGAACTAGATATGCAAGATCAGCGACAATTATTAATGTAATTTATGCTGGTGTCTTATTCTACTTTAAAGAACTAAACGATTTACCTATGTCAACGACATGGGTTTTTGTTGGTTTATTATGTGGAAGAGAACTTGCTATAGCTACCATGAACAAAGAATATAAGTTAGGTTACGTCTTTCCATTAATTGGAAAAGATTTCCTAAAAATGGTATTCGGCTTAACTGTTTCGGTAGGTATAGTACTTTCAATACATTATGTAATAATACCAAACAATTGGTTTTAAATATATTTTAGTGGTCGTGTTAATTATTTAACACGGCCATAAACGTCCTGGTATCGAACAATATCTGTTTCTTTTTTTAAAAGAAAAAATAACAAAATAGCTATTATGATTAACAAAACAA
>CACNRG010000023.1 GCA_902622805.1 uncultured Pelagibacteraceae bacterium | reverse complement strand
TTAATGATTGTGAAGAAACTTTATCTAAAATCAGGTCAAAAACTTCATCTTCTGATGAAGCTTCATCGGTATTAACTAAGTTTCTTATCAGTTAATCTTTTTGTTACTTCTTCTTTTCCAAGAGAAATAATTATATCATATATTCCAGGTCCAAATTTAGATCCTGTTAAAGCTATTCTCAAAGGCTGACCAACCCCTTTAAAATTAGTATCGTTTGATTTAATCAATTCGTTTACTATTGGCTCTAATGTTTCTTTGTTTAGTTTATCAATGTTGCTTAGTTTAGCACAGAAATCTGATATGACTTTTTTGGCCTTATCATCAATTAACTTAATATCATCTTGATCAAAATTAACCTCATCTAACGTAATATATTGACCATTATTAAATATATCTTCCAGGGTTTTAGCTTTATTTTTCAGGAAGATTAGAGATTTCTTAAGCTTATCTTTTTTATCTGATTGAATTTCACTTTTATATAATTTGCAATACTCGATTAGTTGATCAAACAAATCATTTTCGCTGATATTCTTAATGTAATACTCATTTATTGATAAAATTCTACTCATATCTAGTTTTGAAGGAGATTTACCAATTCCTTCAAGATTAAAAAATTTAATGCTTTCATCTAATGTAAAAATCTCTTTATCTTTATAAGACCAACCTAGTCTTAAAAGATAATTTCTTAAAGCATCTGGTATAATGCCAATTTTAGAATAATCATCTAAGGTAGAAGCTTTGTCTCTCTTTGATAATTTTTTTCCTTCAATTGTGTGTATCAAAGGTATATGAGCAAATGAGGGTATCTCCCACTTCATTGCTTGATAAATTTGAATTTGTTTAAAGGTATTTATTTTGTGATCATCACCTCTAATTATGTGTGTCATATTCATTTGATGGTCATCAACAGATGCCGATAAGTTATATGTTGGTGTTCCATCATTTCTTAAGATAATAAAATCTTCAATAGTATTATTATCTATTTCAACATCACCTTGAACTAAATCTTTTAGTATCGATGTACCATCTATTTTACTTTTAAATCTTATAACTGGATTTATATCTTTGGGTGCATCAGATTCCTTTTTATCTCTCCACTTTCTGTCATAAATATAAGGAATTTTTTTTTGTCTTGCTCTTTTTTTTTGTTCTTCTATTTCTTCACTCGAACAATAACATTTATATGCAGAGCCGTTTTTAAGTAATTCATTTGCAACTTTAATATGATTTTCAACTTTTTTGGACTGTATATATTCTTCTCCATCATAATTAATACCAATCCATTTAAGAGATTTTATTATTTGATTTTTATATTCTTCCTTTGATCTTTCTTTATCAGTATCTTCGACTCTTAAATAAAAATCACCCTTTTTATTTTTTGAATATAACCAATTAAATAGAGCTGTTCTCACACCACCTATATGCAATGGACCGGTAGGAGATGGAGCAAATCTAGTTGCTACTTTCTTCATTGAAATTGTTTAGACTATTTTTCTAAAAGTTTCTATATAAAGATACTAAAACACCCTGAACTTTTACTCTATCTGGGCCAAAAATTTTAGTTTCATAGTTTTTATTCGCACTTTCTAGTGCTACAACTTTACCTTTTTTACGAATTCTTTTTAGCATAGCTTCATGTTCATCAATTAAAGCTACTACTATTTTACCATTATCAGCTGTATCGGTTCTTCTAATAATTACGGTATCACCTTCATTAATGCCGGCTTCAATCATAGAGTCACCTTGAACTTTTAGACCAAAATAATCTCCATTTTTTTCTAAATTACTTGGTAAAGGAATTCTAGATACCTCATTTTGAATTGCTTCAACTGGTGTACCAGCAGCAATTTTACCAAGAACAGGAACCTCAGTCTCATCTGAGCTAATTTTAACTTCATCTAAACCACCTTTGATAACACTTGGAGAAAAATTGTTATAAATATCATTAGCAGAAGCGGTTTCTGGTAATTTAATAACCTCTAATGCTCTTGCTTTATGGGCCAATCTTTTGATAAACCCTCTCTCCTCTAGAGCGCTTATTAATCTATGAATTCCAGATTTAGATTTAAGATTAAGAGATTGCTTCATTTCTTCATAAGAAGGAGATACACCTGAGCTTCTCAACTTCTTGTTGATAAACAAAAGCAGGTTTTTTTGTTTTTTTGTAAGCATAAGAACAAATATCGTACAAATCTGTTCTACAAAAGTTCTCTATAATTCACAATAGTAAAAAAAGCTAATAAAATAGGGGATTATTCGACTAAAGAATTGAAAAAATAGAATTATTATCTAGATCTTTCAAAAGTGATTCACCAATTAAAAAAGTTTTAATAGTTGTTTTATTAGAAAGTTCAAGCAATTCCTCTTTTGTTTTAATTCCACTCTCAGAAATCAATGGACCAGGGTGATTAACTAAAACATCATGAATATCAAAAGTTGTATTAATATCAGTTTTCAAAGTTTTAAGATTTCTATTATTTATACCTATCAAAGCATCTTTAAATTTTAAAGCATGTTTTGCTTCTTCAACAGTATGAACTTCAACAATTATTGACATGTTTAACTTAAGAGCTTCGTTATATAAATCATCAGCAAGTTTTTCACTAACACCAGCTAATATAATTAATATTGCGTCAGCCCCATAACTTTTTGCTAAAGGGACTTGAAATTTATCTATAAAAAAGTCTTTACATAAAATTGGTAAATTAACTTTTTGTTTAATCTTACTAATATGTATCAAGTTTCCTAAAAAAAAATCTTCTTCAGTTAAAACTGATAAACAAGTAGCTTTATTAGCATTATATATATTAGCTATTTTAATGGGATCATAATCTTTTATAATTATACCTGCCGAAGGACTAGCTTTTTTTAATTTCAGCAATAACTGAAAAATTGTTCTCTTTAATATTATTTTCAATTTTTTCTTTAAAATTAATAAATGTTTTGTTTGTATTAATTAATTCATCTAATGATTCTAGTGAAATAGTTTTTTTTAAATTTACTATTTTTTCAATTTTCTTATTAATTATCTTTTCAAGAACATTTTCAGCCATTTTGAATTTTTTCTAAATGTTTAATAACTTTATTTGATAAAATATGTTCTCTTGTGTTATAATAAGCATCAGCAAAATTTTGATGAGTTTCATTTACAATTAGACCTGCAGCAGCATTTAAGCAAACAGCTTTAGAAAAATCATTATCTTTACCTTTAAATATGTCAATCATTTTATTTGCATTAAATTTTGCGTCATCTCCAATAAGATTCTCAAATTTTTCTGCATTTACATCTAATTCTTTTGGATCAATAATAATTTCAGAAATTTTACTATCTTTTAATTGAACAACGTTAGTTTTAGTGTAAGGTGATATCTCATCTAAACCATCCTCGCTATTTACAATCCATGCAAATTTAATATTTAAATTTTTTAAAGCATTTGCGAATATCTTTAAGAGTTTTTTATCAAAAACTCCAACCACTTGTTTTTTTACAAGTGCCGGGCTGCTTAAAGGTCCAATCATATTAAATATAGTCCTTTTACCAATTTTTTTTCTAGTAGGACCAACAAATCTCATTGCGCTATGATAATTAGGTGCAAACATAAAACCAAAATTATTTTTACTAATTTGCGTCTCTATATCGTTTGGTTCTAAATCAATCTTTATATTTAAAGCTTCTAAAACATCACCTGATCCACACTTAGAGGATACAGCTTTATTTCCATGTTTTGCAACTTTAATACCCATACTTGCTAATAATAAAGCAGATGCAGTAGATATATTAAGTGTATTCATACCGTCTCCACCAGTACCACATGTATCAACACAATTATCTACATTTACTCTTTTAGACTTATTTCTTAGGACAAAAACTCCTCCAGCTATTTCATCTGAAGCTTCACCTTTAGCTGATAAAAGTGTCAAAAAATCAAATATCTCTTTGTCTTCAGCTTTGCCTTCCATTAATAATTCAAAAGCTACTTTACTTTCTTCAAAAGATAAATTTTCTTTATTTTTGATTTTTTCTAAAAATTGTTTCATTAATCTTAAATTCTAATAAAGTTTTTTAAAATTTTAATACCTATTTTAGTTTTAATACTTTCAGGGTGAAATTGCACGCCATGAACATGGTATTTTTTGTGGCGGACACCCATTATTAATCCATCTTTAGTTTCAGCAGTAATCTCAAGATTCTTTGAGAGAGATTTTTTATCTATAATTAAGCTGTGATAACGAGTTGCTTCGAAAATTTTTGGAAGATTTTTTAATATACCAGTCTTTTTTGAAATTATTTTACTTGTTTTTCCGTGCATTAATTTTTTTGTTTGTATAATTTTAGAGCCAAATACTTGTCCAATTATTTGATGACCTAAACAAACACCAAGTATAGGTATTTTTTTATATAAAGATCTTACAATTTTAAGACAATTACCAGATTGATTGGGATTACCTGGTCCAGGTGAGATTACAATCTTATTATATTTCTTTTTTAAGATTTCTTTTGGGGTAATTTGATCATTTCTAATTACATCAACATTTATTTTTAACGATGATAGATAATGATAAAGATTAAATGTGAAGCTATCGTAATTATCAATTAAAATTATTTTTTTCATTTTAATGCATTAATTAAAGCTTTAGCTTTATTAACTGTTTCCTCATATTCTTTTAAAGGTTTGCTGTCAGCAACTATGCCAGCTCCTGCTTGAACATAAAATTTTTTATTCTTAGCTACTGCTGTTCTTAAAGCTATACAAGTGTCGAATTCACCATTAGCTGAAAAATATCCAATTCCTCCAGCGTATACTTTTCTTTTAGTTGTCTCTAGTTCATCAATAATTTCCATGGCTCTAATTTTAGGTGCACCAGAAACTGTTCCCGCAGGAAATCCTGCTAGTAATGATTTAAATTTAGAAAATTTATTATTATATTTCCCAATTACGTTTGAAACGATATGCATAACATGTGAATATCTCTCAATAATAAAGCTTTCTGTAACTTTTACAGTGTTAATCATTGATACTTTTCCAGCATCATTTCTTCCTAAATCAAGAAGCATCAAATGTTCAGATAACTCTTTTTTATCTTTTAGAAGATCTTTTTCATAAAAACGATCTTCTTTTAGTGTTTTTCCTCGTGGTCTTGTTCCAGCTATAGGTCTTACAGTAATCTGGTTGTCTCTTAATCTTACTAGTATTTCTGGGCTGGCACCAATAATTTGAAAGTCATTAAAATTAAAGAAAAACATAAAAGGAGAGGGATTAGTAATTCTAAGTTTTTTATAAATATCTAATGGTTTTTTTGTTAATTTAGCCTCAAATCTTTGACTTAAAACTACTTGAAAAATGTCACCTAATTGAATGTATTTTTTAGCTTTATTAACCATT
>CACNRG010000022.1 GCA_902622805.1 uncultured Pelagibacteraceae bacterium | reverse complement strand
GAGATGATCCAAAAGATAATCAAAAAATTTCTTATAAACAATTACATCAAAAAGTATCAAAGGCTGCAAATGGTTTAAAAAAACTTGGAATCCAGAAAGGAGATCGAGTTACAATTTATTTAACAATGATACCTGAACTTGCGATTTTAATGTTAGCTTGTGCTAGAATTGGTGCTATCCATTCAATTATTTTCGGAGGATTTTCTGCTGAATCTATTTCTGGAAGAGTCAATGATTGTGAGTCTGAATATATTATTACAGCAGATGAGGGTGTTAGAGGTGGAAAAACTATTCCGCTTAAAGAAACAACAGATGAAGCGTTATTAAGTTGTCCCAATGTGAAGAAATGCATTGTTGTTAAACGAACTGGTAATCAAATTAATTGGAATGATAATAGAGATGTTTGGTATCATGATTTGATAAAAGATGTTTCGTCTTATTGTGAACCTGAGGAAATGAATGCGGAAGATCCCTTATTTATTTTGTATACATCAGGTTCAACTGGTAAACCAAAAGGAGTTTTACATACCACTGGTGGTTACATGGTATATGCATCAATGACACATCAGTATATTTTTAATTATAAACCAAAAGATATTTATTGGTGCACGGCCGATATCGGGTGGGTAACAGGACATAGTTATATCATCTATGGTCCACTTGCTAATGGTGCCACAACTATAATGTTTGAAGGAATACCTAACTATCCTGATAGTTCTAGATGGTGGCAAATAGTAGATAAATATAAAGTAAATACATTTTATACTGCTCCAACAGCAATTAGAGCTTTGATGAGAGAAGGTGACAAACCAGTAAATAAGACATCAAGGAAATCCTTGAAACTTCTCGGTACAGTAGGTGAACCAATCAACCCTGAGGCTTGGATGTGGTATTATAAAACTGTTGGAAACTCTAAATGTCCAATAGTTGATACCTGGTGGCAAACAGAAACTGGAGGAATAATGATATCTCCTCAAACTGGTGCAATGCCCCTAAAACCTGGATCTGCAACAAAACCATTTTATGGAATTAAACCTGTTTTGCTAAATAAAGATGGTAAAGAAATAAAGGGTGCTGGAGAAGGAAGACTTTGTATTGCTCAATCTTGGCCAGGTCAAATGAGAACTGTTTATGGTGATCACCAAAGATTTATTGATACTTATTTTTCTCAATTTGATGGAAAATATTTTACTGGTGACGGTTGTAGAAGAGATAAAGATGGTTATTATTGGATTACAGGAAGAGTAGATGATGTAATAATAGTATCTGGTCATAATCTAGGTACGGCAGAAATCGAAAGTGCATTTGTTGCTCATCCTAAGGTTGCTGAAGCCGCGGTAGTTGGGTACCCACATGATATAAAAGGGAATGGTTTATATTGTTATGTAACTTTAAACGCTGGTGAGACAGAAACTGGAGAGTTAGAGAGAGATTTAAAACTATGGGTAAGGAAACAAATAGGCCCATTAGCAACACCTGACCTGATTCATTTTACACCTGGTTTACCAAAAACAAGATCAGGAAAAATTATGAGAAGGATTTTAAGAAAAATTGCTGCTAACGAACATGGTCAATTAGGAGATACTACAACTTTAGCTGACCCAACTGTTGTACAAAGTTTGGTTGACAACAGAAAAAATATTTAAAGCTGAATTCTTTCCTCAAACTCTTTTTTGATTACATCCCATTTTAAAATCATAGAATTTAAAACGATCTTTCTATCAAGTGTTTTTAGTTCTTCTGCAATGGGAGCCCACTTGTATAATGAAAGAGCACTAGAATTAAATGGAAGATCCCCGTAATATTTATCCCAATTAATAGACTCATACCTTTTGCAAAAATTCTTTTTTGCATCTTCGATAATATCTAGTGGCATATTGTTTGTAGTTTCATCATCTAAAATTTTAAAAAATATATCTTTAGCTTTATCGATTTCTTTTAAATCAAAATGAACTTTCAAATAAGAAAATATAAATAAAGTTAAGTCCTGAAGAGAAACAGCATAAATATTCCATTTAGCAAGATTAACAGATTGCATAAATTCATCATTATCAAAATGTAAGACGTATCTTGTACCCATTCTAGTTTTTAAATAACTGTATAAAGTGACTTGTGATACCCATGAAGACTTTGTTTGGATAAAATGTTCAAGCTGATCTAAATTCTTGATCTTTTTCTTTGGAATAAAAGCTTTAAACAAAGCAAAAAAATAGACTTTAAAATCGTCAAATTTTATATCTCTCCAAGAAAGTTTATATTTTTGCATAATATGATACGAGTGTGACTATTATACCTCAAAAAGTGAGCAAATAACTGCCTAATATGAACAATTTTTAGCCTTTTAAAAACTTTCATAATGGTTATGGTTTTGCCCAGTTATAACTAAAAGAGAGAGGTAAATAATGTCAAAAAATGAACAACACTGGGAAAAAACCAGAGGGTTGCTATTTGTTACTTTAGCAATCTGGTTTGTGTTCTCAATTGGCATCTTCCTTTTTGGCGCTGAAATGAACGAAGTTACTGGTCCTTTTGGATATCCGTTGACTTATTGGTTCACTTGTCAAGGTTCTCTTGGATTGTTTGTGATCTTAATTTTCTGGTTTGCAAATAGACAAGAAAAAATTGATGAAGAATTCGGCTTCAGTGAAAAAGGAGAGCGCTAATGATTAAAGGTAATTTTGTAGATAACTTGCCTAAGATTTACGGAATCTATACTGGAGGTTTCATAGGTTTCATAATCTTGATGGCAATTGGTGAACAGATGGGTATGACTTCGAAAACAATAGGTATTTGTTTCGTAAGTTTTACAGTATTCATCTATGCACTAATTGGTTGGCTTTCTCGTACAGCTCAAGCAAGTAATTATTACGTAGCTGGAAGACAAGTTCCAACTGTATTCAATGGAATGGCAACAGCAGCCGACTGGATGTCTGGTGCTTCATTCGTTGCAATGGCAGGTGGAATTTACTTTAAAGGTTATGGATATATGGCTTTGCTTGTTGGTTGGACAGGTGGTTATGTATTAGTAGCAACTTTGTTAGCACCTTATTTAAGAAAATTTGGTTGTTACACAGTTCCAGACTTCGTAGGTACAAGATACGGTGGAAATTTAGCAAGACTACTTGCGGTAATAGTTTTAACAGTCGCTTCATTTACTTATGTGACTGCTCAAATTAATGCTACAGGTACTATTGCATCTGTTGCACTAGATATTCCGTTTCAATACGCAGTCTATGTTGGATTAATAAGTATCTTATTATGTTCAATGTTAGGTGGTATGAGAGGAGTAACTTGGACACAGGTCGCGCAATACATTGTATTAATTATAGCTTACTTACTTCCAGTATTCTGGATCAGTAACTCAATAGGTGCGGGTTTTTTCCCTCACTTTATGTTAGCTGATGAGGTAGCTAGAATTGGTGAATTAGAACAACAGTATGGTTTTGTAAAAAACGCAGCTGCTGATCTAAAAACTGTACCAAAAGGGTTAGCTGGTATTACCAAAGCTCACTCTGCAGTGAATGCTACACCTTGGGCGTTTATTTCTCTTGCGTTGGCAATGATGATGGGAACAGCTTCATTACCACACGTAATGATGAGATTCTTTACTACTCCAAGTGTAAAAGCAGCTAGAAAATCAGTAGGTTGGTCTTTATTCTTTATCTTCCTACTATATTCTTCTGCACCAATGTTAGCTACGCTTTCTAAACTTGCTTTAATTGACCCGAACTTACCAACAGGTATTATCGGTAAATCAGTTGCAGAAGTTCAGGCGATAGATTGGTATCAAAACTGGAATCAAGCAAACTTAATGTTTATCAGCGACTTCAATGGTAATGGAACCGTTGAATTGAACGAGTTTTTCATGGCTGGTAAAGCTGTTGTGTTAGCAACTCCTGAAGTAGCTGGATTGCCATATGTTATATCAGGTCTAGTTGCCGCTGGAGGTATGGCTGCTGCCATGTCAACTGCAGATGGTTTGATTCTAGCAATTGCGAATGCGATCTCTCATGACGTATATTACAAAATGATAGATCCAAGAGCGGAGACTGCAAAAAGACTACTTGTTGCAAGGGTATTACTTGTAGTGATTGGTTTTGCTGGAGCGACTATTGCTGCAATGGAGATCCAAGGTATCTTAGGTTCGGTAATTTGGGCTTTTGACTTTGCGATGTCTGGTTTGTTCTTCCCACTTGTACTTGGTGTATGGTGGAAGAGAGCTAATAGACAAGGCGCTATTGCTGGTATGGCTTTAGGTCTTGCATCTTCTATTTGGTATCTAGTTTGGGTACGAACTGGTGGAAGTGGATTCTTAGGAATTACTCAATTAACATTTGGTATCTTCGGATCTTTTGTTAGTTTAGTATCAATGGTAGTTGTGAGTTTAATGACTCCAGCACCAAACGCTTCAACACAAAAAATGGTTGATGACGCTAGAGTTCCTGCGGGTGCTCAAGTAATGACACAAAAATAAATAATCTTTTAAAGGGGCGATTAATTTCGCCCCTTTTATTTCATTTAATTTTCAAATATAAATTCCATAATGTCAGCTAATTTTCATCCAATAGTTTATATTATTGACTATATTCTTGGTATAATCATGTGGACTTTGGTTGGGAGAGTTGCAATGAATATATTTCAAAGAGAAGATTCAGAATTCTTTTTTATGAAGGTTTTTGTAAAATACACAAATCCATTACTGACTGTTTTTAAACCTTTAACGCCTTCGTTCATTATTCAGCCGTTAGTGCCTCTTTATGTAGCCTGGTTCTTCTTTATGATAAGATTTTATTTAATGCCATATTTTTTAGGTTACTCAGTTATGGGAATGCTCTCTTTTCCGCTTGAAAGTGAAATTTCAAGGCAGATTTATCAATTTTTTAATTCAATAAAATTTTAAAAGTTGATACTAATAAATTTAGTATTAAATGAAAAAAATACAAATTTCACCATCAATTTTATCAGCTGACTTTAGTCAATTAGGTAATGAAATTAAAAGACTAGAAAAAGCTGGTGCTGATTTAATACATGTTGATGTGATGGATGGTCATTTTGTTCCTAATTTAACAATAGGCCCACCAGTAATTAAGGCATTAAAAAAAAATTGTACTATAGAATTTGACGTGCATTTAATGATTTCACCAGTTCACAAATACATTGATGCTTATTCTGATGCTGGTGCTGATATTATTACAATCCATCCAGAAGCGACTGAAGATTTATTTGCTTCCATTAAAAAGATTAAGAATTTGGGAAAAAAAGTGGGCGTATCTTTAAATCCAGAGACAAAAGTAAGTATTATAAAAGATCATTTAAAAGAAATTAACTTAGTTTTAGTTATGAGTGTTAATCCCGGTTTTGGTGGTCAAAAATTTATGCCAGAGGTTTTGGACAAAATTAAAGAATTAAAAAAAATTCAAGAAGAAAAAAATATTGATTTTGATATTGAAATTGATGGTGGAATTAACTTTGAAAATTCTAAATTAGCTATTCAAGCAGGTGCTAA
>CACNRG010000021.1 GCA_902622805.1 uncultured Pelagibacteraceae bacterium | reverse complement strand
AAAATAATTGAGAAAATTATTAAACCCACTCTTAAAGGCTTAAAAGAACTTGATTGTGAATATAAAGGTTTTTTATACGCGGGTCTTATGGTCGTTAATGAAGAGCCTTTTCTAATCGAGTATAATGTAAGAATGGGAGATCCAGAATGTCAAACATTGCTTCCAAAGTTAAAAACTGATTTTTCATTCATCATAAATAAATGTATTGATCAAAAACTGCATGAATTAAATATTGAATGGTATGATGATAAGTCAATTTGTATTGTGTTGTGTTCGAAAGGTTATCCAGATAAATATAAAAATAATATTACGCTAAATCTAGAAAAATTAAATTTAAAGAGCAATCAGTTTATTTTTCACGCAGGAACAAAAATTATTGAGAACAAAATTTTATCAAATGGTGGTAGAGTTTTGAATATTGTAACTAGGTCAGATAATTTTAAATCGGCGAGGAAAGAGGTAATAAGAGTTCTTGATGAAATCAATTGGGCGAATGGATTTTATAGAAAAGATATTGGATATAAAGTTATTAAAGAATGAGAATTATTTCAGGATCTTTTAAAGGAAAAAAAATTTTAGAACCGAAAGATAAAAAAACTAGACCTCTTAAAGATCTTACAAAAGAATCTATTTTTAATATTCTTAAACATTCAAAAAAATTTAAAATTAATTTTTCTAATTCATATATACTAGATTTATTCTCTGGTGTGGGTTCCTTTGGAATCGAGTGTTTATCTTTAGGTGTAAAAAAAGTAATTTTTATCGAAAATTATCAAGGCGTATTACCTATATTAAAGAAAAATCTATCTAGTTTAAATACAATTCAAAATTATGAGATAATTGAAAAAAATATCTACAATTTAAATATTTTTTCAAACTTAAACAATAAATTTGATATAATTTTTTTAGACCCACCATATAAAGATAAAAATTTAGAAAGTTTGCTTAACGAAATCAAAGACAGAAAAATAATTAATAAAAATGGAATTATCATTTTACATAGGCATAAAAAAGAACCTGATAATTATCCATCAAGTTTAAAATTAATTGAGCGAAAAATGTACGGTATTTCAAAAATAATATTTTTGTCTTACCTAGATTAAGCTTCTTTTCGTCTCTTTTTTAATCAATTCCACAGCAGGTTGATCATAAGGATTTACCCCCATAGCCATGCCTAATAAAATTGTTTCTAAAATAAAAAACGTGAATAATTCTCCTAATGTTTCCTCATTTCTACTATTTATAATAAAACTTCTAAAAGGTATTTTTTTTTTTCTAAACACTTTTTCAGTTGCTGAAAATTGTGAAAACAAAATATCGTTTAATCTTTTATTTTCAATAAATGAATGTGATTTTAAAATCATTTTTTTATTTATTTTTTGTGAATTTTTTTCTTTGAAAAAAAAAAGTGTAAAAAAATTGTTCTTATTTCCATCCAAATAATACTGCATTAAGCTATGATTATCTTCTGGCATTTTTGAAATTATTGGATGAATTCCTTTTCCTTTTTTTTCCTAAACTTTCTGCAACTAATTGTTGATACCAATTAAAAAATTCTTTTGATTTATAATCATAATTTAGAATTACAGAATTGGTTTTTTTTTTACTAAGATTAAGTATGTTTGAAACATTACTTACTAAAGAATTAATAAAACTCTTATCTTTAATTAAATAATTGAGCCGTCTAAACTTTTTAGGCTTAAAACCCATCAATTGTGCTGGCAACATACCAACTTCTGAAAGAACTGAATATCTTCCTCCAATATAATTATTATGACTTATAATTTCTGCTTTTAATCTATTTGCTAGTTCCAATAAATAACTTTTTTTATTTTCAGTTATAAAAATATTTTTTTCTTTTTTTTTGATCAGAACACTAACATTAGATACTGTTTCTAAAGTATTTCCCGATTTAGAAATTATCAAGTTTAGTATTTTTTTTTTATTTTTTTTATTACCAGAAAAATTATCAATAAATTGAAAGTTTTTAAATTTTGGCTCTAAAAAATTATAAATTGCTTTAGCACCAAGTATTGAGCCACCCATTCCTATCACTCTAAAATTTTTGTATATTTTATTTTTTTTAATAATTTTTTCACTATATGAATCTTTATAATTTGAGCTTAAAGACTGTAAAACTTCATTTGGCGATTTTTTAAGATAACCTAAAAATCTTGAAATTTTTTTATTATTTTTAATATTTTTAAATTTAAAATTATTAAAATAGATCTTTTGAGTTAACATTGAATTTATTTGATCTTTTTTAAGATTGTCTCTTCTAACGATGATGATTGAGATTTGTTTTCACTTGATACAGCGTTATCTTTCTTATTTGTCAATAATTCTTCAATTTCATTTTCGTTTTCACTCACATCATTATTTTGACTAGTAGTGGGTTCTGGAAGTTTACCAAAATCAGGTGGAATTACTAATGGGCTTTTTTTTTCAACTAAAAATTCATCAGCAGAAGACTTTTTTTTTAATGTCAGGGCATCTTTAACGCCACCACACGCTGGTAAAAGTAAAATAAATCCAAAAAATAAAGCTCTAATCATTTTTTTTTTTAACAAATTCTAAATAAATTAACATTAAAACACCCAATGTAATGAACATATCAGCAACATTAAAAATAAACCAATGAATATTGTTAATATGTAAATCTATAAAATCAACAACAGCTGTGTAGTATAATCTATCAAATATATTTCCTAAAGATCCTCCAAAAATCATTGAAAAACCTATTTTTTCAAATCCACTGGACTTAATAGCAAAAAATAAAATAATTAGAGTAATTATTACAATTATAAGTGAGACTATGTTGTAATAAAACTCTTCATTAAATGAAAAGAGACCAAAAGCTATCCCGCTATTCCAAACCAAATTAAAATTAAGAAATGATGTTATGGGGATATTAAAACTGTTATCTGAGTTCAACAATTCTAAAATGAAATATTTACTTAATCTATCTAAAATAAAAATTATACTTGCTATATAGAAAATAATTATTTTTTTTTTTAACATTTATTTATTTTCAAAAACAATTTATCTATTTCCATGTCTTAAACATGACTCTTTTTTTATCTTCCAGCAAATAGGGCATTTTGTTCCTTCAGCTTTAGTTGTTTCAACTAAAATTTTATCATCTTTACTTTGTTCAACTTGTGCATTAGACGTAATACATAATTCCTCAAAATCTACGTCATTAAAAATTTTAAACTTTTCCTTATCTAAAATAATTTTGATTGATGCTTCTAAACTTGACCCAATTATTTTTTCAGCTCGTTTTTCCTCTATACTGAGATTACATAACTCTCTTATCTTAATTAAGTCTAACCATTTGGTGCCTAAATTATCATTTTTAAAATTGATTGGAAAATTTATAAATTTTTCTAAATGAATACTTTTTTTATTACCTACAATTGTATAAATTTCCTCAGTTGTAAAAGACAAAATTGGCGCAAACCATCTTAGTAGTGAAGACAAAATAACTTTTAATAACAATAATGTGGATTGTCTTTTTTTTGAGTCTTCAGGATCACAATACAAACAATCTTTTCTAATATCAAAATAAAACGCTGAAAGATCAACTGAGCAAAAATTTAATAGCTCTTTATAAAGATTGTGAAAATCATATTTTTTAAAATTCTTTTTAAAATTTTCATTTAATAAATAAATTTTGTGAAGCATAAATTGTTCTAATTCTGGTAGATTTTTTATGTCTATTTTTTCTAGATTAACTTCTTCATTGTTATCGTTGATGTTTCCCAATAAATATCTAAATGTATTTCTGATTTTTCGATAAGACTCTGCATGTTGGTCAAGAATAGGAAGGTCTATTCTCAAATCTTCTGCATAATTTGATGATGCCACCCAAATTCTTAAAATGTCGGCCCCATATTTTTTTAAAATGTCTTCAGGAGAAATGACATTTCCTAATGATTTAGACATTTTGAGACCTTTTCCATCAACTACAAATCCATGAGAAAGTATAGACTCAAAAGGTGCCTTACCTCTTGTTCCACATGATTCTAGAAGTGACGAATGAAACCAACCTCTGTGTTGATCTGAACCCTCTAAATACATAGAAGCAGGCCATTTTAAATCTTTTCTTTTTTCTAAAACAAATGAATGAGTTGAGCCACTATCAAACCAAACTTCTACAATGTCGCTTAATTTTTCATATTCTTCAGCGTTATATTTGTCACCTAAAAATCTTTGAGGACTATCTGAAAACCAACAGTCAGAACCCTCTTTTTCATAAATTGAAGCTATATTTTCAATTACTTCATCATCTACTAAAATTTCATTAGTTTTTTTGTTCACGAAAATAGGAAGTGGGACACCCCAAACCCTCTGTCTTGAAACACACCAATCAGGTCTAGTCTCAATCATAGATTTTAATCTATCTTTTCCTTTACTTGGATAAAAAGTTGTTTCATCAATTGCTTTTAAAGCTTTATCTCTTAATTGATGGCTTTCCATTGAAATAAACCACTGAGGGGTTGCTCTATGTACAAGAGGAGCTTTAGATCTCCATGAGTGTGGATAAGAATGAATTAACTCACCATTAGATAATAAATTCTTTTGCTCTTTAAGTTTTTCAATTACAATTGGGTTTGCTTTGAATATATGTATTCCATTAAATAATTTTACATAATTAGTATATTTGCCATCTCCATCAACAGTTTCGATAGCTTTAATTCCATTATTCATACATAAATTAAAATCATCAGGTCCATGACTTGGGGCACAATGAACTATTCCAGTACCCTGCTCAGTTGTTACGAATCTTGCTTGAAGCATTGGGATATCAAAGTCATATCCAAGCTTTGAAAAAGGATGATTACAGATTGTATTTTTAAATTCTTTACCTTTAAATGTACGGATTTTTTTATAATCTTTGACATCACACTCTTTAATAACTGAATCTAATAAATCTTCGGCAACAACTATTTTTCTGTTTTTAAAATCACCACTATCATTTAATTGAATCACTACATAATCAAGGGATTCGTTATACGCTAGTGCTTTATTTGCTGGAATCGTCCAAGGTGTTGTTGTCCAAATTATAATTTCACAACCATCTAGCTCTTTATAGTCAGAGGACTTAACCTGAAAAGATGCATAAATTGTATCTGATTTGTGATCTTGATATTCTACTTCCGCATCTGCTAGAGCAGTTTTTTCAACTGTTGACCATAAAACCGGTTTAAAACCTTTATACAAACTCCCCTCTTTTAGAAATTTTCCAAGTTCTCGAACAATTTGAGCTTCAGCATCAAAACTCATTGTAGAGTAATAGTTCTCCCAATCTCCTATAACACCTAAACGTTTAAATTGGGATTTATGGATCTCAATCCATTTTTCTGCAAATGATCTACACTCTTTTCTAAACTCAACTATCGGGACATCATTTTTATTTTTTTTATTTTTTTTATACTGTTCCTCAATTTTCCACTCAATAGGTAAACCATGACAATCCCACCCAGGTACATAAATGCTATCTTTACCATCCATTTGGTGAAACTTTACAATTATATCTTTCAAAATTTTATTAAGAGCAGTACCCATATGAATATTTCCATTTGCATAAGGGGGGCCATCATGTAGTATGAATTTTTCTTTTCCCTTATTTGAGTTTCTTAATTCTTCATAAATATTAATTTTTTTCCAATATTCTAAGATTTTGGGCTCTCTTATCGGCAAATTGGCCTTCATAGAAAAAACTGTTTTTGGAAGATTTATTTGCGATTTACTCATCAAGTTCTTTTTGCAATGTTTAAGTCTTTTTTTATTTGAGCTCGTAATTGATTAACATTTTTAAATTTTTTTTCTTTTCTAATAAACTTTAAAAACTCTACTGATAAAAGCTTATTATAAAGATTTCCAGAAAAATTAAATAAATGTACTTCTAATAAGATTTTTTTTTGATTAAAAGTTGGTCTATATCCAAGATTTGCAATACCTTTAAGATATTTAGTATTATTTTTTCTTAAGACTTTGACGGCATAAACTCCTGGTTTAGCCAAAACATAATCTTGAATGTCTATATTACATGTTGGAAAACCAATTTTTTTTCCAACTTGTCTCCCCTTTTTCACAACTCCTTGTATCGTCCAGTTTCTATTTAAAAGTTTATTGGCTTTATCTAAAAATCCATTTTCTAAAAGATTTCTAATTAGAGATGAGGATACAATTTTTTTACTATTAATT
>CACNRG010000020.1 GCA_902622805.1 uncultured Pelagibacteraceae bacterium | reverse complement strand
CATATAGATCTTCATGGTTTTACTTTAGAACAAGCAAATAAAACTATTGAAAAATTTGTAAATGAATCATATCAGAATGGTGTTTCAAAAATTATAGTAGTTACTGGAAAGGGGCTTCACTCAAATGTTGAAAGGGATCCTTATGTTTCTAAAGAACAAAGCATACTTAAACATTCTGTTCCTGAATTTATCAAAAACGATCAGGAATTAATGAAAAAAATAATAGGTATCAAAGATGCTGAAATTAGTGACGGTGGTTCTGGGGCTTTTTATATTTATTTAAAAAAATTATAAAATAAATTTTGAAAGATCTGTATCTTTAACTAGATTATCTAAATTCTTATCAATATATTCTTTATTAATTATAATTTTTTCTCCTGCTCTATCAGTGGCTGTAAAACTGATATCATCTAATATTTTTTCGATAATAGTGTGAAGTCGTCTTGCACCAATATTTTCAACAGTAGCATTTACTTCAGAAGCTATTTTAGCAATAGTATCTATACCATCATCTGAAAATTCTAAATCTACATTTTCAGTTTTTAATAAAGCCACATATTGCTTGATTAAACTATAGTCAGGTTCCTTTAAAATTCTTTTAAAATCGTCACTAGTTAAAGCCTCTAATTCAACTCTAATAGGCAATCTACCTTGAAGTTCAGGTAATAAATCTGATGGTTTTGCAAGTTGAAAGGCCCCTGAGGCTATAAATAGAATATGGTCCGTTTTAATTGGACCATGTTTTGTGTTTACAGTTGTTCCTTCAATTAAAGGAAGTAGATCTCTTTGGACACCTTCTCTCGATACATCACCACCAACCCTATCAGTTCTTGCAGAAATTTTATCGATTTCATCCAGAAAAACAATACCATTATTTTCCGTCGAAAGTTTTGCAGATTTAATAATTTTATCTTGTTCAATTAATTTATCAGACTCATCATTAATTAGAATTTCATGAGACTCTTTCACGGTCATTTTCTTTTTTTTTTCTTTAGCACCCATAGATTTTCCCATTATTTCACCAATATTTATCATCCCAACATTGGCACCGGGCATACCTGGTATTTCAAATGATGTGCCACCAGACCCTGTATCACTAACCGAAATTTCTATTTCATTATCATCTAAATCACCATTTCGTAGTCTTTTTCGGAAACTTTCTCTTGTTGCTAAACTCGCTTTTTTACCAACCAATGCATCTAAAACTTTTTCTTCTGCAGCTTTTTGTGCTTGAGCAAATACTTTTTTTCTTCTTTTAACTTTTTCCATCGAGATTGCTATTTCAATTAAATCTCTTACAATTTGCTCAACGTCTCTTCCAACATACCCAACTTCAGTAAATCTAGTTGCCTCAACTTTTACAAAAGGTGCTTCAGCAAGCTTAGAGAGTCTTCGAGAAATTTCTGTTTTACCAACTCCTGTTGGACCAATCATCAAAATATTTTTTGGCAGAACTTCATTTTTCATTTCACCTTTTAGGGCTTGTCTTCTCCATCTATTTCTTAACGCAACAGCAACAGCTTTTTTAGCTTTATTTTGACCAACAACAAATCTATCCAGTTCAGAAACAATCTCTCTGGGAGACAAGGAACTAACTAAAGATTTTTCTTCCTTTTTTTCTTTTGGAACTAAGGGTGTGACGTTTGAATTTTCCATTATATTTTTTCAATTTTTACGTTTTCATTTGTAAAAACACATATATCAGCTGCTACTTTTATTGCTTTTTTCGCAACTTCTTCAGCAGGTATATTGCCTTCCATCAATACTTTACCAGCAGCTAACGCATAATTTCCACCCGAGCCAATTCCAATCACATCTCCTTCAGGCTCTAGAACATCACCAGTTCCAGAAATTATATAACTATTATTTTTGTCACCAACTGCCATTAAAGCTTCTAATCTTCTTAAATATTTATCTGTCCGCCAGTCTTTCGCAAGTTCCACGGCAGCTCTTGATAAATTGCCTGCATGTTTTTCTAATTTAGCTTCTAATCTTTCGAATAAAGTCAAAGCATCCGCAGTTGATCCTGCAAAACCAGCCACTACATCTCTTTTTTCAATTTTTCTAACTTTTGAGGCAGTGCTTTTTACTACGGTATTGCCCATACTAACCTGTCCATCACCAGCAACCACTACTTCATTATTTTTTCTTACTAAAACAATTGTTGTCATAACCAATAAATGGTAACTAATTTTGATAGTTCAAGTGTTGATACTAATATTGATATAGTAAGATTTAGTATGTATACCTCTAAAAATTATGTCTAGAAAAGCAAAAGTATCTCGAAAAACAAAAGAAACCAGTATTACCGTAGAGGTAAATATTGATGGTAAAGGTAAATATCAAATTGATACGGGAATTGGCTTTTTAGATCACATGCTTGAACAATTATCAAAGCATTCACTTATTGATTTAAAGGTTAAAGCAAAAGGAGATACTCATATTGATCTACACCACACAACTGAGGATACAGGTATAGCTATTGGAGAAGCATTAAAGAAAGCCGCAAAAAAATTTGTAGGAATCAAAAGATATGCTCATACTGTAATACCAATGGATGAAACTTTATCTAGAATTGCTATTGATGTTTCAAATAGACCTTACTTGATTTGGAAAGTAAAATTAAAAGTAGAGAAACTTGGCGAAATGGATACAGAGCTATTTAAAGAGTGGTTTCAGGCTTTTTCTCAGTCGGCAGGTATTACTTTACACGTTGAAAATATTTATGGGGATAATAGTCATCACATTATAGAGTCTTGTTATAAAGGATTAGCAAGATCGTTAAGAGCTGCATTAGAGATGGACCCAAGAAATAAAAAAAGTATACCATCTACTAAAGGCTCATTATAAGTTTAATGAAAGTCACAATTGTCGATTATAATTCGGGCAATATAAGCTCTGTAATAAACTCTTTTAATGAAGTTGCTAAAAATAAAGTAAAAATAGAAGTAACATCAGACTTAAATAAAATTCAATCTAGCGATAAAATTGTTTTACCAGGGCAGGGTTCATTTAAAAGCTGTGTAGGAGCTTTAAAAAATATTGAAGGACTTAAAGATGTACTTAACGAATTTGTAATAAGTAATAAAAAACCTCTTCTTGGAATTTGTGTAGGCTTACAAATGTTTGCAGACATCGGTTATGAAGAAACTGAGACTAAAGGGTTAGGATGGATTTCCGGTAAAGTTTCAAAAATAGATAATCAAAATGGAAGGTATAAACTTCCTCATATCGGCTGGAACCAAATCAATATTGTAAAAGATAGTAAGATTCTAAGAGATATTGAAAATAATTCACACATGTATTTTGTTCACAGTTACGAATTTATTCCAGAAGACAAAAGTGTAATTTCGGCAACAACAGATTATTCATCAAATATTGTTTGTTCTGTTGAAAAAGAAAATATCTTTGGAACTCAATTTCATCCAGAAAAGAGTGATAAGATAGGTCTCAAAATAATTAATAATTTTATAAGTTTATAAATGAAAATATTTCCAGCTATAGATATTAAAGATAAAAAGTGTGTAAGATTAGTTAAAGGAGATTTCGACAATAAAACTGAGTACGAAATGTCCCCAGTAGAGCAAGCTGGTAAATACAAGAAGCACGGATTTAAAAATTTACACATAGTTGATTTAGATGGAGCTTTGACCGGAGAAACAGTAAATCTAGATATTATTAAAGAAATAACTAGTAAATTTGATCTTAATATAGAAATTGGTGGAGGTATAAGAAACTTTGAAAGCATCAAGAAATATATTGATGCTGGTGTTGAGAAAGTAATTTTAGGAAGTGCTGCTATTAAAAATAAAAATTTCTTGAAACAAGCATGTGAAAAATTTTCAAATAAAATTGCTCTAGGTTTAGATGCTAAAGATGGGTATTTGTCAGTATCTGGGTGGAAAGAAAGCTCTAATCGATTAATTTTAGAATATTTAAAAGAAGTTAACAACTATGGTGTTAGTAGGTTGATTTACACAGATATTAATAAGGATGGTACGAAACAAAGTCCAAATTTTGATGAAACATTAAAAGTTGCTGGGATATCAAATTGTCCTGTAGTTATATCTGGTGGGGTTTCATCAATAAATGACATAAAAAAAGCGAAGAATTTAAAAAATGTAGAAGGTATAATAGTTGGAAAAGCTATTTATGATGGTGATATTCAATTAGAAGAATTGGTGAAAGAAGATGCTTAAAAATAGAGTAATTCCTTGTTTAGACGTTAAAAATGGTCGTGTTGTTAAAGGTATAAACTTTGTTGATTTAAAAGATGCAGGTGATCCTGTAGAGCAAGCAAAGATTTATAGTGATGGTGGAGCAGATGAGATTTGTTTTTTAGATATTACTGCTTCAAATGAAAAAAGAGATACAATTTATGATGTTGTTGAGAAAACTTCAAAAAAATGCTTTGTTCCACTTACTGTTGGAGGTGGTATCAGAAGTGTTGATGACATTAACAAATTACTTAATTGTGGGGCCGATAAAGTTTCAATCAACACAGCAGCAGTTGAAAATTCAAAAGTTGTTATAGATAGTTCAAAAAAATTTGGGTCTCAATGTATTGTAGTAGCGATCGATGCCAAAAAAAATGGAGATAAGTGGGAAGTATTTACTCATGGAGGAAGAAATAATAGTGGTATTAATGCTATTGAGTATGCGGAGCAAATGGAAAAAAATGGTGCAGGAGAATTATTAGTAACTTCAATGGATAGAGATGGAACACAAGTTGGTTATGATATTAATCTAATGTCAAAAATTTCATCTAAAGTAAACATTCCAGTGATTGCGTCAGGTGGTGTGGGCACTTTAAATCATCTCGTGGATGGAATTAAATTGGGAAAAGCTAGTGCAGTTTTAGCGGCTTCTATATTTCACTATGGAAAACACTCTATTAAAGAAGCTAAGGATTATTTGGACTCAAAGGGAATACCTGTTAGAATTTAGAATGCTTGATACTCTAAACAACTTAATTCAACTTATTAGAGAGCGGAAAGAAAAACCTATTGAAGGCTCATATACAAACAGGTTACTTAAGGATAATTCTTTAAGTAAAGCAAAAATAAAAGAGGAAATTAATGAACTTATTGATGCGGTAGAAAAAAATACCAATAAGATACATGAAAGTGCGGACGTCCTTTACCATCTGATCGTTTACTTAGAAGCAAACGATATCAAAATTGAAGATGTAATGGATGAACTTAAAAAAAGGAGAAAAAAGAAAGGATGACGCATGAAACATGTTACCAAAAAAAGGCATATTGCTAAAACTTTAACCTGGCGAGTTCTTGCAACTACAGACACTTTTTTAATAGCCTGGTTTATCACCGGCGAGTGGAACTGGGCTGGAGCTATAGCAGGAATGGAAGTTATTACTAAAATGTTTTTGTATTATTTTCACGAAAGAGCTTGGTATAAATATATTAAGTTTGGAGTTGTTGAAAAATAATGATAATTTTTAAAAATTGTTTTTTATGAGTTATGATGATGAAAATATATTTGCTAAAATTCTGAGAGGTGAGATTCCTTGCAAAAAGATTTATGAGGATGATTATGTTTTGTCATTTCACGATATAAATCCTCAAAAAAAAATTCATGCGTTAGTTATTCCAAAAGGAAAATTTATAGATTTAGATGATTTTAGTATTAATGCCTCTTCGGAGGAAATTGTGGGCTTATTAAAAGGGATTAATATTGTTGCTAAAAAACTTGGAATTTCTGTTGATACCGGCAAAGGATACAGAGCATTAGTTAATATTAATGAACATGGAGGCCAAGAGGTACCTCACTTACATTTTCATTTATTTGGAGGTGAAAGAGTTGGTAGAATGGTTGAGTGAAAGAAACCATTAATAGAAATTACTTAGAAATAAAGTCTTTAAATGATTTAGTTGAGAGCGATCCTCCAAAAATAAATTGTTCAGTAAATATTGTTAAACCTAACGACTTTCAAATAAATAAATTTTTTTATAAGACCGTCGGAAAAAAACACAGGTGGATAGATCGACTTGTCTGGTCTGATAAAGATTGGATTAAATATTCTTCTGATCCCAAAGTTCAAACATTTGTTCTTAAAGTAAATGATGATCTTGCAGGCTATTTTGAATTAATTTTTCACTTTGACTCAAAGGAAGTTGAAATAGCATATTTTGGTTTATTAGAGGAATATCATAATAGAAAATTAGGAGGCTATTTACTTTCAACTGCAATTAAAAAAAGTTTTGAAAAAAAATTTTTAAATAGAGTTTGGGTTCATACATGTACGCTTGATCACAAAAATGCTTTGAATAATTATTTAGCGAGGGGAATGAGATTATACAAAAATGAGACTATTAAAATTTAATCCATTGGTGGAAGTTTAAAGACATTCTCTCTTAAAATTTGATTTTTTTTTAATGAGGAAAGATAAGTAATATTTAAATTTTGATAAATATCTAGAGTTTGCCATCCAATGAGATCAAAATTATTTTTATTGAAGAAAATATTTATTTCATTG
>CACNRG010000019.1:5000-9076 GCA_902622805.1 uncultured Pelagibacteraceae bacterium | reverse complement strand
TTCTTGGTTTAATTCCTGGTAAGTCAATTAAGATTTTACAACTTGGATTAATTTTTTTAATCCGATTACATATTTTTTTATGCCATTCTAAGCTATTATGGGCACCATTAAGTCTTACAAATTTAGAATTATTTACTATTTTTTTAAGGTTGTTAATATTTTCGGTAGCTGGACCAATAGTAGAGAGGACATTTGTCATTTTCGATTTATCTTTTTTCTTAATTTAGTAGCCGAGATTTTTTCAATATTCAAAGGTAAATCTAATTTTCTTATTTTATATCCTACTTTTCGCCCATAAACTACTGAACTAACAACAGGTATTTTTATAATAATGAACTTGCTTTTATACCTTTTTAAACTTTCTATAATTTTTTTTTTGACTACCCTAAAACTATAAGGGTTTTTTTTGTTAATTCCTTTACTATCCATTACTAATATACAGACTTGACTAGAGGATTTTAAGGCTTTCAAAAAAAGTTTTTTATGACCTAAATGAAATGGTTGAAAACGCCCAATATATATTGCAGTTTTTTTTTTCCAGTTGAATTTCATGGATGAAAGGTTTTATTATTTAATAAAATTCCTTATATAATTATTATTTTTATTGTAAATACATTATAAATTACTAAAAAGTAATTTAATCATGAAGAATAATCCAAAGCTAATCAATGTAAAGATCTCCCCAGATGACAGAGGAGAAATTACTCATTGTAATAATTTCAATTTTATTAAAAGAAAAATAAAAAGATTTTATAAAATAGATAACCATAAGTTAAATTTTATACGTGCATGGCATGCACATAAAAAAGAAGAAAAATATATATTTATTCTTTCTGGCTCAATAAAAGTTTCTTTAGTCAAAATTGACAATTGGAAAGTACCATCAAAAAAATTAAAAATTGAAAACTTTTTTTTAAATGATAAATGTCCTCAAATATTATACATACCTGGTGGTTATGCTCACGGCACACAAAACTTAAAAAAAAATACATCATTTTTGGTTTATTCAAACTTTTCAATTGATGAAAGTCTAAAAGATGATTTCAGATATCCATATAATTATTGGGATAATTGGAAAATTAATTTTAGATAATAAGTCATGGATAAAGAAAATTTTATTAAGGAAAATGATAAAATAGCTACTGCTTTAAAAAAAGTTTCAGGTTCATTTGGAAAGATAATATGTGTAGTAGATAATAAAAAAAAATTATTAGGTATAATCACGGCTGGAGATATTAGAAGAGCAATTCTAGCTGGTAAAGATCCTAAAGAATCAATAAAAAAAATTTATAACAAAAATGTTTCATATATTTTTGAAAATGAAATAATTAATAAAAAATTTGTCCGAAGTAAGTTTAGTAACAAAGAGATTAATCAATCAATATTTTATGTTCCTGTAGTAAATGAAAAGAAGAAAGTTAAAAATATTTTAACAACAGAAAGAATAGTAGAATTAATGGAAAACAAAAATTTGAAACAAAAAAAAAATAAAAAATTACCAAAAATTTTAATCGTTGGAGGTGCAGGATATATCGGTAGTGTTTTATGTAAGAAACTTTTAAAAAAAAATTACACAGTCAAAATTGTTGATAAAGTTTTATATGATAAAAATGTAATAAATAATTTTATAAAAAATAAAAATTTTTCATTTGATAAGGCAGATATTTGTGATTTAAATACACAAATTAATGTAATTAGGGATATTGATGTAGTTGTATTCCTAGCAGAAATAGTAGGGGATCCAGCTTGTAATGCAAGACCTGAGGATGCACTTAAAACAAATTATCTATCGATAGCGAGTATGGCTCAACTTTGTTCCCACTTAGGAATTTCAAAATTTATTTATACATCATCTTGCAGTGTCTATGGATTAGATAAGCAAAATAAATTGTTAACTGAAAAATCAGATTTAAACCCAATTTCTCACTACGCAAGGATGAAAATAATGTCTGAGAAGGCTCTCTTAGCAAATAAAAATGATATATTTAAACCTACAATCTTTAGACTTGGTACTGTTTTTGGTCCCTCATTAAGAAATAGATTTGATTTAGTTGTAAATACTATGGCTAAAAATGCTCACTATAATAAAAAAATAAATCTTCATGGTGGAGAACAATGGAGGCCAAATATTCACGTTGAAGATGTTGCTGATGGGATTATAGCTTCAATTAAATCAAACCAAAAAAAAGTTGGAAATAAAATTTTTAATTTATCTTCTGATAAGTCGAATTTTAAAATTAAAGATATTGCGTTTGCAGCTAAAAAAATATTTAAAAAGTCTAAAATTGATATCCAAAAAAGTATGGTAGACTCAAGAAACTATCGAGTATCATCAAAAAAATTTTTTTATTCATCTGGATTCAAAGCAAAAAAAACAATAAACGAAGCATATAGAGATTTTGAAAAACTATTTAAAAATAATAAAAATTTTAATCCTAATAGAAAAATTTTCAGTAACATAAAGGTTTTAAATGACAAATAAGAGATTTTTACCATATAGCCGACAATTTATTTCAAAAGATGACATTAAAAGAGTCCTTACAGTATTAAAATCTGATTTTATCACTCAAGGACCTGAAATAATAAATTTTGAGAAAAATTTTGCAAAATATGTAGGATCAAAATATGCTGTAGCGTGCGCTACTGGAACTGCTGCTTTGCATATTTCTTGTCTAGCATTAGGTATTAATAATAAATCAAAAGTTCTTACGTCGGCAATAACATTTGTTGCTTCAGCAAACTGTGCAGAATTTATAGGCGCAAATGTAGATTTTGTAGATATAGATAAACAAACTCATTGCATTTCAATTGAAGATTTAGAACGAAAATTAAAACAAAATAAAAAAGTAGATTTAGTAATAGTAGTTCATCTAGCTGGTTACAGTTCAGATATGAAAAAAATTTTAAAGCTGAAGAAAAAATATAAATTTAATCTAATTGAAGATTCTTGTCATGCACTTGGTGGTAAATATAATGATTCTAAAGTTGGATCATGTAATTACTCAGATATTTCAACATTTAGCTTTCACCCTGTAAAACCAATTACAACAGGTGAAGGAGGAATGATTACAACAAATAATCAAAAAATTTATGAAAAGCTAATTTTATATAGAACACATGGTATTCATAAAAATTCAAAAAAATTTACCAATCTTTCACTTGGTTTTGATAAAAATAAGGAACCAAACAGGTGGTATTACGAAATGACTGACCTTGGTTATAATTATAGATTAACTGATATCCAAGCAGCTTTGGGTAGTAGCCAACTAGAAAGAATAGATAAAATTACAAAAAGAAGAAATCAAGTAGCAAATTTTTATAAAAAAGAATTAAAAAATATCTCTTCCCTAACACTTCCCGTTGCTTCTAAAAAAATTTATCATGCATATCATTTATTCACAATTTTATTAAATTTTAAAAAACTAAATATGTCAAAAAATTTTTTTATGAAAAAATTAGCTGAGAATGGCATAGGTTCACAAGTGTTATATATTCCTGTTTTTTTACAACCTTATTATAAAAAAAAATATAATTTCAATCTAAAAAATTTTCCAAATGCAATGCATTATTACGAGAGTGCATTGAGCATACCAATATTTTATGACATTACGAAGAAAGAATTAAAAAAAGTTGTTAATACAATAAAAAAATTAACTAAAAATATTTGATATTAAGAAAATAATTTATGTAATAAATTTAAATGAAAGTTATTCAATTAACTTTAATTATTGTTTTTTATTTCTACAGTTTAACTTATAGCTAAAGTTGGTACACTTGTATTAGGCACTCTTATAATGTTATTCTTAAATTATAGTATTTTAATAACAATGTTTTTATTATTGCCTATATTAATTATCTCAAGCATAATTTTTTTTTATAGAAGGCGTTCATTAAATTATTACAAAATATATCTGTATTTAAAATTTTTTTCAGTGCATAAATCAAGCCAATTGAGCTATTAGTACTGGTCAGCTGCACGCATTACTGCGTTTCCACATCCAGCCTATCAACGTGGTGGTCTACCACGGCTCTATAGGAAGAACTAGTTTTGAGGTGAGTTTCCCGCTTAGATGCTT
>CACNRG010000019.1:0-2500 GCA_902622805.1 uncultured Pelagibacteraceae bacterium | reverse complement strand
GAAATTTTCGGATCAAAACTTACATACAGCTCCCCGAAACTTATCGCAGTATATCACGTCCTTCATCGGCTTTCAGTGCCAAGGCATCCGCCACACGCCCTTAAACGCTTGATTTATGCACAGAAAAAAATTCTGTGTTGAATCAAATTTTTTATTTTGAACATTAGCTAATAACATTACTAATGTTCGGATATAGATATTGATATTAATTATTATTTATATTTACTATTTTTATAACTAAGTGTTTTTGGTGGAGGATAGCGGGATCGAACCGCTGACCTCCTGAATGCAAATCAGGCGCTCTCCCAGCTGAGCTAATCCCCCCTTAATCTTAAATTGGTGGGCCGAGAAAGACTCGAACTTTCGACCCCACCCTTATCAAGGGTGTGCTCTAACCAACTGAGCTACCGGCCCCCATGCAAGAGAAACACTATTTTAAGAAGAGAAATGAGGACGGTCAACATTACCTGTATATTATTTAGAATGAAATTTTACTTTCATTCATCCTTAGAAAGGAGGTAATCCAGCCGCAGGTTCCCCTACGGCTACCTTGTTACGACTTCACCCCAGTCGCTGACTATACCGTGGTCAAGGGTTTTAAACCTTGCCTTAAGGTAGAACCAACTCCCATGGTGTGACGGGCGGTGTGTACAAGACCCGGGAACGCATTCACCGTGGCACGCTGATCCACGATTACTAGTAATTCCAGCTTCATGCACTCGAGTTGCAGAGTGCAATCCGAACTGAGGTATCTTTTAAGGATTTGCTTAACGTCGCCGTCTTGCTTCCTGTTGTAGATACCATTGTAGCACGTGTGTAGCCCAACACGTAAGGGCCATGAGGACTTGACGTCATCCCCACCTTCCTCCAGCTTATCACTGGCAGTTCTTTCAGAGTGCCCAACTTAATGATGGCAACTAAAAGTGAGGGTTGCGCTCGTTGCGGGACTTAACCCAACATCTCACGACACGAGCTGACGACAGCCATGCAGCACCTGTGTTTCGTCCGGCCGAACCGAAAACTCTAATCTCTTAGAGTCGCGACGAACATGTCAAGTGTTGGTAAGGTTCTGCGCGTATCTTCGAATTAAACCACATGCTCCACTACTTGTGCGGGTCCCCGTCAATTCATTTGAGTTTTAACCTTGCGGTCGTACTCCCCAGGCGGTGTGTTTATCGCTTTTGCTGCGACACTGAAAATAAATTTCCAACGTCTAACACACATCGTTTACGGCATGGACTACGAGGGTATCTAATCCTCTTCGCTACCCATGCTTTCGTTCCTCAGTGTCAGTAATGATCCAGAAAGCTGCCTTCGCAATTGGTATTCTTTCTAATATCTACGAATTTCACCTCTACACTAGAAATTCTGCTTTCCTCTATCATACTCTAGCTGAAAAGTTTTGATGGCAGTTCCAGAGTTAAGCTCTGGGATTTCACCACCAACTTTTTCAACCACCTACGAACTCTTTAAGCCCAGTAATTCCGAACTACGCTAGGTCCCTTCGTATTACCGCGGCTGCTGGCACGAAGTTAGCCGGACCTTCTTATTCGGGTACAGTCATTTTCTTCCCCGACGAAAGAGCTTTACAACCCAAGGGCCTTCTTCACTCACGCGGCATCGCTGCATCAGAGTTTCCTCCATTGTGCAAGATTCCCCACTGCTGCCTCCCGTAGGAGTTTGGGCCGTGTCTCAGTCCCAATGTGGCTGATCATCCTCTCAAATCAGCTATTGATCAAAGTCTTGGTAGGCCATTACCCCACCAACAAACTAATCAAGTGCAGGCTCATCCAATGGTGCATAAAGCTTTCTCCGTAAAGACTTATCCGGTATTAGCACAAGTTTCCTCGTGTTATTCCAGGCCAAAGGGCAGATACCTACATGTTACTCACCCGTCTGCCACTAAGTATTGCTACTTCGTTCGACTTGCATGTGTTAGGCGTGCCGCCAGCGTACGTTCTGAGCCATGATCAAACTCTCAAGTTTAAAAACGGCGCACACTAGCTTCCATATAAATTCTAAGAATAAAATTTATATGATGTTGAAGTGTGTACGACAAATTTTTGGTAACCTTAACCGTCCACACTTCTCTTCTTAAATTTTTACTTTTTAAATAACTAATTAGGCAAAAAAGCCCAATAATACTCACTAATATATTGTAATTACAATAATTTACTGAGAAAGTTCGATGCTTATAGGCTAAAATTAAAGGAAATCAAGCATTTAGGAAGCAAAATATTTATCAAAAAGCCTTAATTTTATTGGGTTTTTTTTGATTTTTTTTAAAACTAAACTAATAATTGCCAATTCCAAAACTTAAAAATGATTAAAAAATTATTATCTAAAATCAATAATAAAAATGAAATATTAACGTTATCATTTTTATTAATTTTAATGGTAACAGTGACAGTTAGTTTTAATTATAATCAAAAAAAAACTATAGAAAATTACAATACTCTAATTAACAATATCTATTTTAAAAATACTACAAATCATTTTT
>CACNRG010000018.1 GCA_902622805.1 uncultured Pelagibacteraceae bacterium | reverse complement strand
TTTCTAAATTTGGTACATTTTCTATAAGAAAAAAAAAATCAAGAGTAGGAAGAAATCCAAAGACAAAAAAAGAGACTGTTATTTCTGAGAGGAATGTTGTTTTGTTTAAACCTTCTAAAAATTTTAAAAACTTTGTTAACCAAAAAAATAATGGATAAATCTGATAACGCATATAAAACAATTGGTGAAGTAGCCGAAATATTAGACTTAAAAAGCAGGTCAGGTCAAAAAAAACCAACTCATACTATTCGTTTCTGGGAAAAAGAATTTAAACAAATTAAACCAAAAATATTAGCAGGAAATAGAAGATATTATAATAAATCTAACATTGAGTTGTTAAAGAAGATAAAATTTCTTCTTAAAGACCAAGGTATGACTATAAATGGGGTAAAAAATATCCTTAATTCAGGTAATCCAAATGAACTTGACGAAATTTCAAATAAAACTATAACGACTAGTAATTTAAAAAATAAAATTACGAAGATATCAAAAATTATAAAAAATTTAAGAAACTTAAAATAATATGGCTAAAAAAACACATGTTAAAGTAAGATTAGTCCCGGAAACTAAACCCGACAGTCCTTTTTTTTATTATGTAAAAAAACCAGCTGGTGGTGAAAAAGCTAAAATTAAATTAAAAGCAAAAAAATACAATCCATCTACAAGAAAACATGAAGTTTTTGTTGAAAAAAAACTTCCACCACATAGTAAATAATTATTTTCTTTTAAAATTTCTTCGCTCAAAATCTATATAAGACCAGATCATATTTTTCCATATTCGATTAGTAATTTTAGGATCTATATTATTTTCAAGAGATTTTTTTCTTACATTATTTAATATTAATTTTATTCTTTTTTGATCAACTATTTGATTTTTTTTCTCTTTAAGTGCTAAAACTTTTTTTACTAAACTTGTTCGTTTTTTAATTACTTTAATAAGAATATTATCTAATTTATCTAATTCAGATCTAATTTTACTTAGTTTTTTTCTTTTTAAAGGCGACATTTATATATTTGGATATTCGAAAAATTATTATATTTATCCAAATATGTACACAGTTAATAGTAAAATTAATTATCAGATATCAATTTGGCTAATCACTATGTTTTGGATTATATCTGTAATGATTATTGTTGGTGGTTTGACCAGATTAACTGACTCGGGTCTTTCTATAACTAAATGGGAGTTATTTTCTGGTTTTCTTCCACCGCTAAATCAAAATGACTGGATATTATATTTTGATCTTTATAAGGAAATTCCTGAATTTAAATTTCAAAATTATAATATGAACATGCAAGAGTTTAAAATTATTTTTTGGTGGGAGTGGGCACATCGTTTTCTTGGAAGATTAATTGGAATCGCTTTTTTAATTCCTTTAATATATTTTTCATTTAAAATTAAGATTTCAAAATTATTGAATTTGTATTTGATTTTTTTTCTTATATGTTTTCAGGGATTTATTGGTTGGTATATGGTTACTAGTGGTTTAGTAGATAAAGTAGATGTAAGCCATTTCAGACTCTCAGTACATCTTCTTATAGCATTTTTAATTTTATCTCTAATTTTTTGGAATTATTTAAGAATTAATCAAAATAATCAAATTATTAGGAAGATAAATCCGATATTACCTTTTTTATTTTTAGTTTTAATATTTACTCAAATTGGAATTGGTGCATTTGTTTCAGGTATGGATGCAGGTAAAATTTATAATTCATGGCCATTAATGGGAAATACATTTTTTCCTAACGATAATAATATTCAAAACTTATTTAAATTATCTGTTTTTAGTGATCCATCTTTAGTTCAATTTATTCATCGTAATTTAGCCTATCTAATAGCTTTTTTTTATTTATTCATATTCTATAAAATATATAAAAATAAAATATTTGACTTATATAAGCCAGTGATAATTGTCGGATTTTTTATTATCTTACAAATTATTTTAGGAATTTTTACAATCATATATGGTGCACAAATTTATATAGCATCTATGCACCAAATAAGTTCAATTTTCTTAGTTAGTTCTTGTGTATATTTTTATTTTCTAAATACAAATTTTAACTAACAGCTTTTAAACCACCCTTAGTAGATTTATTCAAAGCTTGATCTAGATCATCAATAATGTCGTCAATATGTTCTAAACCGATACATAATCTGACATAATTTTGAGTTACTCCAGAAGCTGCTAATTCTTCATCATTCAATTGACTGTGCGTTGTACTAGCAGGATGAATTGCTAAGCTTCTAGCATCACCAATATTTGCAACATGGTAAAACATTTTTAAAGCTTCAATGAATTTTTTACCAGCTTCAAAACCTCCTTTTAACTCAATACCTACCATAGGACCATTACCACCTTTGAGATATTTTTTGGCTCTACTCGCTATAGATTTATCATGTTCTGTTGAAAAAATTACTTTTGATATTTCTTTATGTTGTTTTAAATATTCAACAACTTTTTGAGCATTTTCACAGTGTTGTTTCATTCTTAACGCAACAGTTTCGAGTCCTTGAATAATTGCAAAAGCATTATCAGGTGAACATGCTGAGCCTAAATCTCTTAATAAACAAACTCTAGCTCTTACTGCAAATGGAATATTTGCACCTGTTAATTCAGGAACAGTTTTTCCCCAAACAGCACCATTGTAACTAGCATCTGGTTCATTAAAAAGAGGCTGTCTTTTAGGATCTGCTGTCCAATCAAAATTACCAGC
This sequence comes from uncultured Pelagibacteraceae bacterium, assembly GCA_902622805.1. GTDB lineage: Bacteria > Pseudomonadota > Alphaproteobacteria > Pelagibacterales > Pelagibacteraceae > Pelagibacter. The sequence goes on along the minus strand of CACNRG010000018.1, from coordinate 8,267 downwards.
ATCAACTATACTTCCTGCTATTGCGGTACCATGTCCCCCAATATATTTAGTTAAAGAGTGAATTACTACCGCTGCTCCATGTTCAATTGGTTTACAAATTACAGGTGCTGCTGTGTTATCCATTATTAATGGTATATTGTATTTCCGCCCGATGTCTGAAACTTCTTTTATTGGAAATACTCTGAGATATGGATTAGGTAACGTTTCACCATAAAAAGCTCTAGTTTTATCATCTATTGCTTTTTCAAAGTTTTTTGGATCTTTTGGGTCAGCATATCTTATCTCAATACCTAATTTGCTTAATGTATGAGTGAATAAAGATACTGTACCTCCATAAAGATCAGTTGAACTTACTATATTATCTCCAGAACGAGCTACATTTAATACAGCAAATGTTGATGCAGTTTGACCAGAAGCAACTGTTAAACAAGCTAAACCACCTTCAAGAGCTGCAATTCTTTTTTCCAATACGTCATTTGTAGGGTTCATTATTCTTGTGTAAATATTACCAAACTCTTTTAATGCAAAAAGATTTGCTGCATGATCAACACTATTAAATTGATAAGATGTAGTTCTATAAATAGGAACAGCAACTGCATTGGTTGTAGGATCACTTCTATAATCGCCACCATGTATCGCTATAGTTTCTGGGTTATTTCTTCGCGTACTCATATCTTCTCCTTTTTTAGTGCTTTAACTTTGTGTAAGGTGCACAATATAGTTCAAATACCTACCGATTATATAATGAAAATTCCATTTTAGCAGTTTAAAGCCCGCAATAGGATCAAATCGGCAAGAATATTTTTAACACAAAAGTAAGGAATTGCAATAAAATTATCAAATTGACTTTGAATTTAATAATAGTATTAATCCTGGCACAATGACAAAATTCTTAAAAAAAGACCAACTTTCTTCTAACTGGTATGAAATTGATGCTAAGAATGCAGTTGTAGGCAGAATAGCTACTGTTGTATCAAAAATAATTAGAGGAAAAAATAAAACAACATTTACTCCCCATATGGATGATGGTGATTTTGTTGTAGTAAAAAATATTGAACATATAAAATTCACTGGAAAAAAATTTCAAAATAAAAAATATTTTAGACACACAGGTCACCCTGGTGGTATAAAAGAAACAACACCAGAAAAGTTAGCATCTAAAAAACCAGGGGAAGCATTAAAGCTTGCTGTAAAAAGAATGTTACCAGGTGGTGTTTTAGGAAAAAAACAATTAACAAAATTAAAGATATATTCTGGCACTGAGCATCCTCATACAGCTCAAAACCCAAAAGTGATTGACATAGAAAAATTAAATAAAAAAAATTTAGTAAAAAATTAAATGGAAAATACTCAGACTACTTCAAAAAAACCTAAATTAAATTTAGATTTTAAAGATAGTAAATATGCTACAGGAAGACGTAAAAAATCAATAGCCAAAGTTTGGTTAAAAAAAGGTACAGGTAAGATATTTGTAAATGGTAAATTATTTGATGAATATTTTGTTAGTGAAAACCACAAAATGCAAATTACCAGACCATTTGAATTAATCAATCAAGCCACTGCATACGATGTTAGATGTAGTGTGACTGGTGGCGGTCATACAGGACAAGCAGGCGCAATGGTTCATGGCATTTCGAAAGCTTTAGTAATGTTTGATGAAAATTTAAAAAGCTCATTAAAAACGGAAAATCTAACCACAAGAGATCCTAGAGCAGTTGAGAGAAAAAAGCCTGGCAGAAGAAAAGCTAGAAGAAGTTTCCAATTCTCTAAAAGATAATTCTTTTTTATTTCTAAACTGTTATAATATTTAATGCATAAGCTTAACGTATTAGTCGCTGGTTCAACTGGATATATTGGTATTCAATTAGTTAATTTATTAATTAAACATAAAAAAGTTAATATAAAATACCTTTGTGGAAATAGTTCAGTTGGAAAAAATATTTCAATTTACGATAAAAATTTAGAAAACAAAAAATTACCAAAAATAATTAGATTCAATTATAAATTGTTAGATGAAGTTGATATTATATTTACTGCCTTACCAAATGGTGAAGCTCAAAAAATTTCAAAAAAACTTTTAAAAAAAAATACATTAATAGATTTAGCAGCAGACTTTAGACTAGAAAAAGCCTCTGATTATTTAAAGTGGTACAAAAAAAAACATAAGGCAGTAAATTTAATTAAAAAGTCTATTTATTCATTACCAGAAATTTCTGGAAAAAAGATAAAAAAATATCAAATTATCAGCTGCCCGGGTTGTTATCCAACTTCAATTCTCCTTCCGTTAATTCCTTTAATACAAAAAAATCTTATAAAAAAAGGTAATGTAATAATTGACTCTAAATCTGGTTATTCGGGTGCAGGAAGAAGTATTCATAAAAAATATAAAAATAAAAATTTATACGAATCATTGAGTGCTTACGGTATAGGTTTTCATAGACACAATTCTGAAATAGAACAGATATTAAACAAATATATTAAAGGCAAATTTGAATTTACTTTTACTCCACATTTATCCCCAATGTTTAGAGGTATTCTAAGTACTATTTATGTAGATTTGAATAAGGGTAAAACAGTCAATAATTTGTATAATGGATTAATTAAATTTTATAAAAATTCAAATTTTGTGAAAATAGCTAAACTTAACTCATTAGTTAGCACTAATAATGTTATCAATACTAATAATTGTGAGATATCAGTTTGCAAATCAAAGAATAAAAATAAAGCAATTATACTATCATCAATAGATAATTTGATAAAAGGTGGGGCAGGTCAAGCTGTGCAAAATATGAATATTCTTCAAAATTTCAAAGAATATGAGAGTTTAAGATGAAAAAATTTTTAATTATTATTATCTTAATTACCGGGTGTTCATCTAACAAAAATGAAATAAATAAAAATATATCTGATATGAATTTTTCCTTTAATTTAACTTTTGAAGAATTTCAAAATCAACTTGAGATATATGCTCAAAATAATCCATACCCAAATATAGACGATTAAATGAAAAATATTATTAAGATTGCAATAATAGGATTAGGTCAGATTGGTAATTATTTATATAATGAATTAAAAATTAAAAAAAAAGATATTGAATTAAAGACAGGCAAGAAGATTAGAATTGTAGGTATTTCCGCAAGATCTAAAAATAAAAAAAGAAAATTTAAAATAGATAAAAATATTTTTTTTTCTGATCCTTTTAAGATAATTAACAAAATAAAACCTGATATTTTATTTGAAGTAATTGGTCAATCTGATGGAATTTCTAAACGTATAGTAGAATTAGCATTAAAAAATAAGATTAATGTAATAACACCAAATAAAGCCTTGATAGCAAAACATGGAAATAATCTTGCAAAATTGGCAGAGAAAAATAAAGTTAGTTTAGAATTTGAAGCTTCTGTAGCAGGCGGAATACCAATATTAAAAACTATAAAAGAAGGTCTTGCCACTAACAAAATATCAAAAGTTTATGGAATTTTAAATGGTACAACTAATTATATTTTGTCTGAAATGGAAAATTCTAATCAAAATTTTTCAGATGTTTTGAAAAAAGCACAAAAACTTGGTTATGCAGAACCTGTAAATCCTAAATTAGATTTAAATGGTTTTGATGCTTTTGCTAAAGTAAGAATATTATCTGCATTAGCCTTCAATAGTAAAATTTCTAAATATAAATGTTTAATGGAAGGTATTGAAAAAATTGAGTTAAAAGATATCAAAATTGCGAATCAATTAGATTTAAGAATTAAACTTTTAGGAATTTGTGAATTAAAGAATAATCGACTTTTTGAAACAGTTCATCCGTGTCTTGTTAGTAAGAAATCTTACATTGGTAACGTAAATGGCGTTATGAATGCTGTTATAACAGTTGGTAAACCGGTAGGTGAAAGTATATTACAAGGGGAGGGAGCTGGACCTGGTCCCACTTCATCAGCGTTATTATCTGATTTAATATCAATTACAAAAGGTGAAGTAAAAAATCCATTTGGTGTACCTGTTTCTAAACTAAAATCTTTGAAACATTATAATGTAAATAATTATATTAATTCTTTATATTTAAGATTTGAAGTAAAAGATGTACCTGGCGTTTTATCCCAAATTACAAATAGATTAGCTAAATTTAAGATATCTGTAAAAAGAATAATTCAAACTCCTGATAAAAAAAATGATAAAGCAACAATTGTTATTATAACTCACAAAACATCAGAACTTAATTGTAATAATTGTTTATCTGTATTTAAGAGTAACAAATATATATTAAAAAACCCTACTTTAATTAGATTACTTAATTAATGGACATTTATTTAAAACTTTTTGAAGTTTTATTTCCAGTATTTTTTGTAGTTGGTATTGGTTATTATCTTGGTAAAAAAAATCCAAAAATTGATACTACATTTATAACTAATTTTGCTGCAAACGTAGGTACACCAGCAATGATTATTTACGCTTTAAACCCTGTTAATATCTCATTTAAGATTTTTATTAATTATTTTTGGTATTATGCAATAGCTATTTTTGGATTTATGATTATTGGAACAATAATATTATATCTTTTAAATACTAAAGATATTATTAGAGAACTCCCACCATTAACAATGCCGAATACTGGTAATATGGGATTACCAATATGTTTATTTGCTTATGGTTCTCAAGGACTTGGGGTTTCAGCTGCAATTTCTGCTTTAATAATTTTATGTCACTTTACACTAGGTGTATTTTTGGCTGATAGAAAATTTAGTCTAGAAGTTATAATCAAAAGTCCGCCATTTTATGCAATCATTGTTGCTGTTTTTCTACTATATTATGATTTAGAACTACCTGGTTTTGTTGAAAATACTACTTTTCTTTTAATGTATGCAACGATTTTCTTAATCTTAATGTCTTTAGGAATTGCTTTGACAAGACTGAAAGTTTTTTCATTAAATAAAGCCATATTTTCCTCAATAGGACGCGTAATTGCAGGACCTATTATTGGATATTTATTAATTTTATATTTCAATTTAGAGGGATTTGCAGCTGGAGTTTTATTGATACAATGTTCAATGCCTAGTGCTGTACTTAATTACCTTGTTGCATCGATATACTCGCCTAAAAAGATAGTTGATAGTGTTGCTAGTACTATTGTTGTTTCAACTTTAATGTCCTTTATAACTATTCCAATTGTAGTATTCTTTGCTTTAAAGTACTTTAATTAATCTATATCCTTTAAATTCATGAAGGCTATAACTTTCAATCTTTTAGCGTGGGTAATGCTTCCAATTATGGACGGATTTGCGAAATATTTAAGTGCAGATCTTCCTGTTTTGCAAATTACCTGGGCACGGTATTTTTTTACAGTTGCATTTACTCTTCCAATTATGTTTTTCTTATTTAGAGAAAATCTTGTTTGGACAGATAAACCAAAACTACAATTTTTAAGAGGTTTAATTCTTTTAACAGCTAATATTTGTTTCTTTTATGCAATTTCTGTTATCTCCTTAGCAAAAGCATTAACTTTAGCTTTTGTTGCACCTTTAATCGTTACTGCTTTTTCTCCAGTTTTTTTAGGTGAGAAGGTAGGATTTAGAAGATGGTCAGCAGTAATTATAGGTTTTATTGGTTCTTTAGTAGTTATAAGACCAGGTTTTGTAGAAATTAACTTAGCAAGTATAGCTGCTCTTGGAACAGGTGTAATGTATGGGTTTTATTTGATTATTACTCGTAAACTAAGTACCTCAGACAATCCTTTATTAACTTTACTGTTAACTGGTGTAGTAGGGGCCATAATTATATCCACTGTAATGCCATTTGTATGGGTTAGACCAACCTTAAATCAGTGGTCTATGATGGCTGCCATAGGTATATTTGCCTGTATAGGGCATTTATTCCTAATATTGTCTCTCAAATACGCTGACGCCTCTAAATTGGCTCCATTCAGTTATTTTGAGATCATTACAAACATCATTATAGGCTATTATTTCTTTAGTGATTTCCCTGATAATTGGACTTTTCTAGGATTATTTATTATTGTATTAAGTGGTATTTACATTTCAAGAAGAGAAAATTTGGTTAAAAAAGAGAAATAATAGGTATTATTTATTTACTATTATCTAAAGTATTACATTAAGTTATAATCATAAACCATTGTATAAATTATATTTTTATAATATATAAATAATATAATTTTGAGGATATTTTTGATTATTTGATGATAAAATCTTCTTAATATACTTATTAAGAGCTGGAATTTATAGCAAATTATAAAAAACATCAAAAAATCGTTTAAAATAGAGACTTTTTCCGATTGTGGTTATGAAAATTCTTTAAAAATAGGGCAGTCTAAAAGCATTGATATAGTTGAATAGTAGAGCGATGCACTAATTGAATATACCATTTAAACGCCCATAGAGGGGTCTATTTTAGTTATAAGCTCATATATGGTACAACTGAAGGGTGAATTGTTTTATTTAACGATTAATCACATAAAAAGGGTAAAAAACATTGATTTTACTTACTTTTTTTACTTAAAAAAGCCTTAAAATAAGGCTGAATTACTACTTTCTCAGATCTAAGTAATTTGAGCTTTTGCCCAATTCCACCTCTACCAGAGTAGCCTCCAAGACCTCCATCGGATCTAATCACTCTATGACAGGGTATTTTTGGAGCATAAGGGTTTTTAGCACAAGCATTAGCAACAGCACGAGCTGATTTAGGGCTTTTTATACCAATAGCTACCTGTTTATAGGTTTTCACCTTACCTTTAGGTATTGTTTTAAGATATTTCCAGACTTTTAATTGAAATTTTGTACCTTCAGGTGACATTTTAAAAAAAAACCCCTGTTTCCTTGCACTTTTAAAGGTGCAAAGAACAGTTGTTTTGGCACGTCGTTGATGCGCTACCGCCATGCCTCCCGCTCTACATGTTCAGCGATGCTTTGTAGAGCTTTCTGCCCCCTGGAATTGTACCTCTCGGCTTTTCTCCAATTGGCCAGTTAAGAGTTGCCCCTTAATTCACACTTACATTAACAAAGCTAAATTAAATAGGGTATCACTAAATAGTTGTTTTTTTTAAATTCTAATATTTACTGTGAATTACGGTGATAACTTCCTATTTAGTTAGCAAAATCAAGTAACTTCCTAAAAATATTATTGCCATTATAGATAAAAAAATTGTGTTGAAGCTTTTGCCGGTATTTCGATATTGAATAATAGTCAAAATAATGAAACCAATTGAACTAATTAAAAACCATACAGCAGGAATTTCTCCATCAATTGATCCCATAAATTTCTAACTTAAACTATTGACATTAAAAATCATCTAATATATTATTTCCGATAATTAATGGTTATCGGAAAAATATATGAATGAATTAATAACAGACCTTAAAAGTCTTGAATTAGAAACTTTAAAGAATTTAAAAAATTCTAAAGCTAATAATACATTAAGAGCTTATCAATCCGATTTTAAAGATTTTTCAAGTTTCTGTGCAAAAAATGGTTTTTCATCAATGCCAAGTGATCCAAAGATTATAGCTTTATACCTAACTCATTTAAGCTCTTTTAGTAAATTCAGTACTTTAAAACGAAGATTAGCTTCAATAAAAGTTATTCATAGATTAAAGGGGCATTATATTGATACAAAACATCCAATTATTGCTGAAAATTTAATGGGAATAAAAAGAAAAATGGGAGTTAAACAAATATCTAAAAAACCATTATTAATCAATGATTTAAAATTAATTATTAATGCAATAGATGAAGAAAAAAATAAATATAAGAAATATCAAAATCGAGCTTTATTGTTAATAGGATTTGCAGGCGGCTTCAGAAGATCAGAATTAGTATCAATTGAATATGAGGATATTGATTTTGTTAATGAGGGAGTAAAAATATTGGTAAAAAGGTCAAAGACAGACCAAACTGGTCTTGGAATGACTAAGGCAATCCCCTACTTTGAAAATAAAATCTATTGTCCTGTTATATCATTAAAAGAATGGATTACACATGCCAAAATTAACAAAGGTAAAATATTCAACATATCTGACAAAACAGTAGCTTTAACAATTCAAAAATATGCTCTTTTAGCTGGGTTGGATAAAACAAAATACGCAGGTCATAGTTTAAGATCTGGATTTGCTACATCAACAGCTGAAATTGGTGCAGATGAAAGAAGTATTATGGCGATGACAGGTCATAAAACAACTCAAATGGTAAGAAGATATATCCATGAAGCAAATTTGTTTAAAAATAATGCTCTTAATAAAATAAAAATTTAAATTAGTTTT
>CACNRG010000017.1 GCA_902622805.1 uncultured Pelagibacteraceae bacterium | reverse complement strand
GAAGAAACTTAGTTCGTCAATAAGTATATCTGAAGTTGAGCCAATAGAAAAAATATTAAAAAGATTTGGTAGCGGAAGTATGTCTCATGGTGCTTTATCTAAGGAAGCGCATGAAACACTTGCTATAGGAATGAATAGAATTAAAGGAGCTTCTTGTAGTGGTGAGGGCGGAGAAGATGCAAAAAGATTTAAGGTAATGGATAGTGGTGATAGTGCAAATTCTAGAGTTAAACAAATAGCATCAGCCAGATTTGGTGTGACTGTTAATTATTTGAATAATTGTAACGAGATAGAAATAAAAATGGCCCAAGGTGCTAAACCAGGGGAAGGTGGCCAGCTACCAGGCTTTAAAGTGACTAAAGAGATTGCTGAACTTAGACACTCTACTCCTGGCGTAACGTTAATATCTCCACCACCACACCACGATATTTATTCAATAGAGGATCTTGCTCAATTAATTTATGATTTAAAGCAAACAAATCCAAAGGCTAGAGTTGGAGTTAAGTTAGTTGCATCATCGGGAATTGGAACCATCGCTGCAGGTGTAGCTAAAGCAAAAGCAGATATTATTTTAATTTCGGGCCATAATGGCGGAACAGGAGCAACTCCCCAAACAAGTGTCAAATATGTTGGAATACCTTGGGAGATGGGTTTAACTGAGGCAAATCAGGTTTTAACACTAAATAATTTAAGACACAAAGTTACATTGAGAACTGATGGTGGTATTAAAACTGGAAGAGATGTTGTAATTGCTGCAATGATGGGAGCAGAAGAATATGGAGTAGCTACAACAGCTTTAGTGGCAATGGGATGTATAATGGTAAGACAGTGTCACTCAAATACTTGTCCAGTAGGAGTTTGCACACAAGACGAAAAATTGAGAGAAAAATTCACTGGTACACCGGATAAAGTTGTTAATTTATTTACCTTTATTGCTTCAGAAGTAAGAGAAATTTTAGCTGAATTAGGCTTTAAATCATTGAATGATATTATTGGAAGAACTGACTTATTAATGCAAGTAAATAAAGCGTCCCCAAATTTAGATGACTTAGATTTAAACCCATTATTTGTTCAGGCAGACCCTGGAAATAATAAAAGATATTGTGAGTCTTTAGAGATTAACGAAGTACCCGAAACATTAGATCAAGAAATTTGGCCAGAAATAGAAAAATCTTTAGATAATTCTGAAAAAATTGAAAAAGAATTTACTATTAAAAATACAAACAGAGCAGTTGGTACAAGAATTTCACACCATCTTTATAAAAAGTACGGTTATGAAAAATTAGACGAAAATTTTCTAACACTAAATTTCAAAGGTTCAGCGGGACAATCTTTTGGAGCATTTTCATCTAAAGGGTTAAAGCTTAATCTTAAAGGTGATGCAAATGATTATGTAGGAAAAGGATTGTCAGGAGCTACGATTGCAATAAAACTTTCTGATGAAAGCAATTTAGTTTCTAATGAAAATACAATTATTGGAAATACCGTTCTTTATGGAGCTACATCTGGAAAACTTTTTGCTGCAGGTCAAGCAGGGGATAGATTTGCAGTGAGAAACTCTGGTGCAATAACAGTAATAGAAGGTTGTGATTCAAATGGTTGTGAATATATGACAGGTGGCACGGTAGTGATATTGGGAAATGTTGGAGATAATTTTGCAGCTGGTATGACAGGTGGAATGGCTTTTATTTATGATAAATCAAAAGAATTTGAAAAAAAAGTAAATCCGGACTCGGTAATTTGGCAAAATATTGAAACAAAATATTGGGAAGATTTATTAAAAAAATTAGTTTTGGAGCATCTAAAAGAAACAGGATCATCAATATCAAAAAGAATAATTACAAATTTTGAAGAGGAGAAAAAAAATTTTGTCCAGGTATGTCCTAAAGAAATGTTAAATAAACTTGATAATCCTATCACTTTTAAAAAGACAATTAAGGAAGTTAGTTAAATAATTAAACTTAGTTCATTGCTTAATATTTTAAGCCATTTAGAAGAGGATAAACTGTGATCCCCATTCTTAACAATTACTAACTTTTTTTTAGCATATTTGAACATTTTTAATATTTTTCTTGAATAGATTAGGGGCACGGACTCATCTTTTTCACCATGTATCATAGTTACATTTATTTTTTGCTTAATACTTTTGTTTAATACTTTATTTATTCTTCCGTCTTTTATTAATTGCAAAGTTATTGGATACTCATATTTTCCATGTTTTAAATTGATAACACTTCTAGAAGTGATTTCTTCTTTCATCTTTTTATTGAATTTTTTCCACATTAATTTCTCTAAAAATTCAGGAGCTGATCCAATTCCCAAAAATCCTTTAATCTGTTTTTTGAAAATTTTAAATTGATTTAAAGATATCCATGCGCCCATACTCGATCCAATTAAAACAAAATGATTCTTTTTTACGATTTTTTTTATTAATATACTTGTCTCTTTACTCCATTTGGTTATGTTCCCTTCAGTAAATTTTCCTGAAGATTTTCCATGTCCAGAATACTCTAAGGCCAAAAAACCAATTTTTCTTTTTATCGCAAATTTCAAAAAATGTTTAGGCTTCTTTCCCTCAAGGTCTGACATAAAACCATGAAGAAATACAATGTATAGATTATTTTTTTGACTATGCTTTAAATAACGAATTTTTTTTGATTTTGATATTTTGTAGTAATTATATTTTATCATTAAAGTTTAATAGTTAATTCTATTAATGTATAATCATATCAAATGTCATCTAATTTAAAAGTTTTACAAGTAATACCAAAGTTAGGTTATGGTGGTGCGGAAACAGGTTGTTATGATATAGCACATTATTTACCAGAAACTGGATGCAAATCATTTATTGTGACAAGTGGTGGTCAGTTAACTAAGTTTATTGACAAAGAAAAAGTTAAATTAATTAAGCTACCCGTTCATAGCAAAAATCCTTTGATTATTTTTTTTAATACTATTGCATTAATATTTATTATAATTTTTAATGATATTTCTATAGTTCATGCAAGAAGTAGAGCACCAGCTTGGTCATGTTTTTTTGCCACAAAAGTTACAAGAAGAAAGTTCGTAACTACATTCCATGGTACCTATAACTTTAATAGTAAATTAAAAAAATTCTATAATTCTGTAATGGTTAAATCTAATCTGATTATTGCAGGATCAAATTTTATATTTTCGCATATAAAAAATAATTACTCCGATTACTTAAATACAAAAAATAAATTATTAGTCATTTTTAGAGGAATAAATGTAGATTATTTTGACCCTACAACTAAAACTGAACTTGAAGAAAAACAATTGCTTAAAGACTGGGAGATTGATCAAAGTAAAAAAATAATTTTATTGCCTGGACGTTTAACATCTTGGAAAGGGCAAGAGGTTTTTTTAGAAGCTATAAATCTAGTTAATATTCAACTTGGTTATGAAGCATTTTCTGTAGTAATTCTTGGAAGTGATCAAGGTCGAAATTTATTCAAAAAAAGACTAATTAGATTAAGTGAACAATATAGAATGACTAAACAGGTAAAATTTATAGATCACTGTAAAGATATGGCGTTAGCATATAAAGTTTCAGATATAGTTATTTCATCATCTATTGAACCTGAGGCCTTTGGAAGAGTAGCAGTTGAGGCACAATCAATGGAAAAGGTAATAATTGCAAGTAATATAGGAGGATCTAATGAGACAGTTATTAATGAAAAAACTGGTTATCTTTTCGAGTCTGGAAATGCAAATTCATTATGTAATAAAATTCTAAAAGTATTAAATTTAGACGAAACAACACTAAAAAATATCGGTATTGAAGGAAGAAAAAATATTGTAAGTAAATTTAATGTTGAAAAAATGTGCTTTTCTACTTATTCAGAATATAAAAAATTAATAAATTAGATGCCAATTATTAAATTACCAGATGGAAAAAGCCTAAAATTTTCAAAAGAGGTAACAGGTTTAGAAGTTGCCGAGAAAATAAGTAAATCACTTGCAAAACAGGCTTTAATAATGAGTGTAAATGGGGAGTTAAAGGATCTATATTATTTAATAAACAAAGATAGTGATATTAAAATTTTTACTTCAAAAGATCCTGAGGGCTTAGAGGTTATAAGGCATGATGCTGCACATATAATGGCTATGGCTGTTCAAGAATTATATCCTGGTACACAAGTCACTATTGGACCAGTTATTGAAAATGGTTTTTATTATGATTTCGCTCGAAAGGATCCTTTTACTGAAGATGATCTTAAAAAAATAGAAAAAAGAATGTCAGAAATAATTGACAAAGATGTAAAAACTAGAAGAGAAGTTTGGGAAAGAGATGAAGCAATAAAACATTTTAGAAAAATTGGTGAAAAATATAAAGCAGAAATTATAGAAAGTATTCCAGCAAATGAAGAGCTATCTGTTTATCATCATGGAGATACGTGGCATGATTTGTGTCGAGGTCCACACCTTCTATCTTCTGGAAAAATTGGTAAAGCTTTTAAACTTACAAAAGTTGCTGGAGCTTATTGGCGTGGAAACTCAAAAAATGAGATGTTACAAAGAATTTATGGAACAGGTTGGGCGTCTCAAAAAGATTTAGATGAATATTTAAAGAGAATTGAAGAAGCTGAGAAAAGAGATCATAGAAAACTTGGTAAAGAAATGGATTTATTTCATTTTAGAGAGGAAAGTCCAGGATCAGTTTTTTGGCATGAAAAGGGTTGGGCCTTATTTCAAAAATTAATAAATTATATGAGAGCACGTCAAGATGCTGCAGGATATCGAGAGGTAAATACTCCGGAAGTTTTAGATAGATTATTATGGGAAAAATCAGGTCATTGGGAAAAGTATGGAGAGAATATGTACACTTCAGAGACTCCTGATGAAAAGGTCTTTGCTATAAAACCTATGAACTGTCCAGGTCATATACAAGTTTTTAATCAAGGTTTAAAAAGTTATAGAGATCTACCACTTAGAATAACAGAATTCGGTAAAGTACACCGCTATGAACCTTCAGGAGCTTTACATGGACTTCTTAGAGTAAGAGCATTTACTCAAGACGATGCACACATTTTTTGTTCAGAGGATCAAATTACTAGCGAATGTTTAAATGTAACTAATTTAATTTTAGATATCTATAAAGATTTAGGTTTTAAAAATGTTGTTTTAAAATATGCTGATCGGCCAGAAGTTCGGGTTGGTGAGGATAAAGTTTGGGATAAAGCTGAAGCTTCATTATTAGAGGCAGTTAAGGCCACAAAATTAGAATATAGTATAAACAAAGGTGAAGGTGCGTTTTATGGTCCAAAAATAGAATTCGTTTTAAGGGATGCAATCGGTAGAGATTGGCAATGTGGAACAGTTCAGGTTGATCTAAACTTACCTGGAAGATTAGATGCCTCTTATGTAGATAAAGATGGAACAAAAAAAGTTCCTGTGATGCTACATAGAGCATTGTTTGGGTCACTTGAAAGATTTATTGGAATATTAATTGAGAATTATGCTGGAAAATTTCCTTTTTGGATATCCCCGCTTCAAACAGTAGTAATTCCGATTTCAGAAGATTTTGAAGATTACGCAAGTATAGTTTCCAAGAAAATTAAAGAAGCTGGTATGAGTTCAATAGTTGATTTAAAAAATCATAATTTGAATTATAAAATTAGAGAACATTCACTTGCGAAAGTACCTATTTTATTAATTTGTGGTAAAAAAGAAGTTGACAGCAACTCTGTAACGATTAGAAGATTGGATTCTAAAAAACAAGAAAATATGGACTTAAATCTATTTTTAAAAACATTCTCTGCTTTAAACAAAGCTTCATCAAACTAAGTGGCAGAATTTAAACAAAATTACTTTCAAAGAAGAACTAAGGATCGAGGCCCAAGATCAAACAATAGAATTTCATCACCCGAAGTACAAGTTATAGCAAGTGATGGAGAAAATTTGGGAGTTCTAAGTACAAATGAAGCAATATCAAAAGCTAAAAATCTAGGTCTGGATTTAATCGAAATTGCCCCTAATGCCAATCCTCCAGTATGTAAAATTATGGATATGGGAAAGTTCAAATATGATGCTCAAAAAAAAGCAAATCTTGCAAAAAAGAAGCAAAAAATAGTTTTACTTAAAGAAATTAAAATGCGACCAGTTACAGAAACTCATGATTATGAATTTAAAGTAAAAAATGCAAAAAAATTTATTTCAAAGGGAGATAAAGTAAAATTTACAATAAGATTTAAAGGTCGTGAACTGCAACACTCTCATCTTGGAAATGAACTTATGACCAAGATTAAAGAAGATATGAAAGAAGTTGGAAAAGTTGAATTACATCCAAAGTTTGATGGCAAACAAATGATAATGGTTATCCAGCCTTTATAAGCTTTAATTAAGGTTGTAAATTTAAAGCATTCTTTGTATAACCTCGCAGAATTATGCCAAAACTTAAAACAAAAAGCTCAGCAAAAAAAAGATTTAAAATATCTGCTAAAGGTAAAGTTATGACAGCTCAAGCAGGTAAGAGACACGGTATGATTAAAAGAACTAATTCACAAATTAGAAAATTAAGAGGCACAACTGCGATGTCAAAACAAGATGGAAAAATTGTAAAATCGTATATGCCGTACAGTTTAAGAGGATGAAATGTCAAGAGTTAAAAGGGGTGTAACCAGTAGAGCTAAACACAAAAAAGTTTTAAAAGCTGTTAAGGGACAGTGGGGTAGAAGAAAAAATACTATCAGAGTTGCTAAACAAGCAATGGAAAAAGCTATGCAATATGCATATCGAGATAGAAGAAACAAAAAAAGAAATTTTAAATCTCTTTGGATACAAAGAATTAATGCTGGTGTTAGAGCAGAGGGTCTTACTTATTCTAAGTTTATTAACGGATTAACTAAGTGTGGAATTACTATAGATAGAAAAATTCTTGCTGAAATAGCTTACGATAGTCCAGAGGCGTTCAAAACAATAGTACAAAAAGCTCAATCTGCTTTAAATTAATCTCTATTGTTTTTATTTCTTTAAGAAATAATCTGTATAAATGTCTGATATTAAAAAAATAAAAGAAGAATTTCTAAATAAGCTAAGTGATAAATTAGATTTATCAGAAATAAATGAAATAAAATCTAATCTATTTGGAAAAAATGGATTGATCTCATCACAATTTAAAATGATAGGGTCTGTACCAGATAATGAAAAAAAAAAATTTGCTTCAGATCTCAATAATGTAAAAGATGAATTGCAAGATTTAATCAATTCTAAAATAGATGAATTACAAAATATTGAAATAAATAAAAAATTAGAAAAAGAAAAAATTGATGTAACATTACCTGAAAGAAATTTTATAAGAGGAAAAATTCACCCTGTTTCTCAAACGATTGACGAGATTTCATCTATTTTTTCTGAAATTGGTTTTAGTGTTGAGGAGGGTCCAGATGTTGAAAATGAATATAATAATTTTACAGCATTAAATACTCCTGATAATCATCCTGCAAGAGATATGCATGATACGTTTTATTTAGACGAAAAAAAAGAAACACTTTTAAGAACTCACACATCACCTGTTCAAATAAGAACTATGATGAAAGACAAACCACCTTTCAAGATAATTGCACCTGGCAGAACTTATAGATCGGATAGTGATCAAACACACTCACCAATGTTTCATCAAGTTGAAGGCCTTCATATAGACAAAGACATAAACATGGGTCATTTAAAAGGTTGTTTAAACTATTTTATTAAAGAATTTTTTGAAGTAGAAAAAATTAAAATGAGATTTAGACCAAGTCATTTTCCTTTCACAGAACCATCTGCTGAAGTTGATATTGGATATGAAATAAAAGATGGAAAAATAAAAATAGGAGAAGGTGATCAATGGCTTGAAATTTTAGGATGTGGAATGGTTCATCCAAATGTTTTAAAAAATGTAAAAGTTGATCCTACAAAGTTTCAGGGATATGCATTTGGCATTGGTATCGATAGGCTCGCTATGCTTAAATACGGTATTAATGATTTGAGAGCTTTTTTTGATTGTGATTATAGATGGTTAAATCATTTCGGATTTGATCCATTAGACGTACCTACAAACTATAGGGGTTTGAGCCGATGAAAATTACATTTGATTGGCTTAAAAATCATTTAAACACAAACCTAAAAGAGGAAAAACTTTTAAAGCAACTTACTAACATTGGTTTAGAGGTTGAAAGTTTAGAAAATTTATCTGAGGACCTTAATTTATTTAAAGTTGCAAAAATTATAAAAACAGAAAAACATCCTAATGCTGATCGTTTAAAAGTATGTGACGTCAACATTGGAGAAAAAGAGCTTAAAAAAGTTGTATGTGGTGCTAATAACGCGAGAGATGGATTGGTCACAATTTATGCTCCTCCAGGAGCGATAATACCTAAAAGCAAAACAAAATTAGTAGTTGCTAAAATTAGAGGTGTTACTTCCTATGGAATGCTTTGCTCTGAGTCTGAATTAAATTTATCAGATGAGAGTGAAGGAATAATGGAATTATCATCATCAAAATATGATAAAAATATAGGTAAAAGTTATTTTTCAAAATCGAATTCAAATCTTATTGATTTATCAATAACACCTAATAGGCCCGATTGCCTAGGTGTTAGAGGAATAGCCAGAGATCTTGCAGCATCTGGTTTTGGTAAAATGAAAAATTTAAAAGAAAAAAAAATAAAATCAAAAATAAAACAAACTTTAAAGGTAAAAATAAAGAAAGAGGATAATCAAGGATGTACTTCTTTTGGAAGTTGTTTAATTACTAATGTAAGTAATGTTGAGAGCCCCCAATGGTTAAAAGATAAATTGATTTCTGTTGGTCAAAATCCAATTTCAGCAATAGTTGATATTACAAATTATATTATGCTTGATATTAATCGTCCTCTACACGCCTATGATGCTGATAAAATAGAAAAAGGTATTATAGTTAGAAACTCTAAATTGGGGGAAGAGTTTAAAGCCCTTGATAATAAAAGTTATAAATTAGAAAAAGGCATGTGCGTGATAAGTGACAATAAAGGTGTTTTAGGATTGGGTGGAATTATTGGAGGAACAAGATCGAGCACAGAATTTGATACAAAAAATATATTATTAGAGTCAGCCTATTTTAAACCGAGATCAATAAGAAATACTGCAAAAAAATTAAATCTTGATACAGATGCAAAATTTAGGTTTGAAAGAGGTATTGATCCATTATCCATTGAAGATGGTTTAAATAAAGCGGCATTATTAATCAAAGAAATTTGCGGTGGTGAAATTAGTAAAGTAGATATTCAAAATACAGAAACTTATAAAAATAAAATAATTAAGTTTGATCCTTGTTTATTTGAAAAAATATCTGGTTTTAAAATTTCTATTAAAGAAATGCTTAAAATTTTAAATGATCTAGGATTTAAAACTAAAAAAGAAAAAAAATATTTAAAATTAACTATTCCTTCTTGGAGACCAGACATTTTACAACAAGAAGATATAGTGGAAGAATTAGTAAGAATAAGTGGTTACGATAAGATAAAAATTATAGAGCCAATCAAAGAAAGAACCAAATCTACTTTAACCCAGTCTCAAAAATTATTTCATTTTTTACAAAGAGCGATTGCATCAAAAGGTTATTTAGAGGCAATCACATGGTCATTTACAGACTCTAATTACAACGATTATTTCAAAGGCTCAAATAATGAAATAAAAATTATAAATCCAATAAGTTCTGAGCTGGGAGTTTTAAGAAACTCAATATTTTCAAATTTAATTATGTATATGAATAAAAATTTAGATAGAGGTTTTAAAGACTTATCAATATTTGAAATAGGTCCAATTTTTACTGGTTCTAATCCAGGACAACAAAATACAGTAGTTTGTGGTCTGTCAGCTGGTAAAAAATCTAGATCATCTTGGATTGATAAGGAGAGAAATGTTGATGTATTTGATGTCAAAAAAGACCTAGTTCAAACTTTAGTTGAGGCAGGTTATAATCAAGATAAATTTTTTATAGATAGCAAAACACCTAATTATTACCATCCTGGTAAATCAGGTAGATTATTTTTAAACAGAGGCAAAGATCAAGTTGCGGCTTATTTTGGTGAAATTCATCCTAATATTTTAAAAAAGATAGATATAAAATCTGAATCTCTAGTAGGTTTTGAAATTTTTTTAGATAACTTAAAACTTCCTAAAAAAACATTAAATGATCAAAAAATAAAATTTGCTGTATCTGATTTTCAAAAATCTGAAAGAGATTTTGCATTTATAGTAAATAAAGATGTAAATGCTCAGGATTTAATAAATGCAATTTCAAGTGTGGACCAAAATTTGATAAGTAATGTAAAAGTTTTTGATGTTTATGAGGGTGAAAATATTCCGGAAAATCATAAATCAATAGCAATAAATTTAACCATTCAATCGACCGAAAGAACATTGAATGATAAAGATTTAGAAAAAATTAATAATTTAATAATCAAAACAGTTGAAGATAAAACTGGTGCTAAGATAAGATCTTAGAGTAAATGAGCACGATTGATAATATTAGAAATTTTGCGATCATTGCGCATATTGATCATGGCAAATCTACTATAGCAGATAGAATTATCCATAAATGTGGCGGATTAACTGAGAGAGAAATGAAAGCACAAGTTTTAGATTCAATGGATATTGAGAGAGAAAGAGGGATTACAATTAAAGCTCAAACAGTTAAATTAAATTATAAATCAAAAAATGGAAAAAATTATATTCTAAATATAATTGATACCCCTGGACATGTTGATTTTAGTTATGAGGTAAGTCGATCTTTATATGCATGTGAAGGGTCTATATTAATTGTGGATAGCACTCAAGGTGTGGAGGCACAAACATTAGCAAACGTTTATCAAGCCCTAGATATTAATCATGAGATAATTCCTGTTTTGAATAAAATAGATTTACCAGCATCGGATATTATAAAAACAAAAAAACAAATTGAAGATGTAATTGGTATCGAGACAGAGAATGCGGTGCCTTGTTCTGGAAAAACAGGTGAAGGAATTGAAGACATTTTAGAAAAGATTGTTACTTTATTGCCTGGACCAAAAGGTCAGCCTTCAGATGAATTGAAATGTTTATTGGTTGATAGTTGGTATGATACTTATCTTGGAGTTGTAATTTTAGTTAGGGTGATAAATGGAAAAATAAAAAAAAATATGAAAATAAAAATGCTCTCAACAGACCAAGATTACTTAGTTGAAAAAGTTGGAGTTTTTACCCCAAAAGCCAAAGATATGGATGAATTAAATTCAGGTGAAATAGGTTTCATTACAACAGGAATAAAAGTCTTATCTGAAACTAAGGTTGGTGATACAATTTGCGATGCTACAAAACCTAAAGTCGAAGCTCTACCTGGATTTAAACCAAGTAAACCAGTCGTGTTTTGTGGATTATTTCCTGTTGATAGTTCTGAATATCAAAAATTAAAAGATGGTTTAGCCAAATTACAACTTAATGATTCAAGTTTTTCTTTTGAAGCAGAGTCCTCTTCAGCTTTAGGTTTAGGTTTCAGATGTGGTTTTTTAGGATTATTACATCTTGAAATTATTACTGAGAGACTTGAAAGAGAATTTGATGTTAACTTGTTAACGACAACTCCTGGTGTTGTATATAAAGTTAATTTAAACAATAATAAAATAATTGATTTACAAAACCCCTCAAGTTTACCAGACCCAACCTTAATAAAAACCATTGAGGAACCCTGGATAAAAGCGACAGTAATTACACCTGACCAATATTTGGGGTCCATAATTAAATTGTGTCAGGATAAAAGAGGCATACAAACAAATTTAACATACTCAGGAAATAGAGCAGTTTTGAGTTATGAACTACCATTAAATGAAGTTGTATTTGATTTTAATGATAAAATAAAATCTATGACTAGTGGCTATGCAAGTTTTGATTATGAGATTGCTGACTATAGAGAGGGAGAATTAGTTAAACTCGGAATTTTAGTAAATAGTGAGCCCGTTGATGCTTTAGCAATGATGATACATAAAGATTTTGCTCAAAGAACAGGTAGAGAAGTATGTGAAAAGTTAAAAGATTTAATACCAAGACATAACTTTATGATTCCTGTTCAGGCAGCAATAGGGGGAAAAATTATTGCTCGAGAAACAATCAAAGGCTTTAAAAAAGATGTACTAACTAAAATTCATGGAGGAGGAGCTACTGATAGAAAAAGAAAATTATTAGAAAAACAAAAAAAAGGTAAAGCCAGATCTAAACAATTTGGAAGAGTAGAAATTCCTCAAGAAGCTTTTATTGGAGTTCTTAAAATTAATAAGGAAAGTTAATTGGATTTATGGCTAAAATTATTGATTGTATAACATTTTTTGACAATAATTTCATGTTTGATCTAAGATATAATATTCTAAAAGATTATGTAGACCATTTTGTAATTTGTGAGTCATTATATGATCATGCTGGTAAAAAAAAGAGAAAAAACTTTTTTT
>CACNRG010000016.1 GCA_902622805.1 uncultured Pelagibacteraceae bacterium | reverse complement strand
TATACTCAAACAATGGAGTGAAATACTTAGATTTTTTAAGTGGTATAGCTGTAAACACACTAGGTCATGCAAATCCAAAGTTAATTAAAGCTTTAAACATACAAGCTAAAAAAGTTTGGCACGTTTCAAATTCATTTCAAATACCTGAAGGTGAAGTTTTAGCTAGAAAATTAGCAAAGAAAACTTTTGCGGATAAAGTAATTTTTTGTAACTCAGGTGCAGAGGCAAATGAAACAGCGATTAAAGTTGCAAGAAGATATTTTTATTCTTTAGGAAAACCTCATAAAAATAGAATTTTATGCATTAAAAACTCATTTCATGGGAGAACATTAGCTAATATTTTTGCTAGTGGTTCAAAAAAAATGACAGAAGGGTTTGGACCAAAAGTCAGTGGATTTGATCATTTTAGATACTCTGATTTAAAATCTTTAAAGAAGAAAATTTCAAAAAAAACAGCAGCAATATTCTTTGAAACAGCGATGGGTGAGTCTGGAATAAAAGTCCATACAAAAAAATTTTTAAGAAATGTAAAGAAAATTTGCGAAGAAAAAAAGATTCTACTAATTTTAGATGAAGTTCAATGCGGAATAGGAAGATCTGGAAAATTTTTTGCTTACGAATATGCTAATGTAAAACCAGACATTGTTCCCATTGCAAAAGGTATAGGGGGAGGCTTTCCAATAGGAGCAGTTCTTATGACAAAAAAAGTGTCTAGATGTATGATACCAGGAACCCATGGGAGTACTTATGGTGGGAATCCACTAGCAATGGTTGTTGGTAATGCAATAATGGATGAGGTATTTAAAAAAGGATTTTTGAGTAATGTTAGAAAAAATTCAAAATATTTTTTAAAAAAACTTAATAATCTTAAAAAAAATTATCCAAAAGTAATTAATGAAATTAGGGGTATAGGTTTTTTAATAGGGCTACAAGTTAAAGTAGATTTAGGAAATTTCATAAATAAATTGACTGAAAATAAACTTTTAACAATAAGAGCGGCAGAAAATGTTGTAAGAATTTTACCTCCTCTCAATGTTAAAAAAAAAGAGATCGATTTGGCGTTGAAAATAATAAATAAGGTTTGCTCAGAATACTAGCAAATGAAACATTTTATTAATTTAAAAGATGTGCCTCTTATAGACTTAAGAAGAATACTTAAAGATGCAAAAAAAAGAAAAAAGTTAAGAAAAAAACTTAGTACTTTAGAAAATGACCCTAAAGCTCCTTTAAAAGGAAAGCTATTGATTCAAATGTTTGAAAAACCAAGTCTGCGAACAAGACTTAGCTTTTATTTAGCTATAAAACAATTAGGTGGTGGAACAATTACATTGCGATCAAATGAATTACATTTGGGAGATGGAGGTGAGTCTTTAGAGGATACAGCTAGAATATTATCAACTTATGGTGATGGTTTTATGTTACGAACTGATAGCGATAAAAAGTTGGATAATTTTAAAAAATATTTAAAAATACCTATTATCAATGGCTTGTCTCCCTCATCACACCCAACTCAGATTTTATCTGATGTATTCACAGTTGAAGAAATTAAAAAAAGATCGATTTCAAAATTAAATATTGCTTGGGTTGGTGACTCGAATAATGTTTTGAATAGCCTTATAGAGGCTTCCATAAAATTTTCTTTTAGACTAAGAATAGGTTGTCCAAAAAAATATAAACCTAAAAAAAATATTTTAGACACTATTAAAAAAGAAAATAAAAAGATAGAAATTTTTAATGACCCTAAAAAAGCTGTTAAAAATGCCGATGTAATTTTTTCAGATAAAGTAATATCTCTTAATGATAAAGTTAATAAAAAAAATAAAATTAAAAATTTTAAAAATTTTAAAATTACCAAAAAATTGATGAGTTTTGCAAAAAAAAATTGTACATTTTTACATTGTTTGCCAAGAGGAAACGAAGTTGATGATTTTGTTTTTAAAAATAAAAATTCAAAAGTCTGGTTACAAGCTTTAAATAGAGCTCATGTACAAAAAAGTATTTTATTATATTGTTTTGATAAATTAAGGTAAAGGGAGAGGATTATCAGAATTTTTATTGAGATACTTAATAACAGAAGCTCTGTCAGCTTCCTTTCTTAGCCCAGCATATGCCATCTTTGTCCCTTTAATCCACTTAGCAGGTTTAATTAAAAAACCATTGAGTTCTTCAAAATTCCATTCTTTTCCATAAGCAACTAAAGCTTTTGAATATTTATAATCAGCCACACCTCCAATTTTTCTCCCAACCACATTGTAAAGTGCGGGTCCAATATTATTTTTTCCACCCTTAACTATCGAATGACAAGCAGCACATTTTTTAAAAATTTTTTCACCAGAAGTAACATCTCCGAGTGCCATCAAAGCTGCGATATCAACTTTTTCTTCTTCAGCCACCGTAGCAGTGGATGTTGTCAATACTTGCTCAACCTCGATTACATATCCAGGTTTTTCTGGTTTCTCCACATAAAATATTACACTAGAGAGTTTACTAATACCTATTACTAAGAGTGCAACTAATAGGACTGCAGCAACAATTTTGTTTATTTCAAAAGAATCCATTTTTGATAAAATTTATTAAATCTATAGCATTAATATTTTAAAATTTCTTATATTTTACTGTACAATTTTGCCCCTCTTTATAATCTAAACAAATATAAATAATGTATGAAAACATTAATAATTATACCCTCAAGAATGTCTGCAACTAGATTACCTGGAAAACCTCTGCTTAAATTAAATGGTCAATCTATAATTTCTCACGTTTTTAGAAGAGCCATGGATGCTGACGTCGGTGAAGTAGTGGTAGCAACAGAAGATCAAGAAATATTAGACGATGTCCAAAATAGTGGCGGGAATGCAATTTTAACCTCAAAAAACCATAAGACAGGAACTGATAGAATATATGAGGCCTTCAATTTGTTAAAGAGAACAGATGTCAATTTTATAATGAATGTTCAAGGTGATGAGCCCGATATTGATGTAAATGATATTAAAAACCTAGACGCTAAAATGAAATCAAATAATTCAATGATTGGTACTTTAGCAGCAAAAATTCATGATGATAATATGTATGAAAATAAGAATATTGTAAAAGTAAAAGTTAAAGAATCATTTAATGATAATGCATTTCCTTTTGCAGAAAATTTTATGAGAAATATAAAAGATAAAAATAAAGTCAATATTTTTCATCATATTGGTGTTTACTGTTATGAAGTAGAAGCTTTAAAAAAATTTATTTCATTCAAACAGTCTAATAATGAATTAGAAAATAAATTAGAACAATTAAGAGCCTTAGATAATGGAATGAATATAAATGTTACCCTTGCTAAAAAATCACCAATAGGTATTGACACTGAAGAAGATTATCTAGCTATAAAAAAAATTATGAAATATAAGTAATAATTATGAGTAAAATTTATTTTCAAGGCACATATGGGGCATATTCTCATTTGGCATCTCTTTCAATTTATCCTAATACAGAAGTTGTTCCATGTAAAACTTTTGATGAATGTTTTTTAAAAGCCTCTAATGATAAAAATTCAAAAATTGTAATACCAGAGTCCAATAGGATCACTGGAAACATTGGAATTGAATATTTGATTTTTAAATATCGTTTAAATATTTATTCTGAATATTTTCAGAGAATTGAGCATAATTTGTTAGGTCAGCCAAATGCTAAATTAAGTGATATTAAAAATATATTTTCTCATGCTCAGGCATTATCTCAGTGTTCTAAATTTATAAAAAAGAATAATCTTAATGAAAATGTAAGAGCTGATACTGCTGGTTCAGCAAAAATGATTTCAAAAAATAAAAAAATGGATGAAGCCGCAATAGCATCAACTTTGAGTGCTGAAATTTACGGATTACAAATAATTCAAAAAAATATTGAAAATGAACCTGGAAACTTAACAAGATTTTTAGTAATGGGTAAAGATCTAGTTCAGCCTGAATTTACAGATAAAAAATATATAACTTCTTTTTTATTTAAATTAAAAAGTAAGCCTGCAGCTTTATATCAATCTCTAGGAGGTTTTGCTATTAATGGGGTAAATTTAACAAAATTGCAAAGTTATCCTGAAAAAAATTCTTTCGACTCATTCTTTTTTTTGTGTGATCTTGATGGACATATTGAAGATAAAAAAGTTCAAAAATCACTTGAAGAGTTGGGTCTTCACTGCCAAGATTTTCATGTTCTAGGTGTTTTTGAAGCGGATCCTATAAGAGAAAAAAAATAATAATCTTTTCTTGTAGATTAGAAAACAATACTGCTATAATAGTTTTGGAGGCTAGAGGTGGATGCTGCTTGAACCCGATCAGATCTTAACAGAAGCAGTCGTAGAGACAGTTTTTCAGGTTCTAGTCTCCTAAAATAATTAAAATGAATAATAACAAAAAAGTTTTAGCTCTTAAATATAGGCCTCAGACATTCGATGATTTAATTGGTCAGGAGGTTGTGGCTGAAACAATTCTTAATTCTATTAAGTCAAATAAGGTACCAAACGCTTATCTTTTTACCGGAATTAGAGGAATAGGAAAAACAACAATCGCAAGAATAGTTGCTAAATCACTTAATTGTCCAAATAGTATAGAAAATAAATGTAAAGCAAAATGCAGTACCTGTGATGCAATTACTAATTCAAATCATATTGATGTTTTAGAAATGGATGCAGCTAGCAAGACAGGTGTTGATGACGTAAGAGATTTAATAGAATTTTCAAGATATGGCCCAACATCATCTAAATATAAGATATTTATAATTGATGAAGTACATATGTTAAGTAAACAAGCATTTAATGCGTTATTAAAAACTCTTGAGGAACCACCAGAATATTTAAAATTTATTTTTGCAACAACTGAAGTTAAAAAAATTCCAATTACAGTAGTTTCTAGGTGTCAGAGATTTGATCTTTCGCGAATAAAGTCAGCTGAACTATTTGAATTTATAAAAAAAATTAAGGAAAGAGAAAATGGTAAAGCTACTGATGAGGCTTTAAAATTAATTGTGAAAATTTCCGAGGGATCGGTAAGAGATGCACTTTCTTTATTAGATAGAGCTTTGTTAAGTTTTGATAATGAAAAAGAATTGGACCTCAACGCTGCACAAAAGATATTCGGTTATTTTGATAAATCTCAATTAATAGATCTATTTGATTTAATACTTAAGGGAAATGAAAATAAAGTGATAGAAAATTACAGAAAAATTTATGACCAAGGGGTTGAACCTAAAGTATTTATTAATGACTTTTTAGAAATTTTATATTATTTAAAAAATATTAATTTGCTTACACTTGAAAGCACAAATTTTTCATTAAATGATGAGGAGTTTAATAAGATAAAAGAAATATCTAATAATATTGACACTAAGGCATTAATTTTATTTTGGCAATTTACAATCAAAACGTTGGAAGAATTAGACATTGTCTCTAATCAGCATTTATCCATTGAAATGTTTTTATTGAGATTAATTTATCTTAAGGACTTTAAACCTAAAAATCAGGATGAAGATGATAATATTAAATTAAAAATTAAAGATAATGATCAGAAAGAAACTTTCTCTAAAATAATCGACAAAGAAACAATAAATCAAATCAAAAATGTAGCTCAAGAAAAAAAAACAAAACCACATACACAAATAGAAACAAAAGCAACAAACAAAATTATAATAAAATCTTTCAGTGAATTAATTGATGTCTGTATTATAAAAAAAGAGATGGAACTCAAATATGAACTAGAGAAAAATGTGAATTTGGTAAAATTTGAAAATGGTAGAATTGAAATTTCTTTTAATGACAATCTAGATAAAGATTTTGTAAAAAATTTGTCAGCAAAATTGCTAGAATGGACTAATCAAAGATGGATTATAAGCTTTAGTAAAAAAAAAGGGGAAATGTCAATTAATGATAAGGAAAAAAACAAAAAAAAAGAGTTAATTGAAAATGAAAAAAAATCTGATTTATATAAAACTGTGTTGGAACATTTTAAAGATGCTGAATTAATTGATGTAAAACATTTAGAAAAGGAAAATGAGAAATGACTGATTTTTCAAAAATATTGGATAAAGCAAAAGAATTAGAGGCTAAAATGAGGGAAAGCCAAGAAAAAATTAAAAATATTAAAGTTGAAGGTATTTCAGGTTCAAATTCTGTCAAAGTAACGCTCGATGGCGAAGGGGAAATGCAAAAAATTGAGATATCTGATGACATTTTGAAGGAAGAAAAACCTGTTATAGAAGATTTAATAGTTGCTGCACATAATAATGCTAAAGCCCAGTTAAAATCAAAAACAACTGAGGAAATTTCAAAAGCAACTGGTGGTTTGGGTATTCCTGGTTTTAAATGGCCATTATAGTTGATGCAAAATATTAGCGAAATAGAAGAATTAGTAAAACTGATTTCAAAATTACCTGGCCTTGGGCCAAAATCTGCAAAACGGATAGTGCTAAAACTTATTAATAACAGAGATGAAATTATAAAGCCTATGGCTAATACCTTAGCCCAAGTTTATAAAAATGTAACTCGATGTAATTTATGTGGTTCATTAAAATCAATCAATGAAGGATGTGTTAATTGTGAAAATGTAAAAGAAAAATATAGTAAAATTTGTGTTGTTGAAGATATAGCCGATCAATGGTCTATTGAAAATTCTAATATTTATAAAGGATATTTTCATATTCTTGGAGGAACAATTGCATCGGCGGGTCACAGGAAAGAAGATCTTTTAATAAATTCTTTAGTGGAAAGAGTAGTTAAAGATAAAATTCAAGAAGTTATTTTGGCAACCAGTGCCACCGTAGAGGGTCAAACAACAGCATATTATATTCAAGATAGTTTAAAAAATACTAAAGTTAAGATTACAAAATTAGCACAAGGTTTACCTGTAGGGGGTGAGATAGAAAGTTTAGATGATGGTACTCTTTTTTCTGCTTTCAAAAATAGATCAAAATTGAACTCTAATTCTGATTAATTTTTCTTTTTAACCTATTTAAATGTAAAAGAGGCTCAGTATAGCCAGAAGGTTGTTCTTTTCCTTTGAAAATCAATTCACAAGCTGTTTTAAATGCTCGAGATCTTTCAAAATCATCACTCATGTTAATATATCTTTTATCATCCATATTTTGTTTATCGACAATTATCGCCATTTCTTTCATAATTTTTAATACATTATCTTTTGTTGTTATTCCATGATGAATCCAATTAGCAATATGTTGAGATGAAATTCTTAAAGTTGCTCTGTCCTCCATAAGTCCCACATCATTAATATCAGGAACTTTTGAACAACCTATTCCTTGATCTATCCATCTCACCACATATCCTAATAAAGTTTGTGCTGAGTTTGATATTTCTGTATTTATTTCTTTTTCAGACCATTTAGGCTTATTAATAATTGGAATATTTAAAAGATCATCTAATTTTGCTTTTTCACGTTTTTTAATTTTTTGTTGTTCATCAAATATATTTATTTGATGGTAATGGAGTGCGTGTAATGAAGCTGCTGTTGGAGATGGTACCCAGGCACAATTAGCGCCTGATTTTAAATGATTTATTTTATCTTCCATCATTTCCTTCATTTTATCTGGCATTGCCCACATACCCTTTCCTATTTGTGCTTTTCCAGAGAAACCACATTTTAATCCTATGTCGACATTATTACTTTCATATGCAGCAATCCACTTTGAGGATTTCATTTCACCTTTTTTAATCATTGGTCCTGCCTCCATAGAGGTATGCATTTCGTCACCAGTTCTGTCTAAAAATCCAGTGTTAATAAAAAAAACTCTATTTTTGAGTGATCTAATGCATTCTTTTAGATTAACCGATGTTCTTCTTTCCTCATCCATTATTCCAATTTTACAAGTGAATTTTTTTAAACCCAACGTTTCTTCAACTTTAGAAAAAATTAAATCAGTAAAAGCTGTTTCATCTGGACCATGCATTTTTGGTTTAACTATATAAATTGAACCTGATCTAGAATTTTTTTTTTTTTGCAAATCATGCATTGCGGCTGCAGTTGTAAAAAATGCATCCATAATACCCTCTGGTATTTCATTTCCATCTTTAAGAATGATAGATGGATTGGTCATAAGATGACCAACATTTCTTATCAAAAGCAAACTTCTTCCATGAAGTTTTAAACCTTTGCCGTCTTTAGAAATGTAGCTTCTGTCTGGGTTTAGTTTTCTCTCTAGAGTTTTTCCATTTTTTTCAAATTGTATTTTCAAATCTCCTTTCATCAGGCCTAACCAATTCCTATAACAAATAATCTTATCTTCAGAATCAACTGCTGCAACACTATCTTCATTATCACAAATAGTTGAAATTGCGGATTCGGCTATAACATCACTTATTCCTGCTATATCATGTGCAGCACTAAAAGCTTTTGGATTTATTATAATTTCAAAATGAAGTTTATTATTTTTGATAATTACAGCACTAGGCTTATGAGCATCACCTCTATGTCCTACAAATTTTTCTTTATCTTTTAAAAAATATTCATAATCATCTTTTAAAATAATTAAATTTTTATTTTCTATTTTTAACCCTGCAATGTTTTTCCAGCTTGTACCATCAATCGGAATATATTTATCAAAAATTTCTCTTACATATTTAATAACCTCTTGACCTCTATTAGGGTCATATCTTTCACTTCCACCCTCCTCTGACTCAATTATATTTGTTCCATATAGACTGTCATATAAACTTACCCATCTAGCATTCGCAGCGTTGAGTGTATATCTTGCATTCATGACTGGGACTACTAATTGAGGTCCAGCAATATTAGCTATTTCATCGTCTATATTTTCGGTCTCAATATTAAAATCTGTGCCTTCCTCTCTTAAATAACCAATTTCTATTAAAAATTTTTTATATTCTGCAATTTCGATTCGACTATTTCTATTTTTGATATGCCAAGCATCAATTTTTTTTTGTAAATTTTCTCTTATTTGAATCAATTTTCTGTTTTGAGAAGCTAACTCATGCGCAATTTTATCAAAATTTAACCAAAATCTATCAGGTGAAATGTTAATATCTTTAAGTAATTCGTTGTTTACAAAATATAATAAATCCTCAGATACTTTAAGATTATTTACTTTTTTGTATGATATTGGCATATTATAATATTTAAAACTCAGGTAAAACTAAGTCAAATACTTAATAGTTGCACTGACATTATGTTGTCACTTTTAATTTTTATGTCATAATTATTAATCAATGAAAAACTACTTAAATTTTGAAGAAGACATTAAAAACTTAGAGAGTGAACTTGATAAGTTGAAAGATCCATATAATCAGGAAGGCCTCTCAGAAGTAGATACAAATAAAATTCTAAAAACCCAAGAGGAGCTTGATAAAAAGTTAAAAGAAGTTTATTCATCATTAAATCCTTGGCAAACCACAATGGTTGCAAGACATGAAGACAGGCCAAGATCAAAATTTTTTATTGATAATTTATTTGAAGATTTTATTTCATTAGCTGGAGACAGATATTATGGTGAAGATAAGTCGGTTCTTACTGGATTCGCAAAATTTAATGGTCAATCAGTTTTAGTAATAGGACAAGAAAAAGGAGAGGATTTAGAGTCAAGAATTAATAGAAATTTTGGTATGATGCGACCAGAGGGATATAGAAAGACTATTCGTTTAATGAAACTTGCTGATAAATTTAATATTCCGATAATATCTTTCATTGATACCCCTGGTGCATACCCTGGGGTTGGTGCAGAGGAAAGGGGTCAAGCAGAGGCAATTGCAAAATCGATCGAATGTTGCATGAGACTGAAAGTTCCCACTTTGGCTTTTATAATTGGAGAAGGTGGTTCTGGAGGTGCAATTGCACTAGCTTCATCAAACAAAGTTATTATGTTGGAGAATGCAATTTATTCAGTTATATCACCTGAGGGTTGTGCAACTATTTTATGGAGAGATCCAAAAAAAATGCTTGATGCTGCAAAAGCAATGAAGTTGTCAGCTAAAGATCTTCTTGAATTAAAAGTAATTGATGAAATAATTTCTGAGCCTTTAGGTGGAGCTCATAGAGACAGAGATTTAATTTTGAATAATGTAAGACTATCAATTTCAAAAAATCTAAATTCATTTAAAGAAATGTCAGCAGATGAAATTTTTGAACAAAGAAAAAATAAGTTTTTAAAAATTGGTAGAAACAAAGGATTTATTAACAATCCAGAAAATTTAAGCGCATTAGATAATAAAACAAATAATTTCTATCAATTTATTACAGATAAAAAAAAAGTTTTTTACGTAGTAGTCTCTGTTATACTTTTAGCAATCCTTGCATTTTCTTTTTTATAATGCACCACAACAATGTTTGAATTTTTTTCCTGACCCACAGTAGCAAGGCTCATTTCTTCTCATTTTTTTACCAGGAATCTTAATGTTATTTTTATTTTCATCAGTTTTAGTCTCTTCATTTTTTTGTTCTACAACTCTTAAATTCATTAGAATATTTATATAGTCTTGCTTTAATTTCTCAAGCAAACTTGAGAATAAAACAAACGCTTCCTTTTTATATTCTATTAGTGGATCTCTTTGACCATAAGATCTTAGACCTATTACTTGTCTTAATTGCTCTAAATATTGTATATGGGATTTCCAATTTAAATCTATTGATTGCAATAAAATTCTTTTCTCAATCTCTTTAGACTGTGTCTCACCCAAAATTTTTGTTCTTTCATTTCTATTGAAATTAAATTGACTCTTAATCTTTTCTTTAAAATTATCATCTTTTAGTTCAATTAAATCTTTAATCTGCTCCTCACTTAAACTTTTTCCCATTAATGATTTTAATTTTGAATTTATTTCATTACTTTTCGGATTTGATATTTTTTGTATCTTTAACTTTAATAGATCATCAATAATTTGATCTAAAAAACCCTCAGAATATGAAAAAATTTCATCACTTTTCATAGCATCATTTCTCTGAGAAAAAATCACATGTCTTTGATCGTTTAAAACATTATCAAATTTAATTAACGTTTTTCTTATATCGAAGTTTCGAGCTTCAACCTTTTGTTGTGCTCTTTCTAATGCTTTATTGATCCATGGATGATCTATACTTTCTCCGTCTTTAAGACCTAATTTTTGCAGAATGTTGTTCATTGACTCCGATCCGAAAATTCTCATCAAATCATCCTCGAGACTTACGTAAAATATTGAGCTACCTTCATCACCTTGTCTGCCTGATCTTCCTCTAGCTTGATTATCTACTCTTCTGGACTCCATTCTCTCAGTACCAATCACAAAAAGTCCCCCTAGAGATTTAATTTTTTCTTTATCAAGTTTGAGTTTTTCTTCAGGAATTGATCCTCTTTTTCCTCCTAATTGAATATCCACACCCCTTCCTGAAATACTTGTAGTGATAATTACAGAGCTTTCCTTACCAGCATTTGCAATTATTTCTGCTTCGTTTTCGTGATTTTTGGCATTTAATATGACATGATTAATTTTTTCTTTCTTGAGCAATTTAGAATAAATTTCTGATTTATTAATGCTCGAGGTAAAAATTAATAAAGGTTGACCAGTTTGATAGCATTCTTTTATTTTCTTAACTATTGCCTGATTTTTCTCTTCCTCTGTTCTAAATATTTGATCATTGTAATCTTTTCTAATCATTGGATTATTTGTTGGAATTACGACAACTGGTAAATTGTATATTTCGTAAAACTCCTCAGCTTCAGTAGCAGCAGTTCCGGTACATCCTGAAATTTTCTCATAAAGTTTAAAAAAATTTTGATAAGTGATAGATGCTAGAGTATGGTTTTCTGCTTGAATATCGATTTGCTCTTTTGCCTCCAAAGCCTGATGTAAACCGTCTCCAAATCTTCTATTCTCAAGGATTCTTCCTGTCAGTTCATCAATTATTTTAAGACTGTTGTCTTTAACAATATAATCTTTACCCTTTTCAAATAAATGATTTGCTCTTAAAGATTGATTTAAATGATGAACTAGTTCTAAATTTTCTGGGTCATAAAAGTTTTTATTTTTTAAAATGCCAGCATCAGAAAATATTTTTTCAACATTATTTATACCATTATTTGTTAATAGAATATTTTTGTCTTTTTCATCGATCTCATAGTCATCTTCATTCAATTGTTTTACAAGTCGATCAATCGCTAAGTATTTTTGGGTTTTATTTTCTGCAGCTCCTGAAATCACCAAAGGGGTTCTAGCTTCATCAATTAAACAAGAGTCAATTTCATCCACAATTGCATAATGATACTCTCTTTGCACTTTTTCATTAATAGAGTACTTCATATTATCTCTTAAATAATCAAAACCTAGCTCACTGTTAGTTGCATATGTAATGTCACAGTTGTAATTTTTTTTCCTTTCAAAATCGTTTTGATCATTATTGATAAAACCTGATGTTAAACCTAAAAAACTATATATCTGCCCCATCTCTTGCGAGTCTCTTTTTGCTAAATAATCATTTACAGTAACTACATGAACACCTTTTTCCTCCAAAGCGTTTAAATAAGCTGAAAGTGCAATTGTTAAAGTTTTTCCTTCTCCAGTTCTCATTTCAGCAATTTTATTTTCATGAAGAACAACACCACCTATTAGTTGAACATCATAATGACGTTCGTTTCGAGTCCTTCTAGAAGCTTCCTTAACTAACGCAAAAGCTTCAGGCAAAATTTGATTTAATGTTTCATTATTCTTGATTCTATTTTTGAATTCACTTGTTTTATTTGGAAAATCCTTATCAGATAAATTTTTAAATTTTTCCTCAAACTTATTAATATTTTCAACGATTTTAGCAATTCTATCTAATTCCTTCTGGTTCCCAGATTTGATGAATTTTGAGATAAAGCCTAAAGGATTAAACATTGGTTTTGATATATAATTTTATTATAAGTTTAATATAACTATTAAATAACTATTTTAAATAGCATGGGAATTAATATATCGAATTTTTTTAATTCTAAATCAAAAAATCATAAAATGATTGATTTTCAGGATTTAGATCATTTAGATGGCTTATCCATCTCTACAATTAGTGCAAATCTTTATAATACTAAAAGAGATGACTTAGTTATGTTTTATTTTAGAGAAGGAGCAAACTTTGCCTCACTTTACACTAAGTCTAAAATTTTATCTGAAAATATAAAATGGAATCTTGATCAAAAATCTAAGAAAATATTTTCGTTAATAGTTAACACTAGAAATGCTAATTCCTTTACAGGTGAACATGGATATAAAAGTATGCAAAGAATAGCTGAAGCCGTATCGTTAGAATTAACTAAAAAACAAAAACAGGATGAAAATGAACCAAAAATTATTAAAACAAAAAATATAATATTTGGATGCACAGGAACGATTGGTGAACCTTTCCCTGTTGAAAAAATAATTTCAAATATTCAAGAGTTAATAAAAAATGTAAAATATACACAAAATAAACTAATTTGGATGAAAGCTGCACTAGGTATTATGACTACTGATACTAAACCCAAAATGGCTATGGAGGAATGTTATATTGGCAAAACTCTGGTTAGAATTTATGGAATAGCAAAAGGTTCTGGTATGATACATCCAAATCTAGCTACTACATTAGGATATATATTTACTGATGCTGATCTATCTAATGAAATTCTAAAAAAACTTTTAAAAAAGAATATTGACTCAACTTTTAATGCAATAAGTTGTGATGGAGACACAAGCACAAATGATATGGTCTCAATTTTTTCTACTGGTCAAGCTAAACACTTAAAGATAAGTAGTGTTAATGATAAAAATTTAAAAGATTTTGATCAATCACTTAATAAAGTTTTGTTAAATCTAGCTAAAAGAGTAGTTGCAGATGGAGAGGGCGCATCAAAATTTATAACTATTAAGATTAATGGTGCAAAAACTGAAATTGATGCGAAAAAAATTGCTTTTTCAATAGGAAATTCTCCATTGGTTAAAACAGCGATAGCAGGTGAGGATCCTAATTGGGGAAGAATAGTCATGGCAATTGGCAAATCACAGGCATCAATAAAAATAAACAAGTTAGCTATTAAATTTGGTAAAATAAATGTTGTTCAGGACGGAAAACTTTATTCCTCTTATAATGAAGTTGAGACAGCTGAATATATGAAAAATTCTGATATTGAAATTAATGTTATTATCGGAGCAGGAAACAAAAATTTTACAGCTTACACAATGGATTTTACAAAAAAATATATAGAAATAAATGCTGATTATAGAAGTTAAAAGTATTGAATTTTTTAGTTTAGTCACCAAGTTAATAAATAATGATTAAATATAGTTTAATTTGTAAAGATTGTAACTTAACTTTTGAAAGCTGGTTTGGTAGTTCAAAAGAATATGAGAAACTAAAAAGAAAAAACTTTTTAAACTGTCATCATTGTAACTCAATGAATATTCAAAAAAGCCTTATGGCTCCAAACCTAATTAATAAAAAAAATATATCAAATGATAAGGAAATTAAAAAATTTAATAAATTTAAAAAATTAATTTCTAAATATCAAAAATTTATAAAGAAAAATTTTAAATATGTAGGAAATAATTTTGCCTATGAAGCAAGATCTATTCATTATAATAAAAAAAATAAAGAGAAAGGCATATACGGAACCGCATCTAAACAAGATCTTAAAGAATTAAAAGAAGAGGGAATAGATACTCAAATCATACCCTGGGTTGAAGATAAAAATAACTAATTTTTAATAAATTTTGCAATATAATTAACCGACCTATCTTTACTAACACTCCACTGATCAGTTAAAATATTAAATTTCATACCATCTACTTTTTCAACCAAAAGATTATTTTCTTTTTGGATTGATATTAGACTCTCAGGTTTTAAAAATTTTTCCCACTCATGTGTACCAATGGGTAGCCATCGTAATATATACTCAGCACCAACGATTGCAAATATATAAGATTTTAAAGTTTTATTTAATGTGGCCACAAACATTATACCATTTTTTTTGAGAAGTTTACTACATGATTTTAAAAAAAATTTTACATCCTCAACATGTTCCACAATTTCCATATTCAAGATTACGTCAAACTGATTTTTAACTTTCAATTTTTCAGGTGATGTACATATATAATCTATTCTTAAGTTATTTTTTTTCGCATGAAGTTTTGCAACTTCAATATTTTTTTTTGATGCATCGATTGCAGTAACTTTAGCACCTAATCTACAAATTGGTTCAGAGAGCAAGCCACCTCCACAACCTATATCTAAAACTTTTACATTTTTAAGTGGAATTTTCTTATGATCTAATTTGAATGTTTTAATAATATTTTCTTTTAAATATGAAATTCTTATTGGATTAAATTTATGTAATGGTTTAAACTTACCATTTGGATCCCACCATTCCTCTGCAATTTTTGAAAATTTTTCTATTTCTTTTTTATTAATTGTGTTATTTTTCATTTGTAAGTTGACTTTATAATCAACATGTATTTATTCAATATTTTTTAAATTTATAAGAATAGTTTATCATGAAAATTTTAGTTTTAAAATTTGGAGGCACATCGGTAGGTACGATAAAGAGGATTAAAAAAATCGCCGATATAATTGCTGGTTATAAAAAGAAAAATTATAAAGTTATTGTTATTTCTTCAGCAATGAGTGGTGCGACAAACGAGTTAATAAAAAAATCTTTAAAAATTAGCGATAACTTTTCTGACTCAGAGTATGATGTTCTGGTTTCTTCAGGAGAACAAATAGCCTGCTCTTTGATAGCAGGAAGATTAATCCATAAGGGGTATAAGTCTAGATCTTGGTTATCATGGCAGGTTCCAATTATTACAGTTGGGACACACAAGAATTCAAGGATAAATCAAATCAATAAAAGTAAAATCATTAATTATTTAAAAGAGGGTGGCATACCAATTATTACTGGGTTTCAGGGAGTGAATAATGAAAATAGAATTACTACTATTGGACGAGGAGGATCTGATGCAAGTGCTATTATGTTTGCAAAATTTTTTAAAGCCGAAAGATGTATAATTTATACTGATGTTGAAGGAGTTTACACAACAGATCCAAATAAATTAAAAAAAGCAAAAAAAATTAAAGTAATTTCATATGAAGAAATGTTGGAAATGGCTTCATTAGGAGCCAAGGTTATGCAGCCAGTCTCTATACAAGATGCAAGATTAAATAGAATTGATATTGAGGTTAAATCGTCTTTTATTAAAAAAACAGGTACCTTAATTACCAAACGGTCTAACATAACTAACAATAAAATTGTTACTGGAATATCATCTACTCAAAATGACTCAAAGGTTTCTCTTATTGGTGTGAAAGATAAACCTGGTGTTGCTGCCTCTATTTTTAAACCATTATCAAAAAATTTTATAAACGTTGATATGGTTGTTCAAAATATTTCTGCTAACGGAAGAGAGACAGATTTAACTTTTACGATCAAAACAGAAGATTTGAATAAAACAAAAAAAATTATTCAAGAAAACAAAGATATTGATTATAGAAAATTGATATTTGAAAAAGGAGTGTCAAAAATTTCAGTAATTGGGGTTGGCATGATTACTACACCTGGTGTAACATTTAGAATGTTTCGAACATTAGCAAATAAAAAAATTAATATTCAAGTAATCTCGACTTCTGAAATAAAAATTTCAGTTTTAATTGATAAAAAAAATACTAAAAAAGCATTAATTGCACTTCATAAAGAATTTAAATTAGATTACAAAAAATGAGCATAAGACCATTTAGAGATATTAAAAGAAGAAAAACAAAAGAAATTTTTGTTGGAAAAGTTAAAGTTGGAGGAGGCAGTCCTATATCAGTACAGTCGATGACTAATACTTTAACTACAGATATTAAAGCTACTATTAAACAAATAAATGAAATACATGGTGAAGGTGCTGATATAGTTAGAGTTTCTTGTCCTGACGAGTCATCATCTAAAGCTCTAAAGGAAATTGTTAAACATGTAGATGTACCCATAGTTGCCGATATTCATTTTCATTATAAAAGAGCAATTGAAGCAGCAGAAAGTGGTGCAAGTTGCTTAAGAATAAATCCAGGAAATATTGGTAATATAAATAAAATTAAAGAAGTTGTAAAAGCTGCTCGTGACAATAATTGTTCTATAAGAGTAGGTGTTAATGCTGGATCTTTAGAAAAAGACATTTTGGAAAAATATAAAGAGCCTTGTCCTGATGCATTAGTTGAAAGCGCTTTAAGAAATATTAAGATTTTAGAGGATGAGAATTTTAATAATTTAAAAATAAGTGTAAAATCTTCTGATGTATTTTTATCAATCAATGCTTATCGTCAGTTATCAAAGGCGACTGATTATCCTTTACATTTAGGTATTACGGAAGCTGGCGGTTTTATACCTGGCAGCATAAAATCCTCAATTGGATTAGGCACATTACTCTTAGATGGTATAGGAGATACAATTAGAATTTCTTTATCTGACAATCCAGTTGAAGAGGTTAAAATCGGAAATGAGATATTAAAATCTCTCAATTTAAGAGAACGAGGGGTAAAAATAATCTCATGTCCATCATGTGCAAGACAGGGATTTCAAGTAATTGACACTGTGAAAGTTTTGGAGAAAAAACTCTCACATATTAAGGCACCTATTACTCTTTCAATAATAGGATGTGTTGTTAATGGTCCTGGAGAAGCAGCGATGACAGATATAGGAATAACAGGGGGCAAAAAAGGAAACAATATGCTTTATTTGTCAGGCGTCCAGTCTGAAAAAGTTTTGACAAGCGATATGATTGAAAAAATTGTATCTGAAGTTGAAAAAAAGGCTTCAGAATTAGAAAATAAGTAAATGATACCTCTCAAAACGATAGAAGACTTAATTGATAAACATGCATTATTAGAAAAAGAATTATCTACAGGATCAATAGATAAAAAAAATT
>CACNRG010000015.1 GCA_902622805.1 uncultured Pelagibacteraceae bacterium | reverse complement strand
TTAAAACAAAGAGAACTTGGAAAATTGAAATCAAATGAAAGTGAAAATTTAGAACTCTCCTCTTCAACTTCATTAGAAAATTTCGAAATAGATAAAACTTCTCAAAATTAAATTTGAATAAAGAGAACACAACTAAACTTTGGAAAATAATTCAAGAAGCTGGTGATTTTTTAGTAGGTCAACTACCTAATCACCCAAACCATCCTAAAGGAAGGAATCCTTATGCCCATGTAGCAATTTGTGTCAAAAGCAAATTTAATTCTAGTTATAAAGATATACCTGATGAAAAATTTAATGAAGTAATTGAGTATATTGATTTTTTAAAAAAAAATCCTAGCTAGAATCCATTATCTCTATAAATTAAATTTTAATATATGGTTTATTGTTTTGGAAAATAATCCTTTAAAGTACCTTCCCTATAGACATCTGCTGTACAGCAATGAAGTCCTCCACCAAATGCATATGCATCTCGTAACTCTACAGGAATAACTTCCATTCCTAACTTATCTAGTTGTTCTGCTTGGTAAACTTCACTTTTTTCAACACAAACAGTTTTAGGATCAAGTACTAAGACATTCATTGAAAGCCAAACAGATGAATAACAAAGTGCTGGTGGCTCGTTGTGAGCGGGTTGTGCGCTATCAATAATTTCCCATCCATTCTTTTCAAATAATTTTCTTTGTTCTTTTGGCAATCTTCTTTGAGGATTATTTATAATTAATCCTTCTTTAATTGGTGTAAAAGTTGCATCAATATGAATAGGATATGGATCTCCTGGGAAATTAACTGTATGCACTCTATGATTTTTATAGTGTCTTTTTAACCAATCAATACCTTTTAAATTAGTTGTAAATCCATGCTGAACAACTAAATCTTTACCAAATCTTAAAATATCAGCAGCATCAAATAAAGGTTCTTCTTCTGTGGTAACAAAATATTTTTTTTCAGTCCATTCTAATCTTTTTTGAACACCAATTTTATCTGACAAGTAATCCATTCTATAATCTTCATCGGTTAATCTTGGTTTAGGTGCTGATTCATGTCTCATGTTAGGATCTTGATTATAATAATTTTTTAACAATGGTCGGTAACATAAATACTCAAACCACCTGCAACGATAACTCATTGTTGCTTCTAAAATTTCATTTCCTACAGTCAACAAAACATCTCTTGGGGGCATGCAGCCAAACATTGTTTCAGTTTCCCAATCTGGCGTAGAAGTTTTTTGATTAAAATCTATTGGAGTAGGTCTATCTACTCTGATTCCCTTTTTCTCTAACATATTTGAAAAGTTATCTAAAAGTTGGTTAGCTTTATCTACTGTATCTTGAGTGCGTGGACCAAAATGACCTCTCATATCACTATCTTCTGGTACCTTTGCGTCCAAAGCAGGTTCCGGGGCAGGTATACAAGTACCATCGGCTCTTCCAACAATTACATGTTTAAGAGGATCCCATTCATTCCAACTATTAACTATTGTTTTTTTATCAATCATTTTTAATTATGTTTTATAATATTATAATCAGGCCCAAATGGAAATTTAGTAATATTCTCCACACCATTTTTTCCTATAACTAATATATCATGTTCTCTGTAGCCTCCTGCTCCAGGCTTTCCCTCTGGTATCATGATCATGGGCTCCATTGAAATCACCATATTTTCTCTAAGAACCGTGTCGATATCTTCTCTTAATTCTAATCCTGCTTCTCTTCCATAAAAATGAGAAAGGACCCCAAATGAATGACCATATCCAAAAGTTCTATATTGAAGATAACCAAGCTCAGCAAATAGATCATTTAGTTCATGACAAATATCTGAACATTTAATGCCAGGTTTAATTAATTCCAACCCTCTTTTGTGAACTTTAATATTTGCTTCCCACGCTTTTAGCGATGCATCATCTGCATGATCTAAAAATAAAGTTCTTTCAAGTGCTGTGTAATAACCGGAAATCATTGGGAAGGTATTAAGAGATAGGATGTCTCCCTTTTTAATTTTTCGATTTGTTTTTGGATTATGAGCTCCATCAGTATTGACTCCAGATTGAAACCAGACCCAAGTATCCATATATTCTGCCTCAGGAAAAGACTTTGCAATTTCTCTTTCCATGCGATCTCTTCCAGCAATTGCAATTTCTATTTCTGTATTGCCTTCTTTTATATTCTTGACAATTTCCTCACCTCCAAGATCAGCAATTCTGGCTCCATTTTTTATGATTTCAATTTCTTCATTAGATTTTATCATTCTTAAGTTCATTAAATCTTTTGAAATATCTGTAAAAACTGAAGATAAAAAAATTGATCCAACTTTTTCTCTCATATCCAGAGTAATATGATCAAATTCAATACCAATATTTTTTGGAGTTTTGTCTCTTTCAACACTAGATGCAATTGCTCTTAAAAAATTATCTCTTTTCCAATCGGTATAAATAACATTATCACAATATGATCTTCTCCAAGGTTGACTTGCATCTATATTTGCTGAAATCGTAGAGATTTTTTTTTCAGTTATTATACATCCATAAAATCTTCCAAATGAACAATAAATAAAACCTGTATAATAAGCTATGTTATGCATAGATGTTAAAATAATCATATCAAGATTATTTTTATCCA
This sequence comes from uncultured Pelagibacteraceae bacterium, assembly GCA_902622805.1. Classification (GTDB taxonomy): domain Bacteria; phylum Pseudomonadota; class Alphaproteobacteria; order Pelagibacterales; family Pelagibacteraceae; genus Pelagibacter. Next base: position 15,468 of record CACNRG010000015.1, on the reverse strand, counting down.
TCACATTTCGTAATTCAAAAACTCTTTGATCATATTCTTTCTTAGAAAAAGGAAGTTTTGCTTTTTTTCCATTCTTTAATTCAAAAAAATCTGGTCTTTCCATTTTTTTAAATTAATTTAATCCGATATATCTTTTGTTCCACCTCATGATCAAACTATAATAGAACAAAGAAATAAATAAAAAGAAACCACCGATTATTGTATTAGTGTCAGGAATTTCATTGATTCCAAATAAAGGTAGCCAAACCCAAAAAATTCCACCAATGACTTCTGTTAGAGATAATAAAGTTAGTTCAGCAGCTGGTATTGCTTTAGAACCAATAGAATATAGAATTAACCCAAGACAAACTAAAGTTCCATGCACTGAAAATAAAGTACTATTGTAGCTTGTAGCAAAAAAAACTTGGTTTTTAGTTAGAATCATTATGGTTGCAATTACAAAACAAAAAAAACCAGCAAAAGCAACTGTTGTAAATTTAGGTGTTTCTTTTCTCCATCTTAAGGTTACGGAAAAAACTGAGAATCCTACAGAGGATGTTATTCCAAAAATAAACCCTATAATAGAGCTCTCTCCCGTATTCCCGAAAGCCATAATAATTATACCAACTGTTGCAACAATTATTGATATCCAAACACTAAATGAGATTTGTTCTTTCAAAAAAATAAATGCTAAGAGTGCTGTAAAGAAAGGCATTGCAGCTAGACATAATAAAGTAATTGCCGCAGTTGTATTGGTGATTGAATAAATGAACGATATCATTGCAATACCAAGACCTGAACCACCTAAAATACCAGACTTGCCTATTTTTAAATAATTTTTCCAAAATTTCAGTCCCTCTTCAAAATACAAATAAAGATTAAGAATAATGAAAATAGTAAGTCCTCTTCCAAATATATACTGCCACGGCACCAAATTAGGATTATCCATATACCTAACCACTAAAGGTCCAAATGACCATAGAATACCAGCAAAAAGAACTACTGGAACTGCAGTTTTTGGATTTTTTAATTCAAGCATTCGCGGGAGATTAATTCCAAAAATTTACAACTACAACAAAATTAGAGACTTTAGTTAAAATATATTTGGAAGGTTGGGGAAAAAACAATCAATAATTTGACCTTTTTTAAATTTTGACTGCCCATTGGGTAGCACTGCCCATATATTTGATTTCACAAAAGAGTTAATTCTAAAAGATTCTTGGCCTGGCAACAGTTCAACCTCTAATTTACCATTTTTAGTTGTGTTCAGTTTACTTTTTATAAACCTCGTTAAATTACTCTTTTTTTCAAAACTATTTTTTAATATCGCTTTAATCGGTTTTTCTGAATTCAAGTTTAAAATATTTTGAATATAAGGATAAACAAAAAACCTAAAACATGCTGCTGATGAAATTGGATTACCAGGTAAACCAAATAAAGCTTTTTGTCTAATTTTAGCAAATAATATTGGCTTTCCAGGCCTAATCTTTACGCTTTTGAAGTAGTGGGTTGTTTTAAATTTTTTAACAACAATGGGTATATAATCAAATTTACCAGCTGAGACGGCCCCCGATGTAATTATTATATCTATTTTGGATTTAAGAATTTTATTAATTTTAGATTTAAAATATCGTTGATGATGATCTTTTAAGATACCTCCATTTTTAAAATTAAATAAAAAATTATTTTTTAAACTTTTAATGTAATGGTTATTAGAGTTTCTTACTTTCCAACTTGGAATTTTATCTAAGTTTGAAATTTCATTTCCTGTTGAAAAAAATAAGACATTCAATTTTTTTTTAACTTTAATCCTTTTAACACCTAACGTTTTTAGGGCTAATATATGATTAGGCTGAATGACTGTTCCTTTTTTAATTATCAATTGTTTTTTTTTATAATCAGATCCTGCAAACCTTACATTGTTATACTTTTTTATTCTTTCTTTAATTAAGATGAATTTTCTAATTTTATTTACTGAGTCAAAATTAATTTGTTCTATTGGAATAACAGTATCAAAACCTTTTGGAATAATGCCGCCAGTCATTATTTCAACTGCATTAAATTTATTGATTTTTTTCTTAAATGGTCTTTTACCTGCTGGTATGGAGCCTATTATTTTAAATGCTTGAGGTGTGTTTCTTTTTATTTTTATTGTATCGCTAGAATTAACTGCATAACCATCAAATGAAGAATTATTTGAAGATGGATAATTTACGTTTGAATGAATATTAGATGAACATACCCTGTTTAGACCCTCTGAACTTTTTATGTACTCATCACCAATTATTATTTTAGCTCTTTTAAGTATTTTAATAGCTTGAGTGTAAGATTTCATTTTTTTATTATATAAATAACATATAATTTAAAATGGATTTAGAAATAATAAATATCGCATCTGATACTAAAAATAATAGGAATATTAAGGGTCGTACACATTATTCCAATTTAAAGAGCTCTTTATGTGGTGATGAAATTAAAATAAGCTTGATTATAAAAGGAGATAAAATTGTTGATTTTGGTTATGAAGGAAAATCCTGTATTTATTGCCAAGCCTCTGTAAGCTTATTATCAAAAATTTCTATTAATAATCACAAATCCACGATTAATGAATTGTGTAATGATGTAAAATCATATTTTGAAAATGATATTAAAATAGTAAAAAAAAAATGGAAACCTTTCGATAAACTATTGAAAGATAAAAATAAACCTCGAAAAGAATGTATTATGTTACCTTTTAAAGCTATAGAAAAAATTATAACTATTTAATTCTTTATGAAATTATAAAATTATTTTCTATAAGCAAGCCAATTAATATTCCAACAATTAATGCAAAAATTAATTTCTTCTTATTCACTTTTTTGTGCTGAAGATTTTAAACTTTTAGTTCCTGCTGATGATAGTTTAGATTTTATACTTACTTTTAAATTTTCCCAAAGTTTAGCCATTCCTAAAGGTTCATAAATCATAAATATAATCATTAAACCGCCAAATATTACCTGTTCAATTGAAGAAATAATTGTAGCATCAATAGCTCCATGAAATACGTTATTTCCTATAGCGTTTAAAAGTACTGGAAAAAGTAAAATAAATGCTGCGCCTATAAAGGCACCATTAATAGTCCCAAGACCTCCAAGAATACACATAAATAAAATCTTAAAAGACAACTTAATATCAAAAGCAACTGGTTCTAAAGATTTAAGATAGCAAAATGCAAAGAGAGCTCCAGCTACACCACAATAAAACGCACTGATAGCAAATGCTTGAACTTTTGTTCTTAGTAATGAAACTCCCATTGACTCCGCGGCGATATCCATATCTCTAACTGCCATCCAGTTCCTACCAGTACTCCCTCTTGCCATATTCATCGCTAATAAAGTTAAAACTGTGGTAACAGCTAAACATACAAAGTACATAGCTAATGGGGTTGTAAATGGTTTTCCTAAGATAACTATGTCTTGAGCGGTTATAATCCCTGATGAGTCATAGTTTTTAAACCACCCGAATTTATCAATCATCCATATAATAAAAAACTGCGAGGCTAATGTTGCTACCATTAGATAAATTCCTCTTACCTTTAAACTTGGTAAACCAAACAAAATTCCAAAAGCTGCAGCAATTAAACCTGACACTATCAGTGAGCCTACAAAACCAAGATCAGGCACTCTTAAAATTAGGTTAAACATAGCAAAAGCCCCAGCAGCCATAAAGCCAGCCGCTCCCAGAGCTAATTGTCCTGTATAACCCATAACAATTTGTTGTCCTATTGTAGCTAAAGCTAAGCAAAGCCAAGGAATTAATATTGAAGTGTACCAATATTCTGTTGTAATAAATGTTGGTATTACTAATACACTAAGAACCATACAAACAGCTAAGTTAATTAGGTCTTTTTTTGTATATGTCATAAAAACTGGCTTCATAAATTAAACTCTCCTAATAATTTTTTCTCCAAATAAACCTTCTGGTCTATACAATAAAAAGAATATTGCTAATACGTAAGGAGCCCAACCCTCAATAGCGCCACCAAAAAACGGTCCAATATATACTTCTAGCACCTTCTCTACTGCACCAATAATTAAGCCACCTATAATAGCTCCTGGAATAGATGAGAAACCCCCTATAATTAATACTGGTAAAGCTTTTAAAGCTAAGTCAACAAGAGCAAATTGAACACCAGCTCTTGCACCCCACATACATCCTGCAACTAATGCTACCACCCCTGCAGCAGACCAAACTAATAACATTATATGTTTTAAAGGAATTCCTATAGAGCTCGCAGCACCCGCATCATCTGCAACAGCTCTCAAGCCTAATCCAATTTTTGTATATTTGAACAATAAAAACAGACCAATAATCATTATAGCTGCAACTAATCCAGCTGTGATATCAAGAGCACTAATAAATAATTTTAGATTATCTGCAATCCATGGCACTGGGAAATCTCCAATACCTAAATCTAATCTTCTTACTTCTACTCCCCATGCTGCTTGAGCTAAGCCCTCTAAAACATATCCTAAACCAATTGTGGCCATTAACACTGTGTCTTCGCTAGCGTTCATTAGAGGTCTTAAGACTAATCTTTCAGTACATAAACCAACTACTACCATTAAAAGAGCAGCTAAAATAAATGCAAGTACAAAAGGTATGTTAAAGTCTTGCATGAAACCACAAAAAGCAAGCACTGAGAAAAAAACCATAGCTCCTTGTGAGAAGTTAAAGGTTGCTGAGGCTTTAAAAATTAAAACGAACCCCAAAGCAACTAGAGAGTACATGGTACCAGCAAGCAAACCGCCAACCAAAACTTCCATGAAAAATAGTAATTCATCAACCATATCTTAATCCTAGTGTTCTACTCCTAAATAAGCGTCTATTACTTTTTGATTTGATCTAACTTCATCAGGTGTACCATCACCAATAACTTTACCGTAATCAAGCACAACAACTCTATCTGATATATCCATAACTACTCCCATATCATGCTCAATAAGAACCATAGTTGTTCCTAATTCATCATTTACTTTTAAAATAAATCTACACATGTCTCTTTTTTCTTCAACATTCATACCAGCCATAGGCTCATCTAATAAAATTATTGTAGAGTCTGTTGCAAGAGCTCGACCTAATTCTACTTTCTTTTGTAATCCATAAGGAAGTTTTCCAACTGGTGTATCTTTAATATCTTCAATCTCTAGAAAACTAATTATCTCTTCCGATCTTTCTCTATTTAACTTTTCTTCTTTTTTTACTTTAGGAAGTTGTAAAGCAACCTCAAGAAAATTTGTTTTTGTGTGAAGTTTTCTGCCAACTAAAATGTTATCTAAAACTGACATTCTTTTAAAAAGAGCTAAGTTTTGGAAAGTCCTAGATAAACCCATTTGAGCCATAATATTTGGAGTTATATTAGGTATTTGTTGTCCTCTAAACGAAACAGTTCCTTGTTGAGGCTTATAAATTCCATTAATGCAATTTAACATTGAGCTTTTTCCGGCTCCATTAGGTCCAATGATTGCTCTAACTTCGTGCTCAAGTACATTGAAAGAAGTATCTGTTATTGCCTTAACACCACCAAAAGAGAGCGAGATGTTATTTACCTCTAATATTGGTTTTCCTATTTTAAATTTTCTTTCGTATGCCATCGTTAATTACTTTTTTTGTTTAAATTTTCTTCATAAAGAACATCTCTGAAATTTTTTCGCCCTTTCTTTGAGATTCCTAAATACAATTCTTTTACTTTATCATCATTTAATAAACTTTCTGCGGTTCCGTCTAACATAACTCTACCTGTTTCAATGATATAGCCGTAATCTGAATTTTTTAGTGCAACGTTGGTATTTTGTTCAGCAAGTAAAATACTAACACCTTCTTTTGTATTTAATTCTTTTACAATATTAAAAATCTCAGCAACTAACTGAGGTGCTAGACCCATTGTTGGCTCATCCAATAGTAGCATTTTAGGCTTAGCCATCATTGCTCTTGCAACTGCTATCATTTGTTGCTCTCCACCCGAGGTGAATGCTGCTTGACTTTTTCTTCTTTCCTTCAGTCTTATAAAATAAGTATAAATTTTCTCTAATTCTTGATTAATATCACCTTTTGATAATTTTCTTGAATATGCTCCTGAAATTATATTTTCTTCAACAGTAAGGTGACCAAAACATCTTCTACCCTCTAACACTTGAACCATTCCAAGCCCAACCATTTGTGAAGGGGTTTGTTTATCTATTGCGTTTCCATCATATTCAATTGAACCATTTGTAACTTTGCCTCTTTCTGAAGCTAACATAGTTGAAACTGCCTTCAGTGTAGTGCTTTTACCTGCGCCGTTTGCTCCTAATAATGCAACAACTTTTCCTTTAGGAACTTTCAAAGATACATCGTGTAAAGCTAAAATAACATTATCATATCTGACTTCAATATTCTTTATATCTAGAATGTTGGCTGAATTGTTACTCATTTAGCTTTCTTTTTATATTAAATTAAATTTTATTTAAAGGGGGAGTTTAAAATAATTTAAATATTTAAACTCCCCCTCAAGTCGAAATTAATTTATCTCTAAATTAATTATCCACATTTTTTCGGTGTAATGTTGTTCTCTTTAGCAAATTTTGCTGCAGAGTCTTCTACTAGACCTCTAATAAATTTAGGATCTAATGGAGCTTCCCAACCAGTTACCTGATTGAATTTAGTTCCATCCCACTGCATTACAGCAAATTTACCAGCACCTTCATGGTTTTCACATGAAATAGCGAATGGAGCTAACATTCCTCCAACTCCAAGCTCTTTAAGTCTAGCTTCAGTCATGTTAATTGCTTCATAACCATCTCTAAACTCAGCACCAGTTACTGCTTTACCAACTTTGTTATGCATTTTTTGAGCATTTCTTAAGCCCTCAATCCACATAACTGCAGCACCTAGTCCTCTATTCCAGTAAACAGAACCAATCCTGTTTGGATCAGCTAAGTTACCTTTTCCAGCACCATATACTTTGTCTTTGATGTCTTTAACCAATGGATATTCACCTGGTAGAGCATTTGCAACAGCATAAGTTCCCTTAGCTGCATCACCTGCTGGATACATATCCTCTTCGGCAGCACCAAAAGTTACATACATCATTCTATCTCTTGGGAAATTAATTCTAGCAGCATTAGTCATTGCTGTTGAATTCATTCCAGAACCTGCTCCCCAGAAAGTTACCCAATCAGGTTTTTCTTTTCTGATTTGCAGCCACTGAGATTGTTGTTCAAGACCTGGAGGTGGGATTGATATTTCAATCAACTTAACTCCCCAGTCATTACAAATTTTTCTCATTGCTGGTAATGGCTCTCTACCGTAAGCAGAGTCAATGTGTAAGTGAACGATTTTTTTACCTTTCATCTTATCAATTCCACCTTCGATCTCAGCCATAAATTTTAGTTTAACAGCAATTTGTGACCAGTAGTGACTTGCAGCATTAAATACCCAAGGCCATACTCTTCCATCAGCACCGTCAGTTCTTCCATAACCATATTGAGCTAAAACAACATTGTCTTTTGCCATACGGTTAATAACTGCATATGCTCCTGGTGTTCCTAAAGTATCAAACACAACTATTCTTTGACCATCTTTTTCAAGTAGTCTCTGATAACACTCAACTGTTTTTACAGCATTGTACTCAGTTTCACATTCTTGCCATGTAAGCATGACTCCATTCACTCCGCCTGTCATATTGACATAATTCATGTAGTCAATCTGAGCCCCATAGTACCCAGTACCCATTGCTGAATAAGGTCCAACACGGCTACTTGCTACAGGAAAGTATTGAGTTTCAGCACCAAATACTTTCTGAGGTAAGACGAGTGAAGAAAATAAAGCTACAACTACTGTTAAAGTAGATGTAAACCTTTTTAACATTCTTGTTAACATTTTTCCCCCTAGGTTAGTTATTATGTTAAAAGTTTTAATAACTATAGCTAATCACATGAGTGCAGTTTCTGCAAATTTTAATCATTCCAACTCGCAACCGAATGTCGCACACAACTTTAGAAAGAAATCAACTTGAGATTGAACAGTAGTTTTATTCATTATATTTTATAAAGTTTATGATAGATAAAATTAAATGAAAGTTTTGGAATTTAAAAAATCAGCTCTTGCAGGAGTTTTTTCCATTATCACCATTGGAATGTTAACCCTCCTTACATACAAAACTGAATTTGGAGTTTTTTTATTGGCTTCTTTTGGATCATCAATGGTTTTACTTTATGGTTATCCAGAGAGTCCTTTTGCACAACCAAAAAACGTTTTTTTTGGCCATTTAGTTACTTCATTTATAGGGTTGATTGTACTAAACTTTGTTCCTTTACCCATCTATTTAACTATTCCTTTAGCAGTAGGTTTAGGAGTTGGCTTAATGATTTTATTAAATATTACTCACCCCCCCGCAGGAGGCAATCCAATAATAGTCATTATAGGAGGAGTTTCTTATGAGTACTTATTTAGCCCAGTAATTACAGGCTCATTAATAATTATTGTTTTTGCAATCATCATCAACCGATTTATTTTAAATAAACCTTACCCAAACCAAAAATAATTTATTTGCTTGGTGCTAAAAAATAATGTTAGATGCCCTAAAATAAATTAAATATTAAATATAATACAGGAGTTTAAATGAAAATATTGTGTATATTATATGATGATCCTAAAGGTGGGATGCCAAAATCATATGCACTTTCAGAATTACCGAAAATAGAAAAGTATCCAGATGGAATGACTTTACCTTCACCAAAAGGAAGAGATTATACTCCAGGCCAATTACTAGGATGTGTGTCTGGTGAGCTTGGATTAAGAAAATTCTTAGAAAGTAATGGACATGAATTGATAGTGACAAATAGTAAAGATGGAGATGGATGTGAAGCTGATAAACATATAGTTGATGCTGACATCGTTATTTCACAACCTTTCTTTCCATATTATTTAACAAAAGAGAGAATTGCCAAAGCTAAAAATCTAAAAATGGCAATTACAGCAGGTATTGGATCTGACCACGTTGATTTACAAGCAGCAATGGATAATAAAATTGATGTTGTAGAAGTAACATATTGTAATTCCAGATCTGTAGCTGAACACATTGTTATGATGATTGTTTCAATGGTAAGAGATTATCATAACCAACATAGAATTGTTAATGAAGGTGGTTGGAATATTGCTGACGCAGTTCAGAGATCATATGATGTTGAAGGTATGCATATTGGAACTGTTGCTGCTGGAAGAATTGGCTTAGATGCGTTAAGAAAAATGAAGCCTTTCGACACTCATTTACATTACTTTGATAGACACAGACTTCCTGAAAGTGTTGAGAAAGAATTAAACTTAACATTTCATGAAACAGTTGAATCAATGGTAAAAGTTTGTGATGTAGTAACAATAAATTGTCCACTTCATCCTGAAACAGAAAACCTATTCGATGATGCAATGATAAGTAAAATGAAAAAAGGTGCTTATATTGTAAACACCGCAAGAGGTAAAATATGTAATCGTGATGCAATTGCAAAAGCATTGAAAAGCGGTCAGTTAAGTGGTTATGCAGGAGATGTATGGTTTCCACAACCAGCTCCTAATGATCACGTATGGAGAACCATGCCGCATCATGGTATGACACCTCATACTTCAGGAACATCTTTGACAGCTCAAGCAAGATATGCAGATGGTGTTAGAGAAATTTTAGAATGTTTCTTTGAAGGAAAAGAAATAAGAAATCAGTACTTAATTGTAAAAGATGGTCAATTAGCAGGTATGGGAGCGCACTCTTACAGTAAAGGTTCTGCAACTAGCGGTTCTGAGGAAGCAGCAAAATACAAGAAAAAATAAAATTTAATTTTAAAAAAAAAGCGGTTTATATTATATAAACCGCTTTTTTTATGAATAAAATTAATTGGAACTTCGAAAATTCTTATTCAGAACTACCTAATACTTTTAAACAAAAAATAAATCCTGTACCAGTTAAGAACCCTCAATTAGTTTTATATAATAGTAAATTAGGATCCGAATTAAATTTGAATATTACAAAGGTAAGTGAAGAAGAGTTATCAAAATTATTTTCTGGTAATTCTTTACCAGATGGTAGTAGCAGTATTGCTCAAGCTTATGCTGGACATCAGTTCGGACATTTTACAATGTTGGGAGATGGAAGAGCTGTTTTAATAGGAGAACATTTATCAAAAAATAATAAAAGATATGATATTCAATTTAAAGGATCTGGAAAAACTGCATTCTCCAGAAATGGAGATGGAAGAGCAGCTCTAGGACCTATGTTAAGAGAATACATAATTAGTGAATCTATGAACAGTCTAAAAATACCTACTACAAGAAGTTTGGCAGTTGTTAAAACCGGTGAAAATGTAATACGAGAAACTTCTCTACCAGGAGCAATCTTAACCAGAGTAGCTTCGAGCCATATAAGAGTAGGAACTTTTCAATACATTGCTGCGAGAGAAAATATAGATGAACTAAATACTTTAGTAGATTATACAATTGATAGACACTATCCTGAAATAAAGAATTCAAACAACCAAGCTTTAGATTTATTAAATCATTTAATAGATAAGCAATGTGATTTAGTAGTAAATTGGATGCGTGTTGGCTTTATTCACGGTGTAATGAATACTGATAATATGACTATTTCCGGAGAAACTATAGACTATGGACCATGCGCATTTTTAGATACCTATGATCCTAAAACTGTTTTTAGCTCAATTGATAAAACAGGGAGATATGCTTATTGTAATCAGCCTGTTATTACGAAATGGAACTTGGCAAGATTTGCCGAATGTTTAGTTCCTTTAATTAATAAGAATAAAGATGAGTCAATTAAAATAGCTACTGAGGCAGTTAATTCTTTTGAAATAAAATATGAAAAAAAATGGATTAACATGATGAGAGAGAAATTAGGATTATTTGGCTTAGATGATAAAGATAAATTTTTAATTTTAGATTTATTAACTTGGATGCATGAAAAAAAAGCAGATTACACGAATACTTTTTGCCATTTAATGAATCTAGGTCCAACGGAAGATAAATTATATAATGATATTGATTTTTTAAACTGGAAGAAAAGGTGGGAAAACAGATTGTCTAAAAACAAAGACTCATTAGAGAAGTCTATGAAATTAATGAGAAAAAATAATCCATTGGTCATTGCAAGAAACCATAAAGTAGAAGAAGTCCTTAGAGCTGCTGAGCAAAATGATTTCAATCCAATAAATAAATTTTTAGAAATTTTAGAAAAACCTTACGATGATCAAAAAAATATTAATGATTATCAACTTCCCTCTTCCTCAAGCGAAAAATATCAAACGTTTTGTGGAACTTAATTATTAGAGGACATATGGCTCAGGTCTAGCTTTTTTACCCAAAACTCTATCCACGGCCATATTTGAAATATCAATCGATTGATAAGCTCCAGTTGTAATCAATTCTGTTAAAGCTCTACCTATTCCTGGCGCCTGCATCAATCCTCTGCCAGTAAAACCCGTGGCTAAATATACGTTTTCAAATTTTGGATGTTTTCCAACAACTGCATTATTATCAAGTCTATTACAATCGTAATATCCAGCCCAACCACCTGTTAATTTTAATTCTTCCATTGCAGGTATTCTGTGCGCTAAAGCAGGCCAAACTAATTCTTCAAAATCTTCCCATGCTGGCTCTAAATCGTCCGCATCAAAAACAGATTTTGGTGACCCAGCTAAATATTCTTTTCCTTCTGGTCTCCAATATACGCCAGTACTTAAATCACCAGTTAACGGCATTTCAGGGATGTGTTTTGGGCACTTTACTCTAAACACCGTATGCTTCTGTGGTTCAACCGGAATATCCTCTAATAACTCTTTTGTCCAACAGCCTGCTGCTGAAATAATTGTTTTAGCTTTTATTTCTGATAATGATTTTACTTCGCCTTTAACAAATTCAGCTCCAAGTTCCATAGCTTTACTTTTTAATGCACTATGAAACATAAAAGGATCAATCCATCCCTCGCTTTGATTATCTGTAAACGTGGCTGTTTCTATTCCATCACTATTTATATATGGAAAAAATTTTTTTAGTTCAGATCCTTTAATATTTTTCGTACCTGCATTACAAGCTTTGTGATTCTCTAATGCTTTATATTGTTCTTCTGCATGCTCCGGTCCAAACATTAATAAGTATCCATTAGTCACCATACTTGCTGTTGGTTTAGGATTTTTTTCTGTTTTTAATAATTCTGGTATTTGAAAAATAAATTCTCTAGCATATTTTCCAAGTAATATATTTTCTGTTTGGAAAAATTGTCGTCTAAAACCACCTAATGATAAAGGGAAAGAGGCTGTTTTATATGTTGGATCTCTCTCAATTACTTTTACTTTTCTTCCCTCTTTAGATAAAAAATATGCAGTAGCAGTTCCAATTATTCCACCACCAACTATTACAACATCATCCATAATTAAGTATTAATAGGTTAAAATTCAGAAATAGTGCATAGGAACTCCAAAGTAAATAGGGAATCATTAAGTAAGCACTTACATAATTGACACGTTTGAATCTTAAAATAAGGATAATTATCAAACATAAAAGAATCATTAAATTAAAAAGAGCTAATAAAATGTTATGAAAAGCAAAAAAAACAATACTCCAAGTTGTATTGAAAAGTATATGAATAAAATAAATATAAATTGTATTCATATCTCTATTTTTGCTATGCCAGTAAAGCCAAATAGCTAATGTCATCATAAAATATAAAGTTGTCCAAACAGGAGCAAAAATCCAATCTGGTGGATTAAAATTTGATTTTGTTAGTTGTGAATACCAAGGTTCCTTGAAGCTAATTGTCGCCAAACTCCCAATAAACGACGCAGAATATGTCAAAATGAAGAAGAGTAGAAATGATAGAAATTTATTTTTTAACATATAAGTATTATACATCACATTAATATGAATAAAAAAACTATTTGGATTACTGGCGGAAGTACTGGAATTGGAAAAGCTTTAGCAATTAAGTTCGCTAATGAAGGTTGGAATGTTGCTATATCCGCAAGGAGAGTTGATTTGTTAGATGAGCTTTCTAACAAATATGAAAATATTTCAAGTTTTCAATTAGATGTTACAGATAAATCAAAATGTGAAGAGGTGTTTAACAATATAAAAAGTAAGTACGAAAATATTGATATTTGTTTCTTTTCTACAGGTACTTGGGATCCTAAAAAAGAGAAAGATATAGATGTAGAACAAATGGAAGAAGTGTTCAGGGTTAACTTCTTTGGAACTGTTAATAGTATCAAAGCTGTTGAAAAATACTTTAAAGATAAAAAAAATGGCATTATAACTATTGTATCATCAATCGCAGGGTATAGGGGATTGCCAAACTCAACTGGTTATGGGCCATCTAAGTCTGCCTTAAATAATTTAGCTGAAAGCTTATATTTTGATTTTAAAAGATCTAATGTTCGTATTTGTTTAGTGTCCCCAGGATTTATAAAAACACCAATGACAGATAAAAACGATTTCAAAATGCCGTTTTTAAAAACAACTGAATATGCAGCTGAAAAAATTTATGATGGGTTAATTAATAAAAATGTCTTTGAAATACACTTTCCGAAATCTCTGACACTAATACTCAAATTATTTAGTTTATTACCAAGCAAAATTTATTTTAGTTTAGTTGGTAAAATGACTAAACACCAAAAAAAAAATTAATTTATATTTTAAGCTTTTTGTTGAGAGCAAACATCTTTAATAACAGGTACATTCGCACAATCTCCACATTTTGTTTGCTGAACAATGCATCCATTATCAAGAACCTTAACATCTACTACTCTATCACACTTAGAACAAATAGATGAAACTGTTAGTCCGCACTTTTTACAACTATAGTTTTGTGTTTCCATTATTAGAGAGTATTTCTTATTAATTAGATATCAACAATTTTGTAAGCGAATGATAATCAATCTCAAATTTTTTTTGAGAATGATTATTATTATCTCAAAAAAACCAGTAAAAAAAAAATTAGTCTTTAACAAATACAACAGTTAATTCTGCAACTTTAAATCCAAATTTAGTCATAGTAGCTCTATTAATTGCGACTCTATCATCTTGTTTAAAGATCCAATCATCAAAAGTAATCTTTAATTCTCTACCTTTTACTGGAACAAGTAATACATATTCAAATTTAAAAGCTGGACCATAAGAATATCCTTTAGCTTTTCCAACAACATCACCTGCTGTTCCTTCATAATTATTGTCATCTATTTTTGTAATTGTCCATTCTCTATCTTGAATTTCACCGTCATCCCAATTAAATTTTTCTTTAAGAATTAATTGTTTACCATCCCAAGTTCCGTCTAAATCAGCAGAAAATTGTCTAGTAACTTTTCCAGATCTATTCTGTAAAACACCCCAAGCTTTAATATTTCCAGTCAAATATTCTTCAATAATTAATCTCGGTTCTTTATTTTTAAAATCTTCAGGTTTCATAGCACTATTATTTGAGCAACTTGTAATTAAGAATAAAGAAATTATCAATGAAATTGACTTGATGGTTTTAAAATAACGCATTTATATCTCCATGTGTTGTTATTTGTTTTGCATAGAAAATTGAATTAAATCTATATTTTTTGACTTGAAGCCAGCTTCGCAATAAGAGAGGTAAAACTCCCACATTCTTTTAAATGTTAAGTCAAATCCTTGATTTTTAATTAAATCCCATTTTTTTAAAAACTCATTTCTCCATATAGCTAAAGTATTTGCATAATGATCTGCATAAGAAATATAAGAATTTATGGTTAATCCATTATCAGAAACATATCGATTAATACTATTTTTGTTTGGCAAAAAACCTCCAGGAAAAATATATTTTTGAATAAAATCTTGTTTATTTTTATATCTATCAAATAATCTATCATCTATAGTTATTGCTTGAATAGCAGCTTTTCCACCATCAGATAAATTATTTTTTACTGTTTTGAAATATCCATCTAAATAATTTTGACCGACGGCTTCTATCATCTCTATAGAAGCAATTGAATTATATTTTCCTTTAAGATCACGATAATCTTTAATCTCAATATTAATTTTTTCATTCAAACCACATTTGAAAATTCTTTCTTTTGCATATTCAAACTGTTTTTTTGATATTGTTATACAATCAAGTTTAACATCATATTTTTTTCCCAGGTACTCTGCGAAACCTCCCCAGCCACACCCAATTTCTAGAACTTTATCTCCATTATTTGGTTTAATAAGATCTATTAATTTTTGATATTTATTATATTGAGCATCAGAAAGATTTTTTGATTTGTCATCAAATATAGCACTGGAATAAGTTAGTGTATTATCTAACCAAAGAGAAAAAAAATCATTACCTAAATCATAATGTTTAGCAATATTTTCTTTACTTCGATTTTTCGTATTTTTAATTACTTTATTTTTCACAAAATTGATTATTGGAAAATCAAGAAGTCCTGAAAACTTATAAATCACTTGAAT
>CACNRG010000014.1 GCA_902622805.1 uncultured Pelagibacteraceae bacterium | reverse complement strand
ATTCTTTGAAAAAAATTAAAGAAAATATTCAAAATATAAAAAAAAATTTCAAAAAAATAAATCCTTTGATTTGTTACGCAGTAAAAGCAAATTCAAATTTAAATATATTAAAAGAAATTAAAAAAAATAATCTTGGTGCAGATGTTGTGTCTGGTGGTGAACTGATGAAGGTACTCAAAGCAGGAATAAAGCCAAGAAAGATTGTTTTTTCAGGTGTTGGTAAAATAAGTGAAGAAATCGAATATGCAATAAACAAAAAAATACTTTTAATAAACGCTGAGTCTAAGAGTGAAATATTAGAAATAGAAAAAATTGCAAAAAGAAAAAAGAAAATTGTGAATATTGGGATAAGATTAAACCCTAATACTGATGCAAAAACTTTAAGTCAAATCTCAACTGGTAAGAAAGAAAATAAATTTGGCGTAGATCAAAAAGTATTTTTACAATTGGTCAACATAGTAAAAAAATCGAAAAATTTAAATTTAAAATGCTTAAGTGTCCATATTGGAAGTCAAATACTTGATCACAAACCTTATCAAAAAATGCTTAAAATAGTTAAGAAAATAATTAAATTATCAAATTTTAGTTTTGAATATGTAGATCTAGGTGGTGGCATGGGTATCGATTATGATCATAACAACTCTAAATTAAATTTAAAAAAATATTCTCGAGATATTGAAAAGTTTTTAAAAAGTCATAATTGTAAAATTATCTTTGAGCCCGGTAGATCAATAATAGGTAATGCAGCTGTTCTTATAACAAAAGTAATATACATTAAAAAAGGATTTAAAAAAGATTTTGTAATTTTAGATGCTGCGATGAATGATTTGATGAGACCAGCTTTATATGGTGCAAAACATAAAATTATGCCTTTAAAGAAAAATAATAGGAAATCAAAAAAAGTTTATGAATTTGTTGGACCTGTGTGTGAAAGTACAGATACATTTGCAACTATCAAAAATTATCAAAAAATAGATGAAAATGATTATTTGATTATTTGTGATGTTGGGGCCTATGGAATGTCACTAGCATCTAATTACAATTTAAGACCTAAACCTCTTGAAATACTAATCAAGAATTCCAAAATTCAGATTTTAGGTAAAAGACAAAAATTATCAGATTTAATGTAACATTTAAACTAATGTTAAGAAGTACAATATTTTCTATAATTTTCTTTTCAGGAATTATTTTAATATCAATTATTTTCTTACCATCACTTTTATTACCTCAAAAAGTAGTTTTAAGTGGAGGTAAACTAATGGGTCATTGGGCAGGCTTCTGCCTTAAAACAATTTTGTCAGTAAGAATTAAAATTTTAGGTAAAGAAAATATTATTGATAATGAAAAATTTTTTATTGCAGCATCTCATCAATCAATGTTTGAAACTTTTTACCTTCAAACAATTTTTAATGCTCCTGTATTTATTTTAAAAAAAGAATTAATCTTAATCCCTATTTTTGGATGGTATTTGAAAAAAATAGGATCAATCTCTATAAAAAGAAATAAAGTTACCAAAGATAATCTGAGCTTTTTTGAAGATATATCAAATATGATAAATAAAACCCAAAGACCTTTGATAATTTTTCCTCAAGGAACTAGAGTTAAGCCTGATGAAAGACCACCGTTTAAAAAAGGTGTTGGTAGAATCTATGAAGAATTAAAAATTTCTTGTCAACCTGTCACGATTAATTCTGGCTATGTATGGCCAAAATACGGAAAAAAGAAAACAAATAAAGAAATAATTATATCTATATTACCAAAAATAAATTCTGGATTAGATAAAAATGAATTTATAAAAAATTTAGAGGGAAAAATTTATTCTGAATTAAATAATACTAATTAACCCTTCATAGGCATAATAACATAAATACTATCAAAATCCCCTGGATCCTTAATTAAAGCTGGAGAGCCGGTATCATTAAAATAAATTTCAATTCTTTCACCATCTAATTGAGATGCTACATCAATTAAATATCTAGAATTAAAACTAATTTCTAAATCATGATCAAATTTTACATTCAACGTTTCATTACCATCTCCACTATTTGTGTTATTAACTGATAAATTTAAAGCATCTTTTGTTAAACTAAATTTAACTCCATCTTTTTTATCTAATGATACTGAAGCAACACGATCGACTGATCCCAAAAATAATTTCAAGTCTACCTCAAGTTTTTTTTGATTATTCTTTGGAATAACTTGAATATAATTTGGAAATTTTCCATCAATTAATTTTGAGATTAAAATACTATTATCTAGCTCGAATTTTATTTTTGATTTAACGTTAGATATTTTTACATCACCGTCATAATTATCTAAAAGAGAGACTAATTGGAATATTGTCTTTTTTGGCAGAATAATTGGTTCAAAATTAATTTTTTGTTCAAGTCGAATTTTTGAAATTGACATTCTATGACTATCAGTTGCTACTGAAGTTAAATAATTTTTGTCTTCTACCTCTGTTTGATGAAAAAATATTCCACTTAAATAATGTCTTGTTTCATCGTTAGAAACTGAAAATTTACATTTATTAAGAAGTTTTAATAAACTTTTTGAATTTATAAAAAACTCATTATCATTAAAATTTTCATCAGTTAGTGGAAATTCTGACGGACTTAAACAGTTAAGATTAAAATTAGATTTTTCAGACTCTATTTGTAATTTATTAGTTTCTGATAGTGATAAATTTATTTTTTTTCCAGAAGAAAACTTTCTTACTATATCGTAAATCGTAGAGGAAACTGTTGTGGTTTTTCCCTCTTCAATAACTTCAACATTTTTTATTTGATGTACAAATATTAAATCAAGGTCTGTAGCAGTCATAGTTAATTGAGAATTGCTTACATCTAACAAAACATTTGAAAGTATCGGAAGTGTGCTCCTTTTTTCAATAACTCCTTGACAATAACTTAAAGCTTGTTGAAGATCTTGTTGGTTGACGTTAAATTTCATTTTCCTTATTACTATACAATATTTGATTTTTTAATTTATCAATATTCTCCACCATTTCAGGATTTTTAATCTTGAGTTTTTCTATTGTTTTAACTGAATGAATAATTGTCGTGTGATCTCGATTTGAAAATTCTCTTCCAATTTCTGGAAGGGATTTTGAAGTTAAAATTTTAGTCAAGTATATCGCTGTTTGTCTTGGTCTAACAAGATATCTTGATCTTCTTGAAGATAACATTTCATTTTTACTAATCTTAAAAAATCTACATACTAATGTTTGAATTAAATCTATTGTGACTTTGTTCTCAGAGATATTTAAAAGGTCTTTTAAAACAACTTTTGTTTCAGCTAAATTTGGTGCTTTATTATAAATTCTTGAAAAAGAAACTATTCTATTTATAGCTCCAACAAGTTCTCTTATACTAGTTGTAATTTCAGTGCTAATATAATCTTGAATTTCTTTTGATATACAAATTTGATCTGTGTAAAGTTTGTTTAATTCCTCAGTTTTTTGCTCAACAATTTTTTTCCTTAACTCATAGTCAGGTTTTTGTATATCAACCACTAAACCTCCAGAGAATCTAGATTTAATTCTTTCTTGAATTCTAGATAATTTATTTGGAGCTCTGTCTGCTGAGACTATTATTTGAGATCCTTTGTCAAGCAAAGCATTAAATGTATGAAAAAATTCTTCTTGCATTGCCTCTTTTCCATTCATGAACTGAATGTCATCAATTAATAATATGTCTGTATTTCTAAAATATTCCTTAAATTTAACCATATCATTTGATTTAATGGATTTGACAAATTGATACATAAATCTTTCAGCTGAGATAAACATTACTTTATTATTTTTTTTTAGCTCTAAACCTATAGCATTTAGTAAATGTGTCTTTCCTATTCCTACACCACCATAAATATATAATGGGTTATAATGAGATATATTTTCAGAAACCTTTATTGAAGCTTCATAAGCTAGTTTATTACTCGAACCTGTTAGAAAATTATCAAATCTTTTATTGGAATCAATGCGGTTATATTGAAGATATGAATCTTTGATAAAAGAAACATTTTTTTCATTACTAATCTCTTTTATAACTTCACTTTTTCTATCTTGTTTATTTATTTTCAATTCAGCAATTCTAAATTCAATTCTAATAATATCCTTTTTGTAGTTTTTTATTATTTGTAAAATTTGATCTAGGTATCTTGATGTAATCCAATCCCTTATAAATCTTGTTGGAACAGTCAATAAAATATAATTATTAAACTCCTCTTCAAAATTAATTTTTTTTAACCAGCTCTCATAAACTTCTAAACCAAGTTTATTTTTCATTTCATTTTGAATTTTGTTCCAATCAAAACTTGTAGAGGCTAAACCTTCTAAGTTTTTTTTAATATTATTGTTGTTCATATTAATTAATAGGGGATACTTCAGTTAGAACTATCTAATAGTTATTGCAAGATCTAAATTTTTAAATTTTAAAATAAATTAAATCTAGGATTGTGCTTATTTAAATATTTTTTAAAAAAATCTTTGACAATAATTTTTTTTATGCATCTTTATTTAAAAATTATTTTTAAGATATTTTTATAAAAAAAAATTTACTAAATCTAAATATTGTAAATATATTTTTTTTAAACATACATAATGCGTATCATTATGGTTGATTCAACTACAGGTGAAATAATTATAAAGTTGCTATTTTTCTAGTTATTCTAGAAACATTTCTAGAGGCATTTTGTTTCTTAATGACTCCAGTTTTTGCAATCTTCATCAACTCAGAATTCAATTTAGGCAAGAATTTTAAGGCTTCATTTTTTTTTTTTTCTTCAATTAAACTATTCATTTTTTTTAAAGCATTTCTATATCTGCTTTTTCTAGCCTTGTTCACCATCGTTTGTGTAGAAATTCTTCTAATTCTTTTGATTGCTGATTTTGTATTAGCCATATCCGCAGGGGTATAACTTGAGAATTTATTTCGGTCAATTAAATAATTGATTTAATTTTGACAAAAATTACAAAAAAAAGTTGATCTATTTAATGATATTTTTTTTTTTATAATACCTTCACAGTTTGGACGCTTACAATTTGCTCCGTCTTGCTGATATACTTTAAACTCTTTTTGAAAAGAACCTTTATTTCCTGAAATATCTTTAAAATCTCTAATACTCGAACCTCCTCTATTAATTGCCTGCTGAAGTATTTTTTTTGAATTTGAAATAATATTTAAACATTCTTTTTCATTAAGTCGCTTTGCTTTTTTAAAAGGATTTATTTTGCTCACAAAAAGAATTTCATTTGCATAAATATTGCCAATTCCTGAAACAAATTTCTGATCAAGTAAAAAATTTTTAACGTCTTTATTTTTTTTCTTAAAATATTTAATTACATAATTTAAATTAAAATTATCACTAAAAGGTTCAGGTCCCATCGATTTGAATCTTTTTTTCAAATCTTGATAATTTTTAATTATTTCAAAAAATCCAAAACGTCTTGGATCATTATAAATCACTTTTAAATTATCAAACATAAACTCTACATGATTATGTTTTTTAGGCAAAAAAGGTGAATGATAAAAACTAGTATTTGTAAATTTTAAGGGTTTTTTTTTATCAAGAATATGGATTGTTCCTGACATTCCTAAATGAATTATACAATAATTTTCATTCTGAAAATGAATAATCAAATATTTAGAAAATCTATTAACTTTAATAATTTTTTTATTCTTAAGAAAACTTTCGAATTCAGCTGGTATTTTAAACCTTAAATTCCTGTTTCTAATTATTACTTTTTTTATGCTTTTTTTTTTGATCTTTTTATGAAGTGATTGTCTGACAATTTCTACTTCTGGTAATTCTGGCATTTGATACTATATTCAATATATATTTTTTTATGCAACAAAATCTTCAAAATAAAAAAGGGCTTGTAGAAAATGTATTTAATAAAGTCTATAACAAATATGACTTGATGAATGACTTTATGTCTATGGGTGTTCATAGATATTGGAAAAAAAGTTTAATTAACATGATGAGCCCTAGGAAAAATAAAAAATTAATTGATGTTGCATGTGGGACGGGAGATGTTGGAAAGTTATTTTTAGATAGTATTAATAAAGATTCTGAGATCACTTGTGTAGACCCTAATAAGGGGATGATCAGTCAGGGAAAACAAAAATTATCTTCTTATAAAAATATAAAATGGGTCATATCCCCAGCTGAAAAATTGCCAATAGTTGACAATTCTTTTGATTATTACACTATTAGTTTTGGACTCAGAAATACGAAAAATTTAGATAAAGCAATTTCTGAAGCTTATAGAGTTTTAAAACCAGGTGGTCGTTATTTATGTCTAGAATTTTCAAAAATACAAAATTCAAATCTTGATTTTATATATAAAAATTATTCAAAACTTATTCCAATTATTGGTCAGTTTGTAGTTGGAGAAAAAAAACCTTACGAGTATTTAACCAAAAGTATTGAACAATTTATTAATCAAGATGAATTAATGGAGCTGATGAAGAAAAATAATTTTTATAAATGTTCTTACAGAAATCTTTCTGGTGGTATCGTTTCAATTCACAGTGGTTGGAAAGTTTAATGATTAAAAGACTTATTACTTTATTTAAGTTAGGTAGAAAAATTGCGAAATCTGATATTTTAAAAATTGCTTCAAATTTTAAAAAACCTCCTATGGCTATAACATTGTTATTCCAAATTTTATCTATTTCATTTGAAAAAAAAAAACAAAATAATTTATATGAAGATGATGGTGAAAGACTCTCTAGATCATTAGAGTCCATGGGAACAACTTTTATTAAACTCGGACAATTTTTAGCCACTAGGCCTGATATAATAGGTGAGGAACTATCTTCAAAGCTTGAAAAACTCCAAGATAGATTGCCTCCTTTTTCTATAAACGAGGCAAAAGAAATTATTAAAGATGATCTTGGTGTTGATGCATTTAATTCTATAATAGATTTAAGCGAGCCGGTTGCAGCTGCTTCAATTGCACAAGTTCATAAAGCAAAGATAAATGATAATGGAATAATTAAAGACGTAGCAATAAAAATTTTAAGACCAAATATAAAAAAAATATTCAATAATGAAATAGATGCAATGATGTTATTTGCATTTATTATTGAGTCATTTGTAAAAAAAACAAAAAGATTAAAACTTGTTGAGGTTGTTTTTTTACTAAAAGAAATAACTAATCTTGAAATGGATTTAAGATTCGAAGCTGCTGCAGCAAATGAATATGCAGAAAATACCAAAAATGATATCGGATTCAAAGTTCCTGAAATTTATTGGAATTTTACCAGTGAAAATGTAATGACGTTAGATTGGATAGATGGAATTTCAATTAGAGAGTCTGAGGAATTAAAAAAAAGAAATTTAGATACTAATAAAATAGCAGAAGATATTATCCAACATTTCTTAAGACATGCTGTGAGAGATGGTTTTTTTCATGCTGACATGCATCAAGGAAATATTTTTGTAGATAATAGTGGCCAAATCGTACCTATAGATTTTGGAATTATGGGAAGATTAGACAAAATTAGTAAAAGATTTTTAGCAGAAATTTTATTTGGTTTTATTCAAAGAGATTATCGCAAAGTAGCTGAGGTTCACTTAATGGCTGGTTTAGTTCCTAAAGATGTACCAATCGATGATTTAGCTCAAGCTTTAAGATCGATTGGTGAGCCTATATTTGGTCAGGAAGTAAAAGACATTTCTGGAGGTAGGTTGCTCAAACAATTATTTGATGTAACAGAAAAGTTTAATATGCAAACTCAACCTCAATTACTAATGTTGCAAAAAACTATGGTTGTTGTTGAAGGTGTTGCGCGAAAATTAAATCCAAATACTAATATTTGGACAACTTCAAAGCCAGTTCTCGAAAATTGGCTTAAGGAGACAAAAGACCCAATAAATAATTTGAATGAAACTTTAAAAAATACATCTGAAGTAATTAAACGTTTACCAGAATTTCCTGAAATTATGGATAAAGCCAATCAAGCGTTAACTTTTTTAGCAAGTGGTCAAATTCCACAAAATTCAAATTCCTATACTGCTCTAAATGATAAAAAATCAGAAATGATAACATTTAGAAATCAATCTATTGTTGGTTTATTGCTTCTTGTAATTTTTGGTCTTATAGTATTTTAATTCTGCAAATGAAAAATCTGTTAAATAAAAAAATACTATTTATTATCTGCGGAGGAATATCTGCCTATAAAAGTCTCGAAACAATTAGGCTTTTTAAAAAAAATGGTGCAGAAATAAAGACAATTCTTACTTCAAGTGCAAAGGAGTTTGTAACTCCACTTTCAATAACCTCACTTTCTCAAGGTAAAGTTTATAGTAATTTATTCAGTGTTGAAAATGAAACTGAAATGGACCATATCTCACTTTCAAGATGGGCGGATTTAATTGTGATCGCACCAGCGACAGCAAATACAATTTCAAAACTGGCTCAAGGGACAACTGATGATCTAGCTTCAACAGTTGTTTTGGCTTCAGATAAAGAAATTATTTTAGCACCAGCGATGAATGTGAGAATGTGGGAGCATCCAAGTACTAAAATAAATTTAAGAAAATTAAAAGAGTTTGGTTATAAAGTAATTGGTCCAGAAATTGGTGATATGGCATGTGGTGAATATGGGGAGGGTAAAATGTCAGACCCATTAATAATCGCTAAAGAAATAGATAAATATTTTTTAGATCAAAAAAACAATAAAAGATATAAGGCTTTAGTTACAGCGGGCCCGACTAATGAGTATATAGATCCAGTTCGTTTTATTACAAATAAATCAAGTGGTAAACAAGGATATGAATTAGCAAAATCTTTATATAGAAAAGGTTTTGACACAACATTAATATCTGGACCTACTAATCTTGAAATAACAAAGGATATTAATCTTATAAAAGTTGAAACAGCTAATGAAATGTTAGTTGCAACTCAAGAAAATTTACCTGTTGATGTAGCAATTTTCTCTGCTGCGGTAGCTGATTTTAAAATTAATAAAAGGTATGAAAATAAAATAAAAAAACAAGAAAACATAGATTTAAAATTTGAGAGAAATTTAGACATACTAAATTATGTATCTAACCATAATTCAATGAGGCCAAAACTGGTGATTGGATTCGCAGCAGAAACCGATGAGATCAATAAAAATGCAGAGGAAAAATTAAACAAAAAGAATTGTGACTGGATAATTTCAAATGATGTATCAAATAAAAATATAGGATTTAATTCTGATTATAATGAAGTAACAATTCACTACAAAAACAAAAAAATTAAAAGAGAAAAGCTCCCCTATAAAAAAAAATCTGGAATTTCTGATGAAATAGTTGATAGGATAATTTATCAATTAAATTAATGGCAAAAGTTCTTATCAAAAAGTTAGATCCTGCAGTTGAATTACCTGCTTATAAAACTGATGGTGCGTCAGGAATGGATTTAATGGCTTTATTAAAAGAACCCATTAATCTTAAACCAAACTCATCTTGTTTAGTTCCCACAGGTCTTGCAATTGCATTTTCAAATAATTTTGAGATACAAATAAGACCGAGATCTGGCTTAGCCGCAAAAAATAGTATCAGTATTTTAAATACTCCTGGAACTATAGATAGTGATTATAGAGGAGAAATAAAAGTAATTCTTTTTAATCATGGAAAAAATGATTTTTTAATTAATAACAAAGATAGAATAGCTCAAATGATTTTAACACCAATAATCAAAATGGAACTTCAGGAAGTTGATGAATTGCCTGAAACAGTTAGAGGTGAAGGTGGTTTTGGCTCAACAGGAAAATGAATAAATCACTTGATAAAAAAGAAGTTGAAAGGTTTTCTAGACAAATAATACTTAAGAATATTGGTCCGTCAGGCCAGAAAAAAATTAAACGAGCTAAAATTTTGATCATTGGCGTTGGGGGATTAGGTTGTCCAGTAGCTGAATTTCTTGTTCGAGCTGGAGTTGGACATATCGGAATTGTTGATGATGATTTTGTAAATTTATCAAATTTACATCGTCAAAGTCTTTATGAAATTAATGATATAAACAAATCAAAAGTCAGTTGTGCTAAAAATAAATTAAATAAAATTAATTCAAAAACATTTATTAAAACATTCAATTTACGACTTAATAAAGAAAATGCTATCAAGATTATTAAAAAATATGACTTTATTATTGATGGTAGTGACAACTTTAAAACAAAATTTTTAATAAATGATATTTCTTTAAAGTTAAAAAAATTTTTAGTTGTTGGAGCAATAAGTAAGTTTGATGGACATTTATTTACATATAATTTTAAGAAGAAGAACATTCCTTGTCTAAGATGTTTTTTTCAAGAAGAAAAAATTTCGGATGATATTTTAAACTGTGAATATGAAGGTGTTATTGGCACAGTTGCTGGTATTATTGGTACATTACAAGCTAACGAAGTTTTAAAACAGATATTAGATATTGGGCAAAACCTTGATGGAAAAATTCTTATCTTAGATTTATTAAACCTGAATTTTAGACAAGCAAAAGTTACAAGACAAAAAAAATGTTTATGCTAAGAAAAAAGATTACTTTTATTATAATAATATTAATATTTTTTCAAATTTCAAATGCAACTGGTGAAGAAAAATTTTTATCTTTAAAAAAAGATAAAGTTAACGTCAGGTATGGTCCAGGTTTTGATTTTCCTGTAAAATATATTTATAAAAAAAAAAATTTACCAATAAAACAAATAGATAAAAAAGAAAATTTTAGAAGGATTATTGACTACAAAAAAAATAGTGGTTGGATTCATGTCTCTCAACTTAAAAAAGTAAATTCCGTGATTGTAGTTAAGAATAAAACATTATTTAAAAAATCCTCAATTTTTTCTCAACCTATTGCGAATATTAAAAAAGGTAGATTATTGGTAATTAAAAAATGTGAAAAAGAGTGGTGTAAGGTAGAAACAGGAGATTACAAAGGTTGGGTTAATAAGGAAAATTTGTGGGGTACTATTAATTAAAATCTTTATTTTTTATACTTACTTGCCCACCATTTATCTAAAATAAAATACCAAATAGAATTTGCTATAGGTTCAACTATAGCGTCTGTCAATGCTACTGAAAAAGAAACATCTGCAACCAACATTAAAACAGTAATAGCAATTGCAAAATGTCCAATTGTATAAATTACAGTTCGTAGTAGTGAGCCTTTATTATTTTGATAAATATTCTGAGCTGCTTGAAATATACCGTTTGTTATTTCCATTATTTTTTGAAAGGGCTTTCGAGAACACAAGCAACTAAATGAATTCTTGCCTGCTCACCACCATTAAAAAAGTTGTGATATTTTGTGTTGTTAGTTACCCATACTTTGCCATCAGCAGGAAGATGTTTTGCAACATTTTCGATGACCATTGAGCAACCTTTATTCGTAATAATTGGAACATGAAGTCTACATTCTGGATCTTTATGCCAGCTTAATGTTGATCGTGGTTCTTTCAATAATAATCTTACTCTCCCTAGTTTAAATTTCTTACTTAATGTCTCATAAACTTCTTTAAAATATGTTTTTTCAAATTCAGGAATTAATTGAGTGTATTTTGACTCATCAATATCTATATCTCTTGAAACTTCTTTTCCAGTATCGTCTGCAATAGTCCAATATTTTCCTCTTATATGGTTGCCCTTAATAGAATTCTCATCATTTGGGATTTGGTTAATTGGTATAGCTCCAAAATGAGTAACACCAGGAGAATTAAATTTTTTAATTTCCAAAATTTTTTTTAAATCCTCTCTTAATCTTGAAATATCAAAATTTATATTAGGAACTTGGTAAAAATCTTCAAAGCTTACTTTTGACATATATTTTTATTTTCTTATTGATTAGTTTAGTCTTAAATCGAATCTGTCTGCATTCATAACTTTGACCCATGCAGCAACAAAATCTTTTACAAATTTATCTTGTGAGTCTTCACACGCATAAACTTCTGCTATTGCTCTCAATTGTGAATTTGAGCCAAAAATTAAGTCGACACGAGTGGCTTTCCATATACCTTTTTTTGTCTTTCTGTCACTTCCAACAAAATTCTGTTCAGATTTATCTGTCTCTTTCCAAGTTATATTCATATCTAATAAATTTATAAAGTAATCATTTGTAAGTGTTCCTGGTTTTTTTGTAAAAACACCGAATTTTGAATTATCATAGTTAGTATCTAAAACACGCATCCCACCGATTAACACTGTCATTTCTGGAGCTGTAAGACCCATTAATTGTGCTTTGTCGACCAATTTCTCCTCTGCAGATACATTTGAAGCTTCTCCATTTAAATAGTTTCTAAAACCATCTGCTTGTGGTTCTAACAACCCAAATGAGTGAATATCTGTTTGATCTTGCCTAGCATCTCCTCTACCAGCTGAAAAAGGAACATTAATCTTGTGACCTGCTTTCTTAGCAGCCATTTCTATTCCAACACTTCCTGCTAAAACAATAAGATCAGCCATGGAGACACTTTTCTTTTGACTATCAAATTTTTTCTTAACCTTCCTTAAAACTGAAATCACTCTTGAAAGTTTAGATGGGTTATTAACTTTCCAATTTTTTTGTGGTTCCAGTGTAATTCTAGCACCGTTAGCTCCACCTCTTTTATCAGAACCCCTAAAAGTTGATGCAGAAGCCCAAGCAGTAGAAACCATGTCAGAAATTGATAATTTTGATTTTAAAATTTTAGATCTTAAATCTTTGATATCTTTAGCTTTTAATTTGTATTTTGGTTTTTCTATTGGATCTTGCCAAATTAATTCCTCTTTTGGAACATCACTTCCAAGATAGCAAGCTTTTGGACCCATATCTCTGTGAGTTAATTTAAACCATGCTCTTGCGAATGCGTCATGAAACTCTTTTGGATTTTCATGAAAATGTCTTGTGATGGGACCGTAACTTGGATCAACTTTTAGCGATATATCTGTAGTTTGCATCATAGGAGGATGTAACTTTTTTTTATCATGTGCATCTGGAACCATCTTGATGTTTTGTCCATTTTTCTTAGGTGTCCATTGATGGGCACCAGCAGGACTTTTTGTTAGCTCCCATTCATGTCCATATAGACAATCTAAATATCCCATATCCCATTTAATAGGATTTTGAGTCCATGCACCCTCAATACCACTGCTAATTGTGTCAGCACCTTTTCCTGATTTATAATCACTATTCCATCCAGTAGCCTGATCTTGAATTCTAGATGCTTCTGGGTCTGGACCTTTATAAGACTCATTCGCTGCACCATGAGACTTACCAAATGTGTGTCCTCCAGCAACTAATGCTGCTGTTTCATAATCATTCATTGCCATTCTTCCAAATGTCTCTCTAATATCATGGGCTGCAAGTAATGGATCTGGGTTTGCATCTGGTCCTTGAGGATTTACATAAATTAATCCCATATGAGAAGCTCCAAGCGGTTGTTCCAAGTCCCTTTTACCACTATACCTTTTAACATCTAACATCTCTTTTTCTGAACCCCAATAAATATCATCCTCTGGCTCCCAAATATCTACTCTACCTGCTCCAAAACCAAAGGTTTTAAAGCCCATAGACTCTAATGCAACATTGCCGACTAAAATAAAAAGATCTGCCCAAGATATTTTTTTTCCATACTTTTGTTTTATAGGCCACAATAATAATCTCGCTTTATCCAAGTTGACATTGTCAGGCCAAGAATTTAATGGTGCAAAACGTTGGTTACCTGTTCCTGCTCCGCCTCTACCATCACCTGTTCTATAAGTGCCTGCAGCATGCCAAGCTAGTCTTATAAATAACGGACCGTAATGACCATAATCTGCTGGCCACCAATCTTGAGAATTAGTCATTAATTTTTTTAAATCTTTTTTAAGTGATTTAAAATTGAGTTTTTTAAATTCTTTTGAATATTTGAATTTATCGTCCATTGGATTAGTTAAACTGGAATGTTGGCTAAGAATTTTTAGATTTAAGCTATTTGGCCAAAAATCTCTATTTGTTTGACCTCTTCCTGCAGAAAACTTTGCTGGAGTACCTGTTCCTGTAAATGGACATTTACTTAATTGATTTGATTTAAAGTCTTTATTTTTAAAGTTTTCAGTGCTCATTGTTCCCCTAAATCGTAGTTTATAATGATTCTAAAAAAGTGTCAATTGGATAAAACTGACGCTCAAATGATTGGGTAACTAGCCTTCTAGTTTGACTAGAACTTCTACAGATTTAATTTTTTTACCATTAATTTTTTTTAAAATATTAATTGGTCCTACATCTGAATTTTCTAAATCAATTAATTTTCCTTCTTTCAAATCATAAAAGTGGTGATGATCTGAAATATTGGTATCAAAATAAGTTTGATTAGAATTAATTGGAATTTGTTTTAAATATCCTTTTTTTTCAAAAGAACGGACGGTATTATAAATAGTAGCTAGAGATATTTTATTTTTTGAGTGTTTTTTTATTTTATTAAATAAATCATTAATAGTGAAATGAAATGTTTTTTGAGTATCAAATAAAAATTCGCATATTTTAAGCCTCTGTTTAGTAGGCCTTAACCCAGCATTTCTTAGTTTTTCAATGTATTTCACTGTTAGATATAGTGTTTGTTATAATTGTTCTAAACTAATATTAAAAGTATATTATATAATGATAAAATCAAGTAAATAGGAGTTCTCAATTTTATGAAAAAAAATTCATATTCATATGACGAGCTTATTAATTGTGGTAACGGTCAATTATTTGGTCCAGGTAATGCCAAATTACCTCTTCCACCAATGCTGATGTTTGATAGAATTACTGAAATAAATGATAATAATGGATCATTTAGAAAAGGTTCATTAAAGGCCGAGCTAGACATAAAAAAAGATCTTTGGTTTTTCGATTGCCATTTTAATGGTGATCCTGTAATGCCAGGTTGTCTTGGTCTTGATGCTATGTGGCAACTAGTTGGCTTTTACCTAGGATGGATTGGTAATCCGGGAAAAGGAAGAGCTTTAGGTGTTGGAAATGTGAAATTTACTGGGGAAGTTTTACAAAATGTAAAATTAGTAAAATATGAAATTGATATGAAGAAAATAATGTCACCAGGTGGAACAACTGTGGGTCTTGCTAATGGAATTGTCTTAGCAGATGGAAAAAAGATTTATTCAGCTGATAGTTTAAAAGTAGGGTTATTTAAATAACAATGAGAAGAGTAGTAATTACAGGCTTAGGTATTGTTTCTTGTCTTGGTAACAATCAGGAAGAAGTTCATAAGTCATTATTAAATTCTAAATCAGGAATTTCTTATGCTGAGGAATATAAAGAACATAATTTAAAGAGTCATATTCATGGAAAACCTGACATTAAGCTAGAAGATCATATAGATAGAAAAACTATAAGGTTTATGGGTTCAGGTTCAGCTTACAATTATATAGCAATGAAAGAAGCAATAACTGACTCTGGTCTAGAAGATAAGGAAGTAAGTAATTTTAAAACTGGAATCGTTATGGGCTCAGGTGGGCCTTCAATTGAAAATGTAATTTTGGCAGCAGACAAAACAAGAGCTAAAACTCCAAAGTTGATGGGACCTTTTGTCGTTCCTAGAACTATGGCAAGTACAGCTTCTGCAACACTTGCTGTTCCATTTAAAATCAAAGGAACAAATTACACAATGAGTTCTGCTTGTGCAACAAGTGGCCACTGTATTGGGAATTCTATGGAATTAATTCAAATGGGTAAACAGGATGTAGTATTTGCTGGTGGTAGTGAAGAATTACATTGGGCAATGACTGCGATGTTTGATGCAATGACAGCATTATCTTCAAAATATAACGATAAGCCTCAAACAGCTTCTAGAGCTTATGATAAAACCAGAGATGGATTTGTAATTGCTGGTGGAGGCGGTGTTTTAGTTTTAGAGGAGTACGAACATGCAAAAGCAAGAGGAGCTAAAATATACGCAGAATTAACTGGTTATGGAGCAACTTCAGATGGATATGATATGGTAGCACCATCTGGTGAGGGTGCAGTAAGATGTATGAAAATGGCAATGGCTACTGCTCAAAATAAAATTGATTATATCAATACTCATGGAACGTCTACTCCTGTAGGTGATATAACAGAGTTGAATGCTGTAAAAGAAACTTTTGGCACTGATATTCCAAAAATAAGTTCAACAAAATCATTATCTGGCCACCCATTGGGGGCTGCATCAGTTCATGAAGCAATTTATTGTTTGATTATGATGAAAAACAATTTTATTGCTGGTTCAGCAAATATTAATGAAATGGATGAAGAGGCAAAAAAATTTCCAATAGTTTCAAAAACTGAAGCTGGTGTTTCTTTAAATACAGTAATGTCCAATAGTTTTGGTTTCGGTGGAACTAATGCCGCTCTGATTTTTGAAAAGGTTTAAATTATGAGTTTAATGAGAGGTAAAAAGGGATTAATCATGGGTGTTGCCAATGAAAGATCTATCGCTTGGGGTATTTCACAAAAACTAGCAGAAGCTGGAGCAGAACTTGCATTTACCTACTTAGGTGATGCTTTAAAAAAAAGAGTTATTCCTTTAGCTGAAAAATTGAATTCAAAAGTAACTTTCAGTTGTGATGTTGAAAAAAAAGAAGAAGTAGAAAAATTATTTGAAGATATCAAGTCACAGTGGAGTGAAATTGACTTTATAGTTCATGCAGTGGCATTTTCTGATAAATCAGAGCTATCAGGTAAGTA
Source organism: uncultured Pelagibacteraceae bacterium (assembly GCA_902622805.1). GTDB lineage: Bacteria > Pseudomonadota > Alphaproteobacteria > Pelagibacterales > Pelagibacteraceae > Pelagibacter. The sequence goes on along the minus strand of CACNRG010000014.1, from coordinate 10,134 downwards.
TTTAAATACAACTAGAGAAAACTTTTTAAGAAGCATGTTAATTTCATGTTTTTCTTTTACCGAAGTTGCAAAGGAAGCCTCTAAAGTAATGAAAAAAGGTGGAAGTATGTTAACTTTAACTTATGAGTCCACTAAAGCTATTCCAAATTATAATGTTATGGGAGTTTGTAAGTCTGCTCTTGAAGCAAGTGTTAAGTACTTAGCCAGAGATCTAGGTGATAAAGGTATAAGAGTAAATGCCATCAGTGCAGGACCTATTAAAACATTAGCAGCTTCGGCAATTGGAGATGCTAAATTTCTATATAAATGGAATGAAGACCACTCTTTTCTAAAAAGAAATGTTGATATCCATGATGTTGGAAATTCAGCATTATATCTTTTAAGCGACCTTGCAAATGGTGTTACCGGTGAAATTCACTACGTAGATGCTGGATACAATAAAGTCGGAATGCCAGATCCTAAAAATATTTCTTAAAAACCCATATTTGACCAATTATCTTTGTCTTTGTATCTATCTAGCTCTTTCTTTGAAATAGGTCTAAAGAGAATCCAAACTACAACTATAAGCAATAACAATAATATCGATGTTTCCATATTTAGTTTTTTTATATAATTACTCTGTTGCTTGTTTCATGGATAGTTTAACTTTACCTCTATCAAAACCAATTACTTTGACTTTTACTTCGTCACCTTCTTTAACCACGTCAGTCACCTTTGCAACTCTTTTGTCTGCAAGTTCTGAAATATGAACAAGTCCATCTTGTTTTCCCAAGAAATTAACGAATGCTCCAAATTCCATAATTTTCATAACTTTACCTGAATAAATTTTATTTAATTCAGCTTTTGCAGTTATATCTTTAATCATTTGCATAGCAATATTTCTAGACTCCTCGTCAGGAGCAGCAACAGTCACAACACCCTCATCATTTACATCAACTTTAGCACCTGATTTTTCAACTATTTCTCTGATTGTTGCCCCACCTTTTCCAATTACAGCGGCAATATCTTTTTTATCAACTGTAATTTTTTCCATTTTTGGAGTATGTTTTCCAACATCTGCCCTTGAGGCTGATAATGCTTTATTCATTTCACCTAAAATATGAACCCTACCATCTTTAGCTTGACTTAAAGCCTGTTCCATAATTTCAAATGTAATTCCCGTAATTTTGATATCCATTTGAAGTGAAGTGATCCCGTCCTTAGTTCCAGCTACTTTAAAATCCATGTCACCCAAGTGATCTTCATCTCCTAAAATGTCTGATAAAACACTAAAGTCATCACCTTCTTTGATTAACCCCATTGCAATACCTGCAACTGGTTCTTTTATCGGTACTCCAGCATCCATTAATGCTAAAGATGTTCCACAAACAGTAGCCATTGAAGAAGATCCATTAGACTCTGTGATTTCAGAAACTACTCTAAAAGTGTAGGGGAATGATTCTTTTGAGGGTAATGAGGAGTTAATTGCTCTCCATGCTAACTTTCCATGTCCAATTTCTCGTCTTCCTGTTCCGATTCTTCCTGTTTCACCAACTGAAAAAGGGGGGAAATTGTAATGAAGCATAAATCTCTCTCTTTGTAACCCATCTAAACTTTCAATTCTTTGTTCATCATCAGATGTTCCTAAAGTTGCGGTCACAATTGCTTGTGTTTCTCCTCTAGTAAACAAAGCAGATCCATGAGTTCGTGGTAAAACACCAACCTCGCATTCGATTGGTCTTACGTCAGATAATCCTCTACCATCAATTCTATTTTTATTTTTGAGAATATCACTTCTAACAATTTTTTTCTCAAGATTTTTAAGCTCTGTGTTAACATCAAGGTCAGAAAAACTTTCATTCTCTTCAAATAACTTTTTAGCTTTATCAGTTATTTCTGAAATCTGATTTGATCTATCTTGCTTATCTCTTGTAGCAAATGCTTTCTTAAGATCTTCAGTGAAAGTTTCCTCAAGTTTTTTCTTAATTTCAGATAAATCTTTCTTTTCAACAATCCATTCAGGTTTTCTACATTCTTTGGCAAGTTCCTCTATCATTTCAATTATTGGAACAAAGCCCTCATGCCCAAATTTAACTGCATTTAACATTTCTTCCTCTGTTAAACCATTTGCTTCAGACTCTACCATTAGTACAGCATCTTTTGTGCCTGCAACAACTAAATCTAAACTTGAGTTTTCCAATTCAGCCTTTGACGGATTGAGAATATATTTACCATCTATAAAACCTACTCTAGATGCTCCTACAGGGCCCATAAATGGCATTCCTGAAATAGCTAGTGCAGCTGATGAAGCAATAATTGCTAAAATATCTGGTTGATTTTCTTTATCATATGAAATTACTGTTGGTAACAATTGTACTTCATTTTTGAATTCATCTGGAAACAAGGGCCTGATAGGTCTATCTATTAATCTTGAGATTAAAGTTTCACTTTCAGTCGGTCTTGCTTCTCTTTTAAAATATCCACCAGGTATTTTTCCACCTGCATAATATTTTTCTTGATAGTTAACAGATAATGGAAAGTAATCCATGTCTGGGTTTACTTTTTTTGCTCCTACTACTGTTGCTAAAATAACTGTTTCACCACATGAGGCAATAATCGCTCCATCTGCTTGTCTTGCAACTTTACCTGTTTCTAAACTTATCTTTTTTCCTGCTACTTCAATTTCCTTATTATATACTTTAAACATTTCATTTCCATTTCGTTTCGTTCGTTTCGTTCCGTTTCGTTCTATCCATTGACCTTTATTTTCTTAAATTCAATTTCGACAGTACATTCTTGTAAGAGTCCATTTTATTTTTCTTAAGGTACTCTAACAGTTTTTTTCTTCTGTTTACCGCTCTTAACAATCCTACTGAAGAGTGCTTATCTTTTTTGAATTGTTTGATATGTTTTGAGAGAGTTTCTATCTTCTCAGTTAGCAATGCAATTTGAATCTCAGAAGATCCTGTGTCTTTTTCATGAATTGCTAATTCTTTTGACTTACTGTTCATGCTTATGTTTCCTTATTTGTTTGTTTGTTTTATTAAATTTTCAATTTTTTCCGCATACTCGAAAGATTCATCTTTCCTAAATAATAATTTCGGTAAAAATTTCATAAATACTTTTTTTGATAAGATTTTTCTTATTAGAAAAGAATGTTCTTTTAGTTGATTAATTACTTCATCTGCATTTTTTCCACCCAATGGCATCACATATGCTTTTGCTATTTTTAAATCTTGACTCATTTTAACCTCAGTGACTGTAATTACATTTGTTTCTAAGTTAGGAATTTTTGCTTCATTTTTAATAAAAATCATGCTTAAAGATTGTTTAATCATCTCTCCAACTCTTAGCTGTCTCTGAGAAATTGGTTTTCCTATTCTATCAGCCATTATATTGTTCTTTCTTTTGAAGTTACATTAAATGCTTCAATAGTGTCATCTTTTTGAAAATCCATATAATCTTTTATCGTAATTCCACATTCCTGACCATTACTAACCTGTTTGACTTGATTTTTTTCCCTAAATAATGATCCTACTTTCCCTGTGTAAATAATTACACCATCTCGAATTAATCTTACTTCAGAAGTGCCATTGATTTCACCATCTATAATCTTACAACCAGCAACTTTCCCAGCTCCTGAAACTTTAAAAATTTCTAATATCTGAGCTGTTCCTGCGATGGTTTCTTCAACATCAGGCGTAAGCAAGCCGGACATTTTTTGTTTTATAAAATCTAATACCTCATAAATGATATTATAAGAAGAAATTTTAATATTCTCATTCTCAGCGAGTTTTTTTGCTTCTTTGCTAGGCTTAACATTAAAAGCAATTAAAACAGCGTTTGAGGCTTTGGCTAAAGTCACATCAGTCTCTGTAACCATACCAATATCTGCTAAAATAATTTTTGGCTTTACTTCATCATGTTTAATTTGACTAATTGCATTTTTAATAGCTTCTGATGATCCATGAACATCTGATTTTATAATCAAATTTAATTCTTCTGCAGATTTATCTGAAAAAGCAGACTCTTGTGTAGCAAATGATAGTGGATTTTTTCCATCTTTTGCTTCTTCTGCTCTATTTTCACTTAAAGTTTTAGCCTCTTTTTCATTATCTAATACAATAAAATCATCTCCCGCTTTTGCTGCACCATTAATGCCCAAAATTTCAACTGGGGTTGATGGTGGTGCATCGTTAATATTTTTTCCCTTATCATTTATAATTGCTCTGACTTTCCCCCACTTCAATCCACTGACAAAATAATCACCTTTTTTAAGAGTACCAGTTGTAACAATTATTGTTGCTACAGGACCCCTACCTACATCGATTTTTGACTCTAAAACAACTCCAGTTGCTTTTGATTCAAAGTCAGTTTTTAAATCTAAAATTTCAGCTTGTAGTACAATTGCTTCAACCAATTTATCTAAATTTAGTTTTGTTTTAGCAGAGATTTCAACCATCAATGTATCTCCTGATAAATCTTCAGCAATTAGCTCATACTCTAATAATTGATTTTTTATCTTTTGTGGATCTGCTTCTGGCAAATCACATTTATTAATAGCTACTACTATGGGAACTTTTGCTGCTTTTGCATGTTTTATTGACTCTATTGTTTGAGGTTTTACTCCATCATCTGCTGCAACAACTAAGACAACAACGTCAGTCAATTTAGAGCCTCTTGCTCTCATTTCTGTAAATGCAGCATGACCGGGTGTATCAATAAAAGTTAATTTATTTGACTGACTTTCAATCTGATAGGCTCCAATGTGTTGTGTAATACCTCCAAACTCACCAGAAACTACGTTGGCACTTCTTAACACATCAAGAACTGAAGTTTTTCCATGATCAACATGACCCATTACTGTAACTATAGGTGGTCTATTTTTTAAATTTTCTACTCTAGTTGCTTTTATTTTTTGAATTATTTCTTCAGCTTTTTCCTCACGAATTGGATTATGTCCAAACTCTTTTACTAAAAATTCGGCCGTATCAGCAGCTAAAGTCTGATTAATTGTAACTGTCACACCCATTCCAAAAAGATATTTAATTACATTACTTGACTGTTCAGCCATTCTATTTGCGAGCTCTCTTACTGTGATGGCTTCAGGAATATTAATGTCTCTTTTAACAGGTTTTAAATTTTCTTTATTTTCATCTTTATTTAAACTTTTTTGCTCTTTTTCTCTTGCTCTTTTAACAGAAGCTAAACTTCTTTCTCTTGCCTCTATTTCATCACTTAAAGCTCTTGAAACTGTTAACTTTGTTTCTCTTTTTTTTGTTCCAAGTTTACTCTTTTTGCTATCACTATCTCCTTTTAATCTCTTAGTCGCTCTTTGTTCAGCAAGTTTTCTTCTTTCAAAATCATTTGTTATCGGGGGCGTTTTACCTCCAAATGATGGTTTCAAAGGGTAGCCCCGTGTGAAAGATGAACTAGGTTTTGTTCTCGTATTATTTGATGAAGTTTTAAATGAACTTCCTTTTTTCACAAAATTATTTTTTGGTTTTTCGATTACAATTGTGTTTTTTCCTTGAGTTTTGGCTATCTCAATATTTTTTATCGATTTTTTGGCTGTGCCAGAAATTGTTAATTTTGTTTTTTTGTTTTCCATAACTCATCACTCAATCTTTATAAACAATTTTTCTTGCAGACATAATTAGTTCATCTGCTTCTTCTTTTGACAGAGCAAAATCTTCTAAATAACCTTGAATTTTCACTCTCTCTCCTTTTAACACATCATATCCACCTGTTAATTCATCTGATGCAAGATCAGCAAAATCTTCAAGTGTTAAAATTTTTTGTTCCCCTAGTGTCACTAACATTCCTGGTGTTAAACCTTTTAAATTGATTAAAGCCTCCTCTAGACCAAGATCTTTTATTCTTTGAGAAATATCTTCTTGATCTTTTTCATGAAATTCTTTTGCTCTTTCAATTAATGCTTTTGCAGTATCCTCTTCAATTCCCTCTATTTTCGTTAGATCTTCTGCATTACTATCCTTGATATCATCAATTGTTGAAAAACCCTCTGCAACTAATAATTGACCTAATGTTTCATCTAATTCTAAATTTTTTACAAAATTTTCTGTTTTTTCTTTAAACTCTAATTGTCTCCTTTCAGAGTCTTCAGCGTCTGTCATTATATTTATCTCATAATTCAGTAACTTTGTTGCTAATCTAACATTTTGACCTCTTCTACCGATTGCTTTACTTAAATTTTCCTCAGTAAGAATTACATCTAATTTTTTCCTATCAGCATCAACATTAACTCTTTGTACTTCAGCAGGTGAAAGTGCATTTGAAACTAATGTTGCTGGATCCTCTGACCAGTTTACAATATCAATCTTTTCACCTTGAAGTTCATTTACTACCGCTTGCACTCTTGATCCTCTCATACCAACGCAAGCTCCAACTGGATCTAAAGATGTATCTACAGCTTTAACGCAAATTTTTGCTCTACTTCCTGGATCTCTTGATGAAGATTTGATTTCAATTAGACCATCATAAATCTCCGGTACTTCTTGAACAAACAATTTTTCCATAAATTTAGGATGCGCTCTTGATAGAAAAATTTGTTGCCCTCTTGGTTCTCTTCTTACATCATAACAATATGCTTTAACTCTATCTCCAGCTTTAATATTTTCTCTTGGTATCATTTCATTCTTTTGAATAATTGCTTCAGTTCTTCCAAGATCAACAATTACATTTCCAAATTCCAGCCTTTTTACAATTCCACTTAAAACTGTATCTTTTTTATCTATGAAATCATTAAATTGTCTTTCTCTTTCTGCCTCTCTCACATTTGTGCTAATTACTTGTTTTGCAGTTTGAGCGGCTATTCTTCCAAAATCGAAAGGTGGAAGAGGCTGTAAAATTTCATCTCCAACTTTTTTTTCTTTATTAATTTCATTGAGAGATATTGCATCCTCAAGTTTTATTTCTGTATTGATATTTTCAGGATTTTCAGAGATTATTAATTTTCTAAAAAGTTCAATATCACCATTTTCTCTATTTATAAGGACTTTAATTTCATTATCTTGACCAAATTTTGATTTTGCTGCCTTAGCGATTCCAGTTTCCATAGAACTAATAATCAGTTCTTTATCAATAGATTTTTCCAAAGCTACGGCCTCAGCAATTCTTAATAATTCTAATTTATCTGCTCTTTTATTTAACATTTTTTTGTTTGCTCCAAAAAAAAATGGGCTTAAGCCCATTTTGTAAATTCAATAATGTAAATGGAATATATTAAAGTTTTTTTTTAATTCAATAAAAACTATTTTGAAAAAACGTTAGTTTTATCAGTATTTTCCCAAGAAAATGCCCCATCACTTTCTGGTGTTCTTCCAAAATGACCGTATGCTGATGTTTTTTCATAAATTGGTCTATTGAGATTTAACATTTCTCTAATCCCTCTAGGACTTAAGTCAAAATTTTCTTTGATCTTGTCTTCTACAAATTTATTTTTTTCTAAATCACTATCATATAAATCTACATATATTGAAAGAGGTTTCGACACTCCAATTGCATAAGCCAATTGTATTAAACACTTATCAGAAATTTTTGATGCAACAATATTTTTTGCTATATATCTTGAGGCATAAGCTGCTGATCTGTCGACTTTAGTCGGATCTTTTCCAGAAAATGCTCCACCACCATGTGGGGCCGCACCTCCATATGTATCAACAATGATCTTTCTTCCAGTTAATCCGCAATCTCCATCAGGTCCACCTATAACAAAATTTCCTGTTGGGTTAACATAAAACTCTTCTTCATTAAATCCTTCTAAAAACTTTTTGGGAATTGAATTTAACATATAGGGCCTTAGTAATTCTCTGACTTTTGCTTGATCTATGTCAGCTGAATGTTGTGAAGATATAACAACAGATTTAACTTTTTTTGGTTTTCCATTTTCATATTCAAATGTCACCTGACTTTTTGAGTCTGGCTCTATATTCTTTAATTTTCCAGATTTTCTATCTTTAGCCATTAATCTTAAAATTTTGTGCGAGTAATAAATTGGTGCTGGCATTAATTCATCTGTTTCATTACACGCATATCCAAACATAATACCTTGATCACCTGCTCCTTCATCTTTATTACCAGAAGAGTCTACACCCATTGCAATATCTGCTGATTGGGAGTGTAAGTGACTTTCTATTTTTGTGGCTTCTTTCCATGAAAAACCTTCCTGGTCATAACCAATATCTTTTATACAATCTCTTACTTTTTGAATTAATTCATCTTTTTTAATCTCAGGGCCTCTAACTTCACCTGCAAGGACAACTTTATTTGTTGTTGTTAATGTTTCACAGGCTACTCTTGAAAAAGGATCGTTTGACAAATAGCTATCAACTACCATGTCAGAAATTCTATCTGAAACTTTATCTGGGTGTCCTTCAGAAACAGACTCGCTTGTAAAAAGATAATTTTTTAAATTACTCATTAGGAAATTTTATTAAATGAAAATATCAAAAAAATATATAACAAAATTATAATTAAAAACATTTTATGCCCATATTTCGAAAATACTGTTTCTTTAAAAACTCTTTTGTCCTGAAAATCTATATAGCCAGATTGACCAAATTCAATTTTTTTTTCAATGATACCTACAGGATTAATTATTGCTGAAATTCCATTATTACTAGATCTCAACAAATATTTTCCACTCTCAATTGCCCTAAATATACTGTGAGAGAAATGTTGATAAGGTCCAATAGAATCTCCAAACCATCCATCTTCAGAAACATTAATTATAAGATCAAAATTTGAATTTTTGGAAATATTTCCTGAGTAAATGATTTCATAACAAATCAATGGCAATATCTTTAAATCAAAATTTTCATCATTTATTGATAATATCTCTCTATTTTTTCCACTACTAAAAGATTGATAGTTGTTAGTTATGGACTTAAGACCTATTTTTCCTAAAATTTTCTCAAAAGGCAAAAACTCACCAAACGGAACTAATTTTACCTTTTTATAATCAGTAATTAAATTTAATTTATGATCATAAATAGAAAAAGTATTATAAAAATTATTTTCATTTTTATTTTTTTCATAACTGTTTATTCCAATTGCTAATAAATGGTTTTTACTAAAATTTTCATTAAACAGAAATTCAAATTCTTTTATCTCTATTTGATTAACATTTGGTATTATCCCTTCTGGCCATAAAAAAATTGTTTTAATTTCACGATTCGGTTGACTTAATTCAATTAACTCATTAATCACCTCAAAAGTGTCTGTGTTTCCATAAAATCTTTCTAAATCTATTTTTGAACCCACAGTTCTAATTATATAATCATTATTAACAATATTTATGGATTGAAATGTTTTTATGTTAGATGATCCGGAAAAAAAAAGAACTATTGGGGATAATAAAAAACAAATACATACTATGATTTCTTTCTTATTTTCCTTAATAATAAAAATTGCAGGGCAGGCAAAAAAAGATATACATAAAATATTGAAACCATATGTCCCAATAAAGGATATTATTTGCAATATCTCTAGATTTTCAGAAAAACTGAATGCAATTAAATTCCAGGGAAAACCAGTTAAAATATTACCTCTAAGAAATTCAATTAAACCAATTAAAAGTGAAAACAAAAATAAATTACTAACAGGTTTTTTTATTTTTATTAAAAAAAAGCAATAGGTTGCTAAACCATAAAAAGTTCCAAGAAATAAAGGAATTAAGATAACTGCAATAGGAATCAAAAAGCTAAAATTTTCATCAAATTTTAATGAAATTGATATCCAATATAAATTTGTTAAAAAATAACCGAAACCAAAAAACCAACCATATAAAAAAGGATATTTTTTTTTAATAGAACGTTTTTTTTGAAAAATATAAATAAAAAATAAACTTATAGTGATTAAATTGATAAATACATAATTATATGGTGGCAAACTTAAAGAGGTTAATGCACCAAGAACTATTAAAAATGAAAATTCTAAATATTTTTTATTTTTCAAATTAATTAACTTTTTTAATTACTGACTGATAAATACTTTGTTCCTCTTTAAACATTTTTTTGTAATCTTTAAATTTAACGTGATCAAAACCCAATAAATGCAAAAATCCGTGAATAAATACTTTAATAACCTTATTTTTAAAAAGAATTAAATTTTGACTTTTAGGTTTATCCATAA
>CACNRG010000013.1 GCA_902622805.1 uncultured Pelagibacteraceae bacterium | reverse complement strand
AAAATAAAAAAAACTATATAATCGTTGGTGATAGTTTTAATGCTGATTATTTAATATCAGAGCTTTTAAAATCAAAAAAAAATGGTAAGAAAAATTTTTTTAATAAAAATTTTGATTTAAAGGTCGATATTAAGAAAGTTATTTTAGATCAAAATAATGTAGTTAACAATTTGAGTGGCATTATGTCATTTATAGATAATGAAATTGTTGAATTAAATCTAGATTCAGAATTTTCAAACAAACAAAGTATTAAATTTACTATTAAGAAAAATAATAATGAAAAAATTACAACTTTATTTTCAAATGAGGCAAAACCTCTAGTAGATCGATATAAGTTTATAAAAGGCTTTAGTGAGGGAAAGCTTGATTTTTACTCAATTAAAAAAAATAATGAAACTAAATCAAGTTTGAGGATTTATGATTTCAAATTAAAGGAACTCCCCGCCTTAACCAAAATTTTAACTTTAGCATCACTGCAAGGAATTGCTGATTTGTTATCTGGTGAAGGCATTCGATTTACTGAATTTGAAATGAACTTTTCTAATAAAAAAAAACTTATGACAATTGATGAAATTTATGCAATCGGTCCAGCAATCTCAGTATTAATGGAGGGGTATATTGAAAAAGATAATTTAATAAGTTTAAGAGGAACACTTGTGCCAGCAACCACAATCAATAAATCAATCAGCTCAATACCTTTAATCGGAGATATTTTAGTTGGAAAAAAAGTTGGTGAAGGAGTTTTTGGTGTTAGTTTTAAGATTAAGGGTCCACCTGATAATTTAGAGACTACAGTAAATCCGATTAAAACTTTAACGCCTAGGTTTATTACTCGTACTTTAGAAAAAATTAAAAACAATTAAGTAAGTTCAATTTTAATATGTCTTTTTTTTCCAATAGATAACTTTAAATAATTTTGATTAAATAGCTTTTTATCTATAATTAATTTTTCATCATTAACAAGTTTGTCATTTATTTTGATAGCATTTCCTTTAAATAATCTTCTAATTTCACTTTTAGAGTTCTCTAAATTAGATAAAATTATAAGATCTATGATACTCATCTGTTTATTAAGATCTTCAAATCTAATTCTGACAGTAGGTAAATTAGCACCAAGGGAATTACCTGAGAAAGCTTCTTTTGCTGCCTGTTCAGAATTTTGAGCAGCTTTTTTACCATGAAGCATTTCAGTGGCTTTATTGGCTAGCAATACTTTTAATTCGTTAATATCATTATTCTCTAAATTACTAATTTCACTTATTTCAATATCTGTAAAAATTTTTAAAAATTTTACAACATCTCTATCATCTGTATTCCTCCAAAATTGCCAGTATTCATATGCAGAGAGAAATTTTTTATCTAACCAAATTGCTCCTGCCTCAGTTTTTCCCATCTTCGTACCTGAAGCCAATGTAATTAGAGGAGTAGTTAAACCATAAGCTTGTTTATTGGAGCATCTTTTGATCAACTCAACACCATTTACAATATTTCCCCATTGATCAGACCCACCTATTTGAAGGGTACAATTTTTTTTTTTATTTAGTTCTAAAAAATCATATGCCTGAAGAATCATATAATTAAACTCCATATAACTCAACGACTGTTCTCTTTCTAGCCTAGTTTTAACACTATCGAAACTTAACATTTTATTTATTGTAAAATGTTTTCCAATATCTCGTAAAAAAGAAATATAATTTAAGCCTTTGAGCCAAGAGTAATTATTTACAAAAATTGGTTTTGTTTTCGGATTTTTATTATCTAAAAAATTTTTTAAAATTTTTTCTATATTTTTAATATTCTTATCTATTTCTTTTTCATTTAAAATCTTTCTTGTTTTATCTTTTCCGGAAGGATCACCAATTCTAGTAGTTCCACCTCCTAATAATACTATAGGCCTATGTCCATGTTTTTGAAGTAGCCTCAAACACATTATCTGAAGAAGACTACCAACGTGAAGACTTTCCGCAGTGCAATCAAAACCTATATAACCATTAATTTTTTCTTTATCTAATGATTTAGATAATTCTCCTTCATTAGTGCATTGATAGAAAAAACCTCTATCTTTAAATTCTTTTAAAAATTTATTCATAAGTCTATAGTTTCACAATATACAATATTTAATAAAAAAAAATAATAATGGGTAAAATATATACAGCAATTGGTCTTATGAGTGGAACTTCATTAGATGGTGTAGATTTGTCTATAATCAAGTCAGATGGTAAAAGAGAGTTTTCATCAATTAGTAATGGGTTTTTTGAATATAATGAAAAATTGATTGAAAAAATATTGTATATTAGGGAAAAAATCACGAATTCCGACAAATTAAAAATTCATTTAGGTGAAATTGAAGATTTAGAAAGAGAGATAACCTTATTTAATGTTAAGGCAGTTAATGAGATTCTTGAAAAGTCAAAATTACCAATAGATTTAATAGGTTTTCATGGACAAACGATATTTCATAATCCAGAAAAAAAAATTTCTAAACAATTAGGTAATGGAAAACTATTATCTCAATTAACAAAGAAAAAGGTTATTTATAATTTTAGACAAAATGATTTAGAAAACGGAGGACAAGGTGCCCCTTTAACTCCAATTTTTCATAATGTTCTAACGAATAATTTAAATAAGAAATTTAATTTAGGATTTCCATTAAATATTTTAAATATTGGGGGAATTTCAAACATTACGTCTACGGTGAATTGGAATAATTTAGAGCACATAGATAAAATTTATGCTTTTGATATTGGTCCAGGAAATTGTTTGATAGATGAATGGATTAGAAAAAATTCGAATAAAAAATATGACAAGGCTGGTTTAATAGCAAGTTCTGGCAAAATTGATAAGTTAGTTTTAAACCAAGCTTTAGAAAATTTTACTGAAAACTCAAATTATAAAAAATCTTTAGATGTTAAAGATTTCGATATTTTTTTTGCTAAAGGTCTTTCTTTAGAAAATGGTGCTGCAACTATTACTAATTTTACTGCGAAGCTTATTGCTGATGGAATGAGCTATCTTCATGAAATGCGACGTTCAGTTAAATATAAATGGTTAGTATGTGGAGGAGGACGAAAAAATAAATTTCTTTTAGAAAGTATTAAAAATAATTTTAAACAAATTATTATTGAACCAATTGATCAATACGAAATAGATGGAGATTTTGTTGAGTCACAAGCTTTTGCTTATCTTGCTATCAGATCATTTCTAAAATTACCTATTTCATTTCCTGAAACAACTGGTTGTAAAAAACCAATGACTGGTGGAGTACTAGTGAAAAATTTTTAATTAATAAAGAGCAGTTTCCTTTTTTATATAATTATCTAAGTATTTAATTAATTGATTTTCATTTTTTGAAAAAAAATGATTTGCATCTGGTACTGATTGAAATTCAACCTTTATACCTTTTTGAGCACTTAATCGTTTATCTAGCTCTTTAATATATTCAAAAGGCACTAGCTCATCTTTTTTTCCATAAATCATCATACCTGAGGTTGGACATGGTGAAAGAAATGAAAAATCATAAGCATTAGGCTGAGGTGAAATTGCAATGAATCTATTTATTTCGGGTCTTCTCATTAATAGTTGCATTGCAATTAAAGAACCAAAAGAAAATCCTGATACCCAACATTGTGAATTATCAAAATTTTCTCTTTCTAACCAATCTAAAGCAGCTGCAGCATCTGCTAGCTCTCCTTGTCCATTGTCAAATTCTCCATCACTTTTACCAACACCTCTAAAGTTAACTCTACAAACAGAAAAATCATTATCCATGAATGTGTGAAAAGTTTCTACAACCACTTTATTATTCATTGTTCCTCCATATTGAGGGTGAGGTTGTAACACCAAAGCAACTGGTGAGGTGCTTTTTTTACTTTTGTAATATTTTGCCTCTAGCCTTCCAGCAGGACCAGGAATAAATATTTCTAATATTTTATTATCCATAATTGATATTGATAATTATTCTCAAAAAAAAATTACGTTTAACACATGTACGTGACAAAATGTTAGTGTTTTTTTTTCTTAGATACTTGACTATTTTAGTCGGGTTTATATATATCCCAGTAAAATAAAGGTTTTATGAAACTTACATCTAAAGGCAGATATGCGGTAATGGCTTTAGTTGACCTGGCAAGGTTTGACAACATAAATCCAGTATCTCTAAGAGACATATCGCTAAGACAGGGTATTTCACTCGACTACCTAGAACAAATTTTTTCTAAACTTAGAAAAAAAGAAATTGTTCAAAGTGTAAGAGGAAATCAAGGAGGCTATGTTTTAAATAAAAAAGCTAAAGAAATTAAACTAACAAATATTTTTGATGCGGTTGATGAAAAAGTAAAAACTGTTCAGTGCAAAAAAGAGTCTAAAAAAGGTTGCAATGGCAGATCCACAAAATGTTTAACTCATAATTTATGGGATGAGCTTGAAAACCATATTAATGATTTTTTTGATAATAAAAGCTTAGAGGATCTTGTTAAGGAAAATACTGAAAGAAGAATTTAAAAATGGATACTAGAGAAAAAGATATAGAAAAATTAAAAGATTACAAGTACGGTTTTACTACTGATATTGAAAATATAAAAGCTCCAAAAGGCTTAAACGAAGATGTTATTAAATTTATTTCTAAAATTAAAAAAGAACCACAATGGATGTTAGACTTTAGATTAAAAGCTTATGAGCGATTAAAACTTTTAAAAGAACCAAATTGGCAAAAGCCAAAGTATCCTAAAATTGATTATCAAGACTTATACTATTATTCAGCACCAAAAAGTATGAAGGATAAACCAAAAAGTTTAGATGAACTTGACCCTAAACTTTTAGAAACATATAAAAAACTTGGAATTCCATTACAAGAACAAGCAAGATTAAATGGAATTGCAGTAGATGCTGTATTTGACTCCGTTTCAGTAGCAACTACTTTTAAAGGTGAATTAACAAAGCATGGAATCATTTTTTGCTCAATTTCAGAGGCAATTCAAAAATATCCTGACCTAGTTAAAAAATATTTAGGTACAGTAATACCAGTTACCGACCATTTCTTTGCTACACTAAACTCTGCTGTATTCACAGATGGATCATTTGTTTATATTCCTGAGGGTGTTAAGTGTCCGATGGAATTATCAACATATTTCAGAATTAATGCTTCACAAACAGGTCAATTTGAAAGAACATTAATTATTGCTGATAAAGGAAGTTATGTGAGTTACCTTGAGGGATGCACTGCTCCAATGAGAGATGAAAATCAATTACATGCTGCGAATGTTGAATTGATAGCTTTAGATGATGCAGAAATAAAATATTCAACTGTGCAAAATTGGTATCCAGGCGATGAAAATGGTAAAGGGGGAATTTATAATTTTGTAACTAAAAGAGGATTATGTAAGGGAAAAAATTCTAAGATTTCTTGGACACAAGTTGAAACAGGCTCAGCTATAACCTGGAAATATCCAAGCTGTATATTGAAAGGCGATAATTCAATCGGTGAATTTTATTCTATAGCAATTACGAATAATCATCAAAAAGCAGATACAGGAACAAAGATGATTCATTTAGGGAAAAATACTAAAAGTAAAATTATTTCAAAAGGTATAAGCGCAGGATTTTCTGATATGACCTACAGAGGTTTAGTCGATATTAACTCAAAAGCTAAAAATTCTAGTAATTACACACAATGTGATTCTTTACTTATGGGAAATAAATGTGGTGCACATACAGTTCCTTATATAAAAAATAAAAATTTCGACTCAAATATCGCTCACGAAGCTACAACATCAAAAATCAGTGAGGAACAATTGCATTATTGTCAGCAAAGAGGATTAAATTCTGAAGAGGCTGTAGGATTAATAGTAAACGGTTTTTGTAAAGAGGTATTGCAACAGTTACCAATGGAGTTTGCAGTAGAAGCACAAAAACTCGTAGGTATTAGTTTAGAGGGAAGTGTGGGTTAATGCTAAAAATTAGTAATTTAAATGCAAATGTTGAAAGTAAATCCATATTAAAGGGGTTTTCTTTAAATATAAATCCTGGTGAAGTTCACGCAATTATGGGTCCAAACGGGTCAGGAAAAAGCACATTATCAAATATTCTATCAGGAAAAAAAGGTTATGAGGTATCTGGTGAAATTTTATTTGAAGATAAAAATTTATTCGATCTTGAGACTGAGGAAAGAGCTCATAAAGGGATATTTTTAGCTTTTCAATATCCTTTAGAAATTCCAGGCGTAAATACAAATATATTTTTAAAAACATCATTAAATGCAATTAGAAAAGCACGGGGAGAAAAAGAATTAGATGCAATTGAATTTCTAAAACTTGTTAAACGAAAAGCCAAAGAATTAAAATTTGATGAAGAAAAATTGAATAGACAACTAAATGTTGGTTTTTCTGGAGGAGAAAAAAAGAAAAATGAAATATTACAAATGTCAATGTTAGCTCCAAAATTATCTATCTTAGATGAAACGGATTCAGGTTTAGATATAGATGCTTTAAAAATAGTAGCCGATGGAGTTAATACTTTAAGAAATAAAGATAACTCCTTTTTAATAATAACTCACTATCAAAGATTATTAGATTATATAAAACCTGACTTTGTCCATGTTTTAATGAATGGAAAAATAATTAGATCTGGCGGCCCAGAATTAGCAATAGAGTTAGAAAAAAAAGGTTATGAAAGTTTTAATTAAATGAACGAACAATTACAATTAGATTTTGATAAAGTAATAAAGACTTTAAAAATTTCGGAAAAGGAAATTCAATTAAAAAAAAGTTTTTTAAAGAAATTTATTGAAAACGGCTTTCCAAATAGAAAACAAGAAGATTGGAGATTTTTAGATATTAGTCAAATTATTAAAAAAAATATTGGTGAATTAAGTTTCTTTAACGATTACTCATTACCAAATAAAATTGATCCATCTATTTTTGTTGATGGTTTAGAGCACAATAAGATTATTTTTATTAATGGTAGAATTGAAAAAATTGATTTTAGTTATGAAGATCAAAGTCAAATTGAAATAAATGACGAAATTGGAAAAAATATTAAATTTAATTATGAAAATTCTTTAATTGATTTAAATAATGCTTTCACTAATAAAGTTTATAAAATTTTAATCAAAAAGAATTATTCTTTAAAGAAACCCTTAATAATCTATCATTCAACAAATAATAAGATTAAGTCAAAAAATTTAAATTTAAGTTTAAATTTTGAATTAGAAGAAAATAGTTGTTTAAGACTTATTGACTATTTTAGTGACAATACAGACAAAAATTTTGTAAATATTTTGTATAATTTTAATTTAAAAAAATACTCAATTCTTAAAAATTATAAACTTGATAAGTTTAGAAATAAAAATTTAAAGTACTCATTTAATAATATTGAGCAAGAAGGCAATAGTATTTCAGAAACATTTATATTGTCTTCTGGTTCAGACTATTTTAAAAATGAAGTTAATTGTAATTTAAATGGTGAGTATTCATCTGCCTTCATTAATGGAGTTTTTTCATTAAAAGAAAATCAACAGCATGAAATTAGATCTACAATAAATCATTTGGTCGAGAACACCAAAAGTTATCAACTTATTAAAAGTGTGCTTGGAAAAAATTCAAAATCTGCGTATCAAGGAAGAATTTTTGTAGATTCTAAGGCTCAAAAAACCGATGGCTATCAGTTAAGTAAAGCAATATTGTTAGATGAAACATCTGAGTTTAATGCAAAACCAGAATTAGAAATTTATGCTGATGACGTAAAATGTTCTCACGGATCAGCGTCAGGAAGTTTAAATGAAAACTCAATCTTTTATTTAATGTCTCGAGGTTTAAACTATCAACAATCTAAAGAACTTTTAATAAACGGATTTTTACTCGATGTTGTTGAAAAAATAACAGATTCAGAAATTAAAAATTTAGTTAAAAATATTATTGGATTAAAAGAATGAATATAAATAATATTAAAAAAGAATTTCCAATTTTTGATGAAAAAATCCAGAATAATGATTTAGTCTATTTGGATAGTGCCAATTCATCTCAAAAACCAAAGGTAGTTCTAGACAGAATTAATGATTTTTATTCCAAAAAATTTTCAAATGTAGGAAGAAGTATCCATTATTTGGCAGTTGCTGCCACTAATTTGTATGAAAATACAAGATCCTCAGTTCAAAAGTACATTAATGCGAAAGATAAAAACGAAATCGTATTTACTAAAGGTGCTACTGAGGCTCTAAATTTAGTTGCAAATACTTTAGGTCAAGCAATCTTGGAGCCAAATGATGAAATTTTAATTACTGAATTAGAGCATCATTCAAATTATGTTCCATGGCATTTTTTAAGAAAATCTAAAAATATTAAAATAAAATTTGCTGAAGTAAATGAAGATGGAGATATACCAATTGAAAATATAGAAAAAGAAATTACAAACAAAACTAAAGTAATAGCTATAACTCATTTATCAAATGTTACCGGCGCAGTTTTACCAATTAAAGAGATAACTCAATTAGCCCACTCAAAGGGTATCGTTGTAGTAGTTGATGGATGTCAAGGAGGGCCACATTTAAAATTAGATATGCAGGACTTGGATTGTGATTTTTATGCAATTTCATGTCATAAGATGTATGGACCAACTGGGCTTGGAGTTTTGTATGGAAAAAAGAAATGGCTAGAGCAACTACCACCATATCAAGGAGGTGGAGGAATGATAAATGAAGTAAAAAAAGATAGAATCTCTTATGGCGAACTTCCAAACAAATATGAGGCTGGAACAATGGCTACAGCACAAGTAATTGCATTTGACCAATCAATAAAGTTTTTAGAAAGCATTGGAATTGAAAATATAGTTAAGCACGAAAAAGAACTTATTGAATACGGACAAGAAATTTTAAAAAAAAATAATTCTGTGAAACTAATTGGAAATCCGAAAGAAAGAGGAGGGGTATTATCTTTTACTGTTGAAGGAGTTCATCCACATGATATTGCAACTATTTTAGATGAAACCGGAGTTGCTATAAGAGCGGGGCATCATTGTTGTCAGATACTTCATGACAAGTTAGGAATACCTGCAAGTGCGAGAGCATCTTTAGGTGTTTATAATACTAAAGATGATCTAGATAAATTAAACGATGGAATAAATAATTGTAAAAAAATTTTTGATTTAAAATGAACTTAAAAGAATTATATCAAGAAATAATCTTAGAACATGGAAAGAATCCAAGAAATTTGGGAAAAACAGAAAATTTTAATAAGGACGCTAAAGGAAACAATCCTTTATGTGGAGACAATGTACATGTGTATTTAAAATTAAACGAACAGAGAAAAGTAGAGGATATTTCTTTCGAAGGAAGTGGTTGTGCAATATCGATGGCATCAGCTTCGATCATGACTGATTTGATTAAAGGCAAAAGTGATAATGAAGCAAAAGAAATAGTTGAGGATTTCTTGGGAATGATAAAAGAAAATCCTGAACTAAAAAATAATATTTTGAAAGAGGATGATAAAACAAAGTTAATGTGTCTTTCAGGAGTTAAACAGTATCCAATGAGAGTCAAATGTGCTACTTTATCTTGGCATACTTTAGTATCTGCGATGGAAAATGATGGAAAAGAAACAACTACTGAAAATTAAATATGGATATAAAAGATAAAATAATTGATGAAATTAGAAAAATTTATGACCCTGAGATTCCAGTTAATATTTATGAACTAGGTTTGATTTATGATATTGAAGTTAGTGGTAAAAAAGCTAAAATTAAAATGACATTAACTACACCGAATTGTCCAGTTGCAGAAAGTTTACCTAAAGAGGTAAAAGAAAGTGCGATGCAAGTTGAGGAAATTGATGAGGTTGATCTTGAATTAGTTTGGGATCCTCCCTGGAATAAAGATATGATGTCCGATGCTGCAAAATTAGAGTTAAATTTATAATGAATCCTATAATAAAGTTGAGTGATAATGCTGCTACAAGAATAAAAGAAATAATGTCTAATGCTGAGACAAATGCAATTGGTGTTAGAGTTTCAGTAAAATCTGGAGGTTGTGCAGGAATGTCATACGTTATGGAATACTCTAAAGAAGTTAACCCTAACGATGAGGTAATTGAAGACAAGGGCGTAAAAGTTTATATAGACTCCGCAGCTGTTATGTATCTTTTAGGGACTGAAATGGACTATAAAAAAGCAGATTTTTCCTCAACTTTCGTCTTTAATAACCCCAATGAAACTGAGCGATGTGGATGTGGGGAGTCCTTTAAAATAGACTAAGTAATATCCCATAAGTTGCATAGCAGTATTGCATTAAATGCATATCTAGTATATATATTATTTATGAATAAGTTTGAATTTAAAAATCTTGTTAAAGGCCTAAAAAATTCTTTAAAAGAGAAAACATTTTTTAAAGATCTTCGTAAAGAAGTTGAGACTGGTGCTAATGGCACACAGGATTACGTTGTCAAAAAAGGTGTTAACAAAGATACAGTTGCTACAACAAGACAGTAATTAACTGCTGTAATACATCTCAAATTCTATAGGATGAGGTGCATGCTCAAACTTGTGAATTTCCTCAAACTTTAGTGCAATATAAGCATCAATTTGATCGTCAGTAAATACACCACCTTGAGTTAAAAATTCTCTATCTTTGTCTAGACTTTCCATAGCTTCTCTTAAAGAGCCACATACAGTTGGGATAGCCTTAACTTCCTCAGGCGGAAGGTCATATAAATCTTTATCAAACGATTCACCTGGATGAATTTTATTTTTAATTCCATCAAGACCTGCCATAAGCATTGCTGCAAAAGTTAAATATGGATTACCAGAAGCATCAGGAAATCTTATTTCACACCTTGCACCTTTTTTACTTAAAGTAATTGGTATTCGACAAGAAGCAGATCTATTTCTAGCAGAGTATGCTAATAATACTGGGGCTTCAAATCCTGGAACTAATCTTTTATAACTATTTGTCGTTGAGTTTGCGAATGCATTTATTGCTTTAGCATGTTTTAGAATCCCTCCAATATAGTGTAATGCTGTTTCAGATAATCCAGCATAAGCATCACCTGAAAAAACAGGTGTATCACCTTTCCAAATAGATTGATGGATGTGCATTCCTGAACCATTATCACCAGCAACTGGTTTTGGCATGAAAGTTGCAGTTTTACCAAATGAATGAGTTACCATTTGAACAACATACTTGTACAATTGAACGTTATCGGCTTGGTCAACTAAAGTTCCAAAATACATACCTAATTCGTGTTGACTTGGTGCTACCTCATGGTGATGTTTCTCAACTTTTATTCCGACTTCTTTTAAATTCTTAAGATATTCACCTCTCATATCTTGTTCACTGTCAACAGGTGGAACTGGAAAATATCCACCTTTAACTGGTGGTCTGTGTCCCATATTACCATTTTCGTATTCTTTACCAGAGTTGTAAGGACCTTCTTTGCTGTCTATTCTAAAACCACATTCGTTCATATCATTTTTAATTCTAACGTCATCAAATACAAAAAATTCTGGTTCAGGTCCAAAAAAAGCTTTATCACCAATTCCTGAAGATCTTAGATATTCTTCAGCTTTTTTAGCTACACCTCTTGGATCTCTTTCATAGGGAGATTTTTTTACAGCGTCTAAAATATCACAAAATAAAACAACAGTGTTGTGTGAAGTAAAAGGATCCATAAACATTCTTGCAGTATCTGGTTTTAAAATCATGTCAGACTCATTTATTGCTTTCCATCCTGCAATTGATGATCCATCGAAGAATACACCATCATTCAACATGTCCTCATCAACAACTGTTGAGTCCATTGTTAAATGTTGAAGTTTTCCT
This sequence comes from uncultured Pelagibacteraceae bacterium, assembly GCA_902622805.1. Lineage (GTDB taxonomy): Bacteria > Pseudomonadota > Alphaproteobacteria > Pelagibacterales > Pelagibacteraceae > Pelagibacter. The sequence goes on along the minus strand of CACNRG010000013.1, from coordinate 15,655 downwards.
CTCGGATCGGTAAACCTAAGATCAACAAATTCTGCATCTTTTTCTTTAATAAATTTTAGAACATTTGTTGCACTCATTTTGTCTCCTATGTAATTTTATAAGTGGTAATTAACAAAATAATGACGATAAATATTGCTTATTTAATAAATAACACCTATGCAATTTTCACATAAGTGCTGTATTTATTCAATAATATTTAAAAATTATTTATAAAATCTGTGAATAAAATATTAAATAAAGAACCAGTCAAAAGAGCTGAAAAATCGATCAAAGATTTTGATAATAGTCTTTCGATTGTCTGTTTAGAGCAGACAGCAAAAACAGCTCAAGATGCTGCTACAGCTTTAGGTTGTAATGTTGGAGCGATTGTTAAAAGTTTACTTTTTCATGCTGGAGATAGATTTGTTCTTTGTTTGGTATCTGGAGACAAAAGGTGTTCATTAAATAAACTTAAAAAAATTCTTAATGAGAAAAATGTTTCAATGGCCAAACCTGATGATGTAAAAAAAATTACGGGTTATACAATAGGCGGCGTTTCTCCAGTAGGTCATTTAAATAAAGTAAAAATCTATATTGATAACAATTTAGAAAGATTTAAAACAGTTTTTGCAGCAGCTGGTCATCCGAACTGTGTTTTCAAAATAGAATATAAACAATTGATAAAATTAACATTTGGTGAAATTAAAGAGTTAACAGAATGAGACAACCAAAATTAATTGACTACGTCTTATTAACCATATTAGCTTTAATTTGGGCATCAGCTTTTTTTAATATTAAGATTGCAACATATTCTTTTGGACCTGTTACAATTGCATTTTTAAGAGTTTTATTCGGTGCGATTCCAGTTTTACTTCTTTGTTATTTCAAAAATATTAAAATTGAAGCTTTTTCAAAAGATTGGCATTGGTTTGCAATGATAGGATTTATTAATTTAGTTGCTCCCTTTTTTTTAATTGCTTATGGAGTGGGATCTGTACAAAGTAATTTAGCAGCAATATTAATGTCTACCACACCACTAAGCTCTACAGTACTAGGTCATTTTTACACTAAAAATGAAAAATTTAATTTAGTAAAAACATTTGGTATCTTAATTGGGTTTTCAGGAATCGTATTTTTATTTTCAGATAATATATTAATTGATGAAAATAATTTTATTTCCGCATTATTAATTTTACTTGGATCAACATGTTATGTAATAGGTGGAGTGTTAACTTTAAAAATTAGTAAAAAAAAGAATGAAAATGTTACTGGTTCAATATTAATCTGGGCAATTATTATTTTATTACCTTTAGTGAGCTTTATTGAACAACCCTGGCAGACAACTCCAAGAATTGATTCTTTGATATCGGTGATATATTTAGGCATTGTTCCTACAGGATTAGCTTGGTTATTAAGATTTAGAATATTAAAAAATAATGGTTTAATTTTTCAATCACAGGTTTCTTACTTAATACCAATTTTTGGAACTATTTTAGGATATGTTTTTTTAAATGAATTAATAACAATTAAAGTTTTAATATCTTTGATAGCTGTTTGTATTGGTATTTATTTTGTTAAAAAAGCTGAATAGGCTTATTTGTTGTCTCTGAAAAAAGATGATCGACCAATCATTCCATTAAAAATCCCCAAGAATCTATAAAAATATTTTTCTTTATTTATTTTTTGTAAAGTTAAGAAATAATAATTAAACTTAAAAAAAGATTTAATTAATTTTCCTAACATTTTATACAATGCAATCACATAACTATAGTTTTTTTTATAAAAATAAAAACTTGACCACATCCAATGCCACTCTCTTAATCTATTTGCTCTGTCTTTATTTTCTAAATTATTTCCCAAAGAACTTTGAAACCCAAGATGATCAATCTTCAAATATTTAGACGTATAAATATTTTCACCCTTATCAATAATTGATTTGCATAAGTCAAATTCCTCAAAATATAGAAAAAAGTTTTTATCAAATACTTCCTTATCTGAAAATTTTTTAAGATTTATTAACATTGAACAACCGGTTACCCAATCTACTTTTTCTAACTCATCTATTTGATTTTTTTTGAATTTTTTGGCAAATTCCTGATTTTGTTTCTTATTAAAAAAACCAGCAGGTAAAAAAATTCTATCTTTTTGATATTGGCAACCAATTATTGTGAAATCCTTAACACTTTCTAAAACCTCAATAATATTGGAAAAAAATTCGCTATCACAAATGAGATCAGGATTTAAAATTAAAGCATAATCAGTATTTGTTGATTTTAGCCCAAAATTATTTCCCTTTCCATAACCAAGATTTTCCCCAGTGCAAATAATTTCTACATTATCAAAATTAGACAGTATCTCATTTTTAAATTCAAAATTTCGAGAATTTTCTACTATTTTTATTTTAACTTTATTATCAATTGATTTAAGACAATTAATTAAAATGTGCTTTTGCGTTAAATATGTGACTATTATAACTGTAATATTTTCAAGACTAGGCATTATAAATAAGAATTAATGCTTTTTATTTTTTAATAAGTTTTGATAATTCTTGTATATGAGCTGGTCTTGTTTCGCAACATCCACCAAGTATTGTTGCACCAGCATTCTTAAATTTTTCAACAATCTTAGCCATATTTTTTGGTGTTAGATCTTCTCTTTTTCCTAATACTTCAATTGGATTACCAGTTTTACTTCTGAGATAGTTTTCTGCATAAGATGGATTTGGATTTGTTGTAATAAAAGCATTCAATTTAAATCCAAATGGAACTTCAAGACTTTTAAGCTCATCTAAATTTCCTTGAAAATTTTCAGGTGATACACATGATAGCATTATTCCGAGTAATTGATTATCAATGATTTCTTTAATTTTTGAAATCTTTTCACCACTTGGTAATCTTTTTCCTTCTGATATATGAATCCCAATTAAATAAGGTTTTTTAAATTCTTTTATAGCATCAATGCCACATTTAAACTCTTTAATACTACTCCAGACATCAAAATAAAAAAAATCTATGAAAGGATTAAGTATTTTGGCTTGCTCGTAAAAATTATTTCTTATTTCATCTTCATTTCTGTTGTCTGCTTGATAAGTAAAATGTTGAGGAGGCAATCCTCCTGCAATTAAAATATGAGGAAATTTTTTTTTAGCTTTTAATGCGATTTCTCCCGCTAATTTGTTTAAATACTCAAATTTATCCTCAACATTATTTTCTCTTAATCTTTTTCTTCTAGTAGTGAATGTTGTCGTAACAATAATTTCAGCTCCAGCTTTAATAAAATCTAAATGTGTATCTAATAATACATCATGATATTTGTCATCAATTAACGCACTTGCGCTCCAAAGAGTTCCTTTAGATTTTACACCTCGAGCCAGAAGTTCTTGGCCCATTCCACCATCTAAAAGTCTTACTTTTTTAAAATAGTTTAAATCCATAATTAATTTGTTTTTTTATTTTTTTGAAAAGTATATTTTTGCGTTAAATGAAAAAGATCTCCTTTCTCCATCAACGTCAAATGGATAAACTGTATGCATTAAATAATTTGGAAAAAGTATTAATTTTCCTACCTCAGGTTTTATATTATGTATACAATTGCTTAAGAAGGCTTTTTGTCCATTTATAAAATCAATAGTGCCGTTTGTTAATTCTTTTTTGTGTTTTAATTTTTTATTAGAAAAAATAAATTTAGGTATTTTTATATAACCTACCCCAGATATATCTCCTTGATGATAATGAATCGGATTGTATTCACCTTTGAATTGTCTAACGACCCAAAAATTTAAAATTTTTATTTCTTTAATTTTCTTTACATTTTCTTTAATTAAAAATCTTTTAATTAATATTTTCAAATCTTTGTTTATGTGTTTCCTCACAAAATCTTTTGAGAATAAAACCTCATTTTGAATCTGACTTGCAAGTTTTGAAGAATAATCTTTTTTTTTTGTAGTTGATTTTAAATCAAATTCGTTATTTAATTTTTTTATTAAATTCTTTTTAATTTTGGTAATACCAATAGTTGGACCAAAAGGCTTAATGTTTCTCATTTCAAATTACTTTGTCTAAATTTAAGTTTATGAATATATTTTTATACCAATTCTTATAGCCACAAACATAACTAGTCCAGAGGTTATAATTGCTAATAATTTATTAGAAAAAATCTTGAGATTTAAAAAATTACCTATTTGACCACCTACTAAAACTAAAATAAATAATGGCCAATAATTAAATATATCATTTATAACGTTTTGTTTTGTTAGTTGGCCAAAAACCCCTGAAATCGAATTTATTAAAATAAAAAGCGATGCTGTTGTTGCTATTTGTCTCGGATAACCTACTTTTAAAAGATATAAAATAGGACTTAAAAAAATTCCACCACCAATACCAACAATTCCAGACATTAAACCTAACGTTGATCCAATTAAGATCGAAATATACTTAGGTATAATTCTTAATTTAAAATTATTTTCATAAGAATTTGAGCTGATTAACAAAAGGACACTGGCTAAACTTAATACAATAAATAGAATAATTTCAAAAATTTCCTTTTCTAAATTTATTGTCCCTCCTAAAAAAGCAAAAGGAACGGATCCAACTAAATAGGGAATTAAAATTCTAAGATTTAAATTTCCAGATGCTATATAATTTATAGAGTTTCCAGAAACGACTATTATATTACATATCAATGCTAATATTGGAAATATATAATAAGGAATTTCCCATATAAGTAACAAAGCTAAATAAGTAGATCCACCACCAAAACCAACACTTGAGTATAAAATAGCTGTTATTAAAAATAATATTGATAATATAAACATTTCAAAAAGTTTTTATGAAAGTAAATATAGCATTATTAACCGTAACAGACACAAGAACAATAGACAATGATAAGTCGGGGTCAATCCTTGTAAAAAAAATTGAAGAAGCAAGACATAATTTGATTGATCGAAAAATTTGTAAAGATAATAAGCAAGATATTATCAAAATTCTTCATGATTGGTTAAAAAATAATCAAATTGATGTAATTATAACAACGGGAGGAACAGGTTTAACAGGTCGAGATATCACTCCTGAAGCTTTAAATGAAATTGCTGATAAACATATCCCTGGTTTTGGTGAAATTTTTAGATACCTTAGTTTAAAGACAGTAGGCACATCATCAATACAATCTAGAGCTTGTGCTGTTCTTGCGAGTGGGAAATATATATTTGCATTACCCGGATCTTCAGGTGGCGTAACTGATGCCTGGGAAGGTATTTTGAAACATCAATTAGATGCTAATCATAAACCATGTAATTTTATTGAATTAATACCAAGACTAAAAGAAAAATAATTATAAATGATAATAAAAAAATTTTTACAAAAAAAAATTATAAGATTCATTAATAGTCAAAAAGTATTAAAGTTTTTTTTTTATTATCATAAGTTTTTTAACAATAAGGGACTAAAAGATATTGGATTTGATTTCTCAACAAAAAAAAATAGAAAATTTATAGTTCAAGATATAATTGACACAAATAAATACAACAGTTACTTGGAAATAGGATGTTTTGATGATGAATTATTTGATTTTATCAAAATCAATAATAAAATAGGTGTAGATCCAGTTACAGGTGGAACAGTAAGATTAACAAGTGATCAGTTTTTTTCTAAAAATAAAGAGTATTTTGATTGTATTTTTATAGATGGTCTGCACACTTATAATCAAGTTAAAAAAGATATTCAAAATTCTTTGAAGTTTTTGAATAATAATGGAGTTATCTTATTACACGACTGTTTGCCAAATAATTTCTATGAGCAAGCTACACCAAGGTGTCAATTTACTTGGAATGGGGATGTTTGGAAAGCTATTGTCGAATGTAGAACAAATAAAGATTTAGACGTTTATACATGTTATGCTGATTTTGGAATAGGAGTTATTTTTAAAAGATCGAATAGAAATTTACTTGAATATCAATGTTCTGACTTTTCAAAAATAAAGTTTAAAGATTATCACAAAAACCCTTATCATTTAATGAATATAATAGAGTACGATAAGCTAAAAAAAATTTTTTAAATTATTTTTGATACTTTTCTTTCCACTCAGGATATGGCATTCCATAAATACGTTCTCTTGCATCAGGGTCTGAAATAGTTATACCTTTTTTCTCAGCTTCTTCCCTATACCATCTTGATAAACAGTTTCTGCAAAAATTTGCTAAATTCATGAGATCTATATTCTGAACATCTTTTCTTTCATCTAAATGTTTCAGTAATCTCTCAAAAGTAGCCGATTGTATTTCTTTTTTTTCATTTTCATTCATAAAAAAAATATTAATTACTTTTTTTAATAGCACAAGATGTAGTATTTATTCAATTCTAAGTAGAAAATTTAAAATATTACGAATAGACATGTTCAATTATTGCTAGTTTAATTAGATATGGCTAATAAACGTAAAAGAAAAGCTAAGCCTAAGACCAAGAAAAAAAAATCTAAATTGGTCAAGTCATCTAGAAAAAAAATAAAAACGAAAAAAAAAGTTGTGACAAAAAAGTCTGCGACTAAGAAGCGTTCTAAAAAATCTAGAAAAAATAATAAGCTTAAATCAATAACTAAAACAAGAGGAGTAAAAAAAATGAGTACAGAAACGATGAAAAGTGCTTCGTCTCCTTTGTTGGATACGTCTCACTTGAAAGTCCCTTTTCCATATAAAGCAAAGTATGGAAATTACATTAATGGGAAGTTCGTAGAACCAAAGTCTGGTAAATATTTTGATAATGTTACACCGATAAATAACGAGGTAATATGTAAAATAGCGAGATCAGATGCAAAAGATGTAGATGCAGCTTTAGATGCTGCACATGCTGCATTTCCAACTTGGGGAAAAACATCAATAACCGAAAGATCTAACATTCTTTTAAAAATAGCTGATGTTATAGAAAAAAATCTTAATACTTTAGCTACAGCAGAATGTTTAGATAATGGAAAGCCAATCAGAGAGTGTATGGCTGCAGATTTACCTTTAGTGGTTGATCACTGGAGATATTTTGCAGGTGTAATAAGAGCTGAAGAAGGATCTGTTGCAGAGATAAGTAATAATGAATATTCTTATCACATTCCTGAGCCACTAGGTGTAGTTGGTCAAATTATACCTTGGAACTTTCCACTTCTAATGGCAACTTGGAAACTTGCTCCAGCATTGGCTGCAGGTAACTGTGTTGTTTTAAAACCAGCTGAACAAACTCCAGCTTCAATTATGTTGTTAATGGAAATGATTGGTGATTTATTGCCTCCAGGAGTTGTTAACGTTGTTAGCGGTTTTGGTTTAGAAGCAGGAAAACCATTAGCTTCATCTAAGAGAATCAAAAAGATTGCTTTCACAGGTGAAACAACAACTGGTCGTTTGATTATGCAATATGCATCTCAAAACTTAATTCCAATTACTTTAGAGCTTGGTGGAAAATCTCCAAATATTTTCTTCGAAGATGTTATGGCACAAGATGATGATTTCTTTGATAAATGTTTAGAAGGTTTTGCAATGTTTACTCTTAATCAAGGAGAAGTTTGTACTTGTCCAAGTAGAGTACTAGTCCAAGAGTCTATCTATGATAAGTTCATGGAAAGAGCTATTGCTAGAACAAAAGCTGTTAAACAAGACAATCCTCTAAAAATGGAAACTATGATTGGTGCTCAAGCATCCGTAGAACAAATGGAAAAAATAAAATCTTACTTAGATCTAGGTAAGAAAGAAGGTGCCAAAGTTCTATGTGGTGGAAATGTTGCTAAAGTTAATAGTGGTTTAGAAAAAGGAAATTATATTGAACCAACTATTTTCGAAGGTAATAATTCAATGAGAATCTTCCAAGAGGAAATTTTTGGACCAGTAGTATCAGTAACTAAATTTAAAGATGAGGCAGAGGCTTTAAAAATTGCTAATGACACTCTTTATGGTTTAGGCGCTGGTGTTTGGACAAGAAATGGGAATATCGCATACAGAATGGGTAGAGAGATTCAAGCTGGTAGGGTTTGGACAAACTGTTACCACGCTTATCCAGCGCATGCGGCATTTGGTGGATACAAACAATCTGGTATTGGAAGAGAAACTCACAAAATGATGCTAAATCATTATAGACAAGTAAAAAACTTACATGTGTCTTACAGTGAGAAAAAATTAGGCTTCTTTTAATAGATATATTATAATGGCCCGTATAATAAATTACGGGCCATATAAATATGAAAGTTACAGCAACATCTTCAGCATTAGACTTAATAGAAGAGTTAAAAAAAAATCACGGTAAAGAATTATTATTTCACCAATCTGGTGGATGTTGTGATGGAAGTGCACCAATGTGTTATCCTGCTAAAGAATACCAAGTAGGCCAAGATGATGTAATGATTGGTAAAATTGGTGGGATACCTTTTTATATCAGCGAAACCCAACATACAGCCTGGAAAAATACAGACTTGGTAATTGATTGTGTTGAGGGAATGGGTGGAATGTTTTCTTTAGACAACGGCACAGGAAGAAGATTTTTAACAAGATCTGAGATTTGTATACCTGAAGATACTAAGATAAATTAAATTTCTTAAAATTTATTCTGAATAAAAGAAGAATAATTAAAAAAATTAAAAAAATTAAAGGTTTAAAAAATATTGTTTTTGATAACCAAATAAAGTGTAAAACTCCAAAAATTGAAATTACATAAATCAATTTATGAAGTTTTTTCCAATTATTTTTTAAGATTCTAACCATTTTATCTGATGAAGTTATTGCTAGAGGAATTAGTAACAACCACGCAGAAAAACCAATAAAAATAAATTTTTTTTTTAAAACATCGTCAACCAATGGCTTAAAATCAAATCTATAATCTAAACCAACATAACTAAGCATATGAATTGAAGCATAAAAAAAAGTGAATAAACCAAGCATCCTTCTAAATTTTATCCACTCCGAAGATTTAGTGATCTTTTTCAGAGGCGTCATTGAAAGAGTTAAAAATACAAAGATCAAAGTCCATTCTCCAAAATGATTTATGATTCTATCAACAGGCTCAGGACCTAGTTCATTATATACTAGTTGATAAACAATTATATAAATTGGCCATAGCGATAAAAAGAAAACAGCAGGCTTAAAGTAATTTTTCAATTTATTTAATAATTCTTTTTAAGATCCATACCACTATAAAGATGAGCAACTTCATCCCCATAACCATTGAACATTAAAGTTTTGATTCTTGGAGCTAGTATACTTTCTCCGATTACTCTTTCAGTTGCCTGAGACCATCTAGGATGATCAACTTCAGGATTTACATTTGAGTAAAAACCGTATTCTCTTGGTGATGCATTTTTCCAAGCAGTGTTTGGCATATTTTTTGTTAATCTAATTTTGACAATAGATTTTGCACTCTTAAAACCATACTTCCATGGAATAAATATTCTTAAAGGCGCACCATTTTGATTTGGTAAAGGCTTACCGTATAAACCGGTTACAACAGTAGTAAGAGGATGCATTGCTTCATCTATTCTTAGACCTTCAATATAAGGCCAGTTTAAAACAGGATACCTTTGTCCTACCATTTCTTCTGGATTATATATTGTCTCAAATTCTACAAACTTTGCAGTTGATTTAATTTCTACTTTATTTAGTAACTCACTTAGTGAAAAGCCTAACCATGGAATAACCATAGACCAGCCCTCCACACATCTTAGTTTTAAAATTCTCTCTTCAGATTTAATTGCTAAAATTTCTTCAATTGTAAGCTCTAATGTTTTTTCTACTTCACCTTCAATTTTAACAGTCCAAGGTCTAGTAGTAAAATTTTTTGCTCTTTTATAAGGATCTCCTTTACCAGTTCCAAACTCGTAGTAGTTGTTATATGTCGTGATGTCTTCATAACTAGTTGGTTCATTCGAATTATTTGCCTTAGCATTAATTATGGGCACCGAACTTAGGGTTAGCGCGCTTAATCCATAGCCCATAGATTTTATAAAGAATCTTCTTTTTTTATAAATATTTTCTTTTGTAATTTCTGAATATCTAAATTTTTTCATCAGACAAAATTCTAATTTTATGTGTGATTTTAACTTCCAGCCCGCTACTGGAAGTTAATATTAATTATTGACCTGGTGCTTTATAACCAATTTTACTTGCTTTCGCAGTAGCTTTACCAAAGTCTATTGCTTCTAACATTGTTAAATTTTCAACTGCACCAGAAGCCTCAACTACTAATTTGATAGCTGCAAAGTCATCAAAACTTGGCACATCTGTAACTACTATAAAATCATAAGATCCTCTAACAATATCCATACTGTGCATTTTACCACCCATAGCTTCAGTTAGTTGTTTTACTACAGCTTTTCTATCACTTGCAGGATCTTTAAGAAATCCTTGAAAAGCTTTTGCAGTATAGTTTCCCATAATATATGCTTTCATATTAAACTCCTTTTGTAATTTATAATGTTATCACTGATCTTGAAAAACTTAATGTGTAAAAATATCATAGTAGACACAACTAATTGTAATGCTAGATTGTGAAATGTACGAAAAATTCGGACAATTTATCCATGGAAAATGGTCACCTTCATCAAATGGAGAAACTTACGAAGTTATTAATCCTGCAACAGAGGAAATATTAGGTAAAGCATCTAAAGCTTCGTCGGAGGACGTTGAAAGTGCATTACAATCTGCAAAAAAAGGATTAGAAATTTGGAAAAAAACTCCTCCTTGGCAAAGGTCTTATATTATACGACGTATTGCAGATAAGATAAGAGAAAAGCAAAATGTTCTTGCAAAGTGGATGACTTTAGAAGTTGGGAAACCATTAGCTGAGTCAAAAGCAGAGATTAGTGGAGCTGCAGATATTTTTGAATGGAATGCAGAGGAAACAAAAAGAATTTTTGGACAAACTGTTGAGAGTAGATTTGAAGATACTAGAGTACACGTTTATTATCAACCTGTTGGAGTGGTTGCAGCCTTATCTCCTTGGAATTTTCCAGCAGTATTATCCGCTAGAAAAATATCTACGGCTTTAGCAGCAGGCTGTTCAGTAATAATAAAACCAGATGTGATTACGCCTGGAGTAGTTATGGAAATGGTAGATATTTGTAAAGAATGTGAGGTTCCCCCAGGTGTCGTAAATCTATTATCAGGAGATCCACCAAGTATTGCTCAGCAATTGATAGCCTCTGATATAGTTAAAAAAATATCTATAACTGGCTCCTCTAGAGTTGGAAAATTAATTTTAAAACAAGCAGCAGATAAAGTTCAGAGAGTAACTATGGAATTAAGTGGACATTCACCTTTTATTGTTTTTAAAGATGCAGACATAAAAAAAGCCACTGATATAGCTATTTCTGCAAAATTTAGAAACAATGGTCAAGTATGTATATCTCCTAATAGATTTTATATACAAGAAGAGAAAAAGGATGAATTTGTAAATTTATTTGTAGAAAAAACTAAAAAATTAAAAATCGGTAATGGTATGGACTCTGATACCCAATTAGGCCCATTAACAACTCAAAAAAGATTGAACGAGGTTGAAACCTTAGTAGAAAAAACAAAAAAAGAAGGAGCCAAGGTTATACTAGGTGGCAAAAGACCTTCAGGGTTTAATAAAGGATTTTTTTACGAACCAACTATATTTGATGATGTTAAAGATAATTTTACTATAATGAAAGAAGAGCCTTTTGGACCACTAGTGCCCATACTTTCATTTAAATCATTTGATGAAGTTATAGAAAGAGCAAATAATCACGAACTAGGCTTATGCAGCTATGTTTGTACTAATTCTATGGAGAAAGCTCATTTAGCATCAGAACAATTAGAAACAGGATCAGTTGCAGTTAACACAGGAGTAGTAGCAATAGCAGAAGCACCTTTTGGAGGAATAAAACAAAGTGGTTACGGCAGAGAAGGTGGTTCTAATGCAATTAAAGATTACTTAAATGTCAAATATACTCATTTGGGGATTAAGGGATAATCTTAATTATAATGATTGAATTAATAGTTGCTTTTGGAGCAGGTTTAATAAGCTTTTTATCTCCTTGTGTATTACCATTAATTCCTGGTTATATTTCTTATATATCAGGCAGTTCTCTTAACGAATTATTAGAGAAAAAGAATATTAACTTAATTCCAATAATTTTATTTACATTAGGTTTTTCAATTGTGTTCATTATTTTTGGTGCTGCTTCGACTTTTTTAGGTCAAGTATTGCTACAAAACTCTTATGAGTTAAGAATATTTGCTGGATTAGTAATAGTAATTCTCTCATTACATATTATTGGTTTCATAAATTTAAAATTTCTTAATTATGAAAAAAGAATTCAAACAAATACAAATACGAATTTTTATAGCCCAATATTAATAGGTATGGCTTTTGCTTTTGGCTGGACACCTTGTATTGGTCCTATCTTGGGGTCAATTTTAGTTCTCGCTGCGACTGAGGAAAGTATTAACAAAGGTATTATACTTTTAGTCTCTTACTCTTTAGGATTAGCCTTGCCATTTATTTTATCGGGATATCTAATACAAAAATTTTTAATATTTTCTAAAAATTTTAAAAAAAATATAAATTTAGTATCTAAAATAGGTGGATTTACTCTATTAATAACAGGTATTTTAATATTAACTAACCAATTACAAGCTTTGGGATTTTATTTGTTAAATATTTTACCATTCTTACAAAATTTTGGATAAACAATATTATGAAAATTTACCAAATTGACTCTAGTGCTAGAAAAGAGGGTTCAACTTCAAGAGCATTAGCAAAAAAATTATTAGATAAAATAAAAAAGCCAGAAGATAAAATTATTTATAGAGATTTAAATGATGAAATGGTTTTTGTATCAGGTTTGACAGAGTCAGGCATGAAAATTGATGAAAAAGACCAAACTGAGCATCATAAAAAAATGTTTGAATTGTCGGATACTTTAGTTAAAGAACTAAAAGAGAGTGATGTGATTATAATATCAGCTCCAATTTATAATTATGGTCCGCCTGCAACTTTAAAAGCCTGGTCAGATCTTGCTGCTCGAATTGGAGAAACTTTTAGATTTAAACCTGACGGTAGAAGAGAAGGTTTGTTAAAAAATAAACGTGCTTATTTAGTAATCACCTCAGGTGGAACGAAACTTAATAGCAATGAGGATTTTTTAACTCCCTGGCTTAAATTTATTTTAAATTTTTTTGGAATAGAAAAAGTTGAAGTAGTAAGTGCTGATCAAATGGCGCTAGATTATGAAAAATCAATTAAAGATGCAGAAAGACAGATAGAAAAAATCTCTACAAGTTAAATTTTATCTTTATTCAATAACAATATAATAGTAATAGGAACATGTGATTAAAATGAAATCCTCAGATTACAAAATTTTTTCAAAGTTTATTGAAAACTTAGCAAAAAAATTGACTAAATTTTATTATTTTAAATTGAATAAGCCTTTTAAGGTTTCCAATAAACTTAAAGGAAAAGGATATGATCCTGTTACTAGTGCTGATAAAGCATTTGAAAAATTTATAAGAATAGAGATTAAAAAAAAATTTCCTGAGCACCAAGTAATAGGAGAAGAATATGGTCATAAAAAAAGTAAAAGTAATTATTCATGGGTGATTGATCCAATTGATGGAACTAGATCTTTTGTTATAGGTAATCCGACTTGGAGTAATTTAATATCATTAAATTACAGAGGTAATCCAGTTGTAGGTCTTGCAAATTTTCCAATACTTAAAAAATTTTATTTTAATACCTCTTCAAATTCAGCATATGTTTCAGAAAATGGAAAAAAAAGAAGAATAAAAATTAATAGCAAAGTAACTTTTTCAAACATGAAATTATCAGCAGCTTTTCATGGGAGTTTATCCTTAAATAAACAAAAAAAAATTCCTCAAATATTAAAACGAATGCAATTTCCTTGCGCAGATGCTTTAAGCTATTCCCATTTTGCAGAGGGTAAATTAGATACTGTTATACAATGTGGAAATAAAATTTGGGATATTCATCCTTTAATACCAATAATTAAATCTGCAGGGGGAATAGTTACTACCTGGAAAAATGATGATGCTAAAAAAGCTGGTAATATAATTTGTTCAGCAAATAAAAGTATACACAAAAAAATGCTTAAAATTTTAAAACCTGTCGCTAAGTAGTTTTACCAAGCAAATTAGCTATTAACACTCCAGAAATAATTAAAGTTAAACCAATAATAGTATAAAAATCTGGCATCTGATTATATTTATATATCCCAACAATTGTAGTAGCTATTATACACAGACCTGCAAATGAAGCGTAAGTTATTCCAACAGGAATAGTTTTCATAACAATTGATAAAGTGTACATACAGCCAACAATTGTTATTGCTGTTAATAAACTTGGCATTAGTAAAGTAAACCCATTAGCGCTTTTAGCAAAACCATTTGCTGCGGTACCCAAAATTACTGCAAGTACAAGAACTAAATATGCAATCATATTACTCACAATTTAAAGAATATTCCTATTTAGTAATTTTATCTACAAATTTTTGTACTAAAGGAGCTACAATTATTGTTGCAATCATTGCAACAGGTAAGCTTACTGACCATGCTTTAAAAAATCTTTTATAGTAAAACTCATCATAACCAGTGTTTATAAAAGTAATTATTAGAGTCATCAGCAAACTCATACCAAGACCCATAAAAAATATAAAAATTAAGTTTGAATACTTTTTTGAAAACATTATTTCTTAGACCATTTAACTGCATCTTCCATTCTATCATCACCCCAGAAAATTTCATTATTAACAATAAATGTAGGACTACCGAAAATTTTATTATTTCTCGCATCGCTAGTGTTTGAAATAAATTTATTCTCAATTTCTTTTGATTTTGCTTTTAAAATTATTTCATCTTTATTAATTTTTAGTTTTTCACAAATTTCAGAAAAGCCAGGATCAATCGCAGGTTCCTTTCCCTCTTGAAACCACTTTTTGTATGTTAGTCTTATGTAATTAACACCCCATCCCTCATCTAGCCCATAAATAGCAATTTGGTTAGCTAAATCAAATTCAGACAGTGGATATGGAACTGGAGTTTTAGCAAAGAAACCATAGCCTTCTGCTCTTCTCTCTATATCTCTCCACATATAATTTACTTTGTTTATTTTGTCTTTTGGAAAAGGAATATTGTTCATTTCCTTCATAATTGCTCTAACGCTAAATGGTTTCCAATTAAATTTAACTTGATGTTCTTTTTCAACATCAAGAATTCTGGTTACAGATAAATAAGTATAAGTGCTGCCTATAGAAAAATAAAAATCAATTTCCTTCACTTTGTTTATTAATTTTTTTTATCTATTTCTTTATCGCGTTATACATTGTAAGGGTATCGTCAAACGTCATCATAGTTTTCATCTTTCCATTATCACTAACTTCAAAATAATGACCAAAAATAGTATCCATTCCATCTGCGGTTGCCTTTACCCTAACAAAAACTTTGTTATCCTCACTGATCATATCAATAGGTACAACACTTAAGTTTGTCCACTTTTCAGGAATTTTTGAAAATGCTGCCATCATTGCTTGCGGGCCACTATGAACGCCTGAAAGCGGGTGAACACCTTCTTTACCTGGAAAAGTCCACGTTGTATTTTCATCAACAAGTTCCTTAAAAAAAGTTTCCATGTCATGTTTATTAAAAAGGTCGTA
The DNA here is from genome assembly GCA_902622805.1 of uncultured Pelagibacteraceae bacterium. Classification (GTDB taxonomy): domain Bacteria; phylum Pseudomonadota; class Alphaproteobacteria; order Pelagibacterales; family Pelagibacteraceae; genus Pelagibacter. The sequence continues at coordinate 25 of CACNRG010000013.1, read as the reverse complement.
ACCTAATTTTACTCTTTCTTTCACA
>CACNRG010000012.1 GCA_902622805.1 uncultured Pelagibacteraceae bacterium | reverse complement strand
TGGAAAAAGTCAATCAATCTATGAATTTGTAAAATCTAAAAAATTAAAGGTTAAGAAAATTAAACTTATTAATACAAAAAAATTACCTCTCAAACAAAATATGTGCTTAGACAAATTGAAAAATATTATAAAATAATAATTAAATTTACTCTAACTTTAAATTTATTTTAATATCTAACTAACCTCTTTATTTAGAAATAAATTCGAATGCTTCCTCTGATGAAATTATAGGTAATTTTTTTTTATATTCTAAAAATTCATTAAAACTCTCGTTTTTTAAATTATCCATTTTAATATATTGGAAATCTTTTTTTAATTTCAAAATACCAATACCATGATCAATATTAATTATCTTTAATTCAACATTTTTTGAATTATTAAGCTCCACTGCTACTTTCCACACATCTCCAGACCAAGAGGATTGTTTATTTTGTAACTCTTTTTCCTCAAAAAAAGATCTCGGGAGTAAATCGTGAAAGAGAATTATACCACCATCATTCAAACATTTCATTGAATTAATACAATCTCTTTGACATTGTTCATACTCGTGTAAGCCATCTATAAATATCACATCAAACTTTAAATGTTTGTTTTGATGAAAAAAATCATCTGATGTCATTTTAAAATTTCCACCCTTAATTGGATCAACTCCAAACTTGTTTTTCATTTTTAAAGGAATTGTATTAAAAACTGAATTATTAAAAACACCTATTTCTAAATATTTACAATCTTTATATTTTGAAATAGCTCTATTTATAAAAGCATGCCTAGAATAAAAATTACTTTCATATTCAAAATGATGAATTATTTTATCTCTATTAAAAAATCTATTATATAATTTGCTAAAATATACAGGTAATAAAATTGGTGGAACTAAAAGTTTTAAATATGCTTTAATTTTTTCTATATTCATTTATCGAGTAACAAATTAGATTGTTTTATTGTTTTGTACTTATTTTCATACTTATTTAGCATTTTCAAGTCTTATTCAAAAACTTTATAAAGTTTTTTTTATGATATGAATTGATAATATTGAAAAAAATGAAATTAAAAAAGTTTAAAAAAATTGTTTTTTTAGTTTTTGGAAGTAATCATCGTTTTTCGTCTTTAGGAAACTTTGGAAAATCAAAAATTTATAAAAATATTTTGTTAATTTCACTTGGTGGAAGATTTAAATCAATAATCGGTAGAATTTTATATTTTCTTGGTATTGGTAAATTTATAGCAATAGAGGCAAATCCATTTTTAAAGAATAAAAAAAATTCAATTAATCTTTGGTTTAATGGAACTTGGAAAATCTTTAAGGAATTAAAAAGTTATAACAATAATTATGTAAATATTTATAATCCTTTAATTAATGAGGAACAAAAAATTTTTCAAATATATCCTTTAATCTATAAAAAAAAAAATTTTAATAAAAATCCTAAAATAATTTTTATGGGAAAAATTTGGTACACACCGAGTGAAAGTTTGATAACATCAAATTTTTTACAGATAAATAAAGAAAAAATTTTAGAAAAATTTGATTTAATAGATCATGAAAATTTTTGGTCTAATAATAAAGATAATCAAAAAATTGAAATTCTTTATAAAAAATATAGAATAATAAAGACTTATTTAAGAGAGCAAATCATTATTAATATAAATAAAAATTTTAAAAATAATTTTGATATCTACGGAGAGGACAAAAGCGACACAGGGGTCATTTTTAAAAAACCGGTATATAATACCAATGCAATAAAGAATATTTATGAAGGTAATATTTGTATAGATACTGGACCAGTCCCAGGAAGTATGTCTTTACATCCAAGATCACTTACCATTTTAGAGAGCAATGGTCTATTAATACAAGCTAAGCAAAATGACTCAGTAAAAGTTTGGGATAACTTAAATGAAAAAATAATATTCAATGATATTGAAAGTTTGTTAGCTAAAATAGATTTATTACTGACAGATCAAAAAATGTTTAATGATTACTTAGATATGATTTATGAAAAGTTTAAAAGTAGTGAATATAAAAATTATGAAACATTAAAAGAAAATTTAAGATTATAATGTATTTAATGGTAGCGGGAAGTGGGATCGAACCACTGACCTCGGGCTTATGAGTCCCGCGCTCTAACCAACTGAGCTACCCCGCCATTAAATTGTTGTTGATATATACTACTTATTTTTTTTCTTTCAAATATCTATTTTTTGTTGTTTTGAATAGCTAATTTTATATCTATTATTAATATAATTTGATGAAGCAATTTATAAAAAAAATAATAATATCTTTAGTGCCAATAAGATTAATATTTGATAAATTTAACCCCATATTTCTCTATCATTCACTAGGATCTAATTCAAATTTCAGCGATAATATAGATCACGTAAATATTAAAACTTTAGAAAATCAATTAAGAATAATTCAAAAATATTGTAAATTTGTAACTATTGATGAGTACATTGATACAAAAAATAAAAAAGGACTTGCGTGTATTACGATCGATGATGGGTATAAAAATGTGCTCGAAGAGTCATTAGAAGTATTTGAAAAATTAGAAATACCAATAACTATCTTTATAAACTCATCAACTTTTCAAGGAAGAATATTCTGGAGAGACAAGGTAAGATATTTAATAAAAAACAAGTTGGTTAATGAGTTTATTAAAGACTCTCAACTTTTTAATAATGATCATACTGAAAAATTTTACTGGATTTCAAAAGATCCAAGATTTAATAGTAAAAAAGTCGAAAAAGAATTAGATAAATTTTTTTTAAAAAAAGATTTACTAGTAAATTCTAGTCATAATTTTTGTTTTGATGATGCAAAATATTTAATTAGTCATCCTTTGGTAAGTTATGGAAATCATTCCTCAAATCACTATGTTATGTCATCCCTAAGCAAAGATGAACAATTTGCAGATATACTAGAATGTAAAAATTTTTTAAAAAGATTCGATATAAACAAATCAAATATATTTTGTATTCCATTTGGTGGAAAGGACTCTTTTAATGAGGACACAACCTCAATACTAAAGGAATTAGGTTATAAAGGTACATTATTGAGTGAAAATAAATTAAACAAAATAATAAATACTTATCAAATAGACAGATTTATGCCTAAAAAATTTAATATTGTTGAGACTATTAAAACTCTTTATTTAAAGCAATTTATATAAACAAATTTCTAATAAATGAAAATTTCATACATATCCAATAGTTCATGTCCGTCTCATCTTCCTAGTTCATTACAAATTGTAAAAACTTGTGAATATTTGTCAAAACATGGAAATAAAGTTTATTTAATAATTCCAAATACAGCAATCCCAAACTTATCAGTAAATAAGTTTTATAATATTAGATTTAAATTTGATATAATTAGACTATTAAGATTTAAGAAATTTCCGTTAGGCGTCAATTATTATCTATTTTCATTTTTAGCTTTTTTAGAGGCTAAAAAAATAAGTGAAATGATTATTACTAGAAATTATTTTGTTGTTTTTCTGTGTACACTATTTAAAAAAAAATGTGTCATAGAATTACACAGCGATATGTTAAATGAGTCTAGAATTGTTAGGTCTATTTTTAGTATTTTTAAGATATTAAACTCTAAATCAATATCTAAAATTATTTGTATCTCTAAATCGATTAAAACTAAGTATATTAAAGACTCTTATGTTAAAGATACGAATAAAATTATTGTGCTTCCATCAGGCTCTTCTTTAAAAACAAATTATAAGAATTCTCTTAATACCAAAAGATTAAAGTTGGGCTATTTTGGTACAATTAATCCATCGAGAGGCATCAATATTATTTTAAAGCTTGCTCAAAAAGACCAACAAAATGATTATTATATTTTTGGGGGTTCCAAAAATCAAATAATTAATTTGAAGAAAAAATATAGATTAAGAAATCTTTTTTTAAATTCTCATCAAAATATAGAAATAGTTAAAAAACAGATGAAAGAAATGGATATTTTGTTAATGCCATATTCTAATAAAGTTACTGTATCTGGTAATGTTTCTGATACAACTAAATATATGTCACCTTTAAAACTTTTTGATTATATGAGCACTGGAAGATTAATACTAAGTTCAAAATTAGATGTATTAAAAGAGGTGGTTAATGACAAACAATGTGTATTTATTAAAAATTATCTCAATCCTCTCTCATGGCTTCTAGAAATAAATAAAATTAAAAATAATGTATTAAAAAGAAATATTATTGGAAAAAACTCCCACTTAAAATCAAAACAATATTTTCATGATAATAGAGTTCTAAAATATTTAGAAAATTAAAACACCAAATATAACAACACCCAATGAAGTTACCGCAGTAAATAAAAGTTTTTTTTGACTTTCTTTTTTTTTATCTAGTTTAACTCTATTCAATAAAACATTTATATTAGTTGATTTCTCCGCATACAAACTATCATCTACTGTAGTGTATTTTTGCATTAAATGCTTTTTAATTGACGAGAAAGTGTTTTTCATAAAAGTTATTTAATCATCAATATTAAAACTTTACAAACCATTTATGCTGAAAAATAAATTCCTACAACACCCAGCATCAGAAGAAAAAAAACTATGACAACTGTGTTTTTAAAATTTTCTTTATCCTGAATGGCTTTTGCTCTTGCTTTAAGAACATTTATATCGACTCTTCTGATTTCAATTTCCTCTGAATTTAAAGGCTTATCTGTATCATTTATGATTTTTGGGGTCTCATTCATGATTATTTTACATCTAAGCCTTTATTATCCATGATTTAATTAAACATGATTATCTATTTGTAACAATTAAATGAAAGTTCAATGTGGGTCACTATTTGATTGACACATGTTCATTTTGGGTTTCAAATCTCATTTTTACAACTATGAGCTTAAGACAAATAGATTTTTCAAAAGTACTTAATGATGATCAAGTTTATGATCATATGATGGAAAGCTATGATCAGTTAGGAAGAGACTGGATTGTTCACCAATGGACCTGGTTGAATAATGTATATCAGGCTTTTAGAGATCATTATAAATACCTAATAATTATTTCTTTAGTTGAAAAAACTTTACAATTTTATGACCAAATGAATATTCAATATTCTTTTGATCAATTTTATTCAAAATCAAACTTGTTTGTAGAAAAATTTATTATTTCAGATCTGTGTGAAAAACTTCAATTGCCTAAAGAAACTGTTAGGCGAAAAGTTTTAGAACTTGAAAAATTAGGTGCTTTAAAAAGACAAAAAAAACAACTGGTTATTGATCGTTCAATTTTTCCAACAGTGAAACCTGAAAGACAAATAAAATTAACATCTAAATATGTTTATAAAGTATCTGAGATTTTGAATAAAGATGGAGTATATACAAAAAAACTTGATACAAAATTTATTGAAAATATAGTCAAAAAAAACTTTAGTTTATGTTGGAGATGGTTTTACAGAATGCAAATTCCAATGGTTATTGGTTATCATGAACTTTTTGATGATTTAGCAACATTTCACATTTGGGGAACTGTAGCTATGAACCAAGCTTTTGATTATAAAAAAAATATTGATAGTTCTTATGTTAATTCTTTAACCCCTGACTACATGACATTTAATAAAGGTGTTATTGAAATAAAAGGAAGCTCAACAGGGATAAGTGCTATGTCTATTTCGGATATGACTAACATTCCTAGAGCAACAGTTATAAGAAAATGTAAGTTTTTAATGAAAAATAATTTTTTAAAACTTAATGATAAAAAACATTATGTAATGACAGGATACAACATCCCTAGAGTTCTTACCTATCAAAGAAAAATTTTTAGATATAAGGCAAAATTTTTAAGAAAGGTTCTTAATCTTTTAACTATATCCTAAAATCATTTTTTTTGTTACAATACAACTAATTTTTTTTTGGGGGAAAAATTATGGGCATAGTAACAACTATTGCTCCAGTTGCTTTAGCATTAATAATGTTAGGTCTTGGAGCATCATTAACAGTTAAAGATTTTACTAGAGTAGCTCAGAATCCTAAAGAATTTTTTGTTGGATTAGTTTGTCAATTAGTTTTACTTCCTATTATTGCATATCTTTTAATAATTATTCTTAAAACTCCAATCGAATTAGCACTAGGAGTAATGTTAATCGCTGCAGCGCCAGGTGGTGTAACTTCTAATGTATTAACAAAATTTGCAGATGGTGATGTAGCTCTATCAATTTCTTTAACTGCTATAACTAGTTTAATAAGTATTGTATCAGTTCCTTATATAGTATTTTTATCAATAGAAATATTTAATATTAATTATGTTAGTGGTGATGTTTCTATGCTTGGCATATCACTTAAGATGTTTTTTGTTGTAACTGTACCTGTAATAACTGGAATGATTATAAGAAAGTTTGCAAATAATTTTATTGAAAATAATATGAAATTAATTCAAAGAATATCGATTGGATTATTTGTAATTGTTTTTGTTGCTATTTATATTGAGGAATGGGATAGCATCATTATGTTTTTAACTACTGCTGGGACTATTGCTTTTATTTTGAATATAACAATGATGGTAGTTGGTTTTTACATTGCTAAATTTTTTGCTTCAGGAGTAGCACAAAGAAGATGTATATCATTAGAATGTGGCCTTCAAAATGGGACATTGGCTGTTTTTGTGGGAACACAATTGTTTGGTACTAATATGACTTACATGGTGCCTACGGCAGCATATGCTCTAATTATGATGGCAACCTCTGTAATATTTGTTTTAATGTTGAGAAGACAATCTTAGCTATAAATTTTTAAAATCTGTTCGTTTTAGGGGCTCTAATTGAATTTGAATTGGATATTTTTGTTTTTCTACTTCAATAAATAAATTTTTTGTTTGAAGCTCATCATTTGACAGATCGTTATTTATATATCCAAATAACAAATTTTTCTTAAAATTAAATGAATAATTTCCTGAGGTCGATCTACCTATTATTCTATCATCAATATAAATAGGTTCATCATGAAGTAACAAAGGTTTACCTGGCTCACTTTTTTTTAAGGTAAACATCGCAAATCTACTTTTTATTTTTTTCTTTTTGATATTCTCTAATGCCTTTTTACCAATAAAATCCACACCTTTCTTTTTACTTATTGTAAAAGATAATCCTGCTTGATATTGATTTTCCTCAGGTGAGATGTCATGACCCCAGTGCAAAAATCCACTTTCCATTCTCATTATATCCATTGCATGCATCCCACAATTTGAAAGATTAAAATTTTTACCTTTATCAATTAATAATTCGTAAATTTTTTTAGAATCTTTAAATTCTACATATAATTCGTAACCTAATTCACCTACATAAGATAATCTTTGTATCCAGATTTTAATTCCATCAATTTTAATATATTTTGCTCTTGCAAATTTAAAATTTGCATTGTCGAAATCATCTTTAGATAACATTTTTAATAACTCTCTACTTTTTGGACCGAATAATCCAAATACACACAGGTCATCTGTAATGTCTTTTAATTCTATATCTTTTGAGAGATATTTTTTTATGTGAAATTTATCTCTTTCTCTTGTTGCGGCTGAACTTATTATTCTAAAATGATTATTATCAACACAAACAACTGTTAAATCTGTTTCTATACCTCCATCTGGATTGAGCATATGTGTATAAACACACTTACCAGGCTCATTTTTGATGTTAGCGGTACAGATTTTTTGTAATTCTTGATGTGCTTTATCTGACTTAATCTCAAATTTTGAAAAAGGCGTTAAGTCAAATAGACCAACATTTTTAATAGTGTTATTTGTCTCATATTCTGCTGATGGGTACCAATTTTGATAATTATAACTGTATTTATAATTAGAAACTTCTCCATCTAGTGCAAACCACATTGGTCTTTCATAGCCACCCGAAACACCAAAGCATGCGCCAAAACTTTTAAGATCTTCATGATAAGGTAAAGTTTTAACATTTCTAGATGTTTTATGCTGTTTAAAGGGCCAGTGCATTCCATATAAATCTCCTAATGACTCAGTTATTCTTTTTTTAATAAAACCTAATTCTGAATGAAATTTTTGAAATCTCTTTATATCATAACTAAAAATATCTTCGTTAATATGTCCTGTTATCAACCATTCAGCTGTAACTTTTCCAACACCTCCTCCACTTCCAATACCAATACTGTTTAACCCACAACTTACGAAAAAATTTTTAACTTCAGGTACCTCGCCAAGTAAAGTATTAGTGTCTGGTGTAAAAGACTCTGGACCAGAAAAAAATTTTCTTATACCTGCTTTCTCTAAGACTGGAAATCTTTTAATTGCAGATGCAAGATAAGGTTCAAAGTGTTCAAAATTTTCTTGAAATTCACCGAAAGAAAAATTTTCTGGTACTTTATTAGTCTTATCCCATGCAGGTATAGAATTTCCTTCAAAAATACCAACTAATATTTTACCAGCATCTTCTTTAATATAGGTTCGATTATCAAAATCTCTAATAACTGGCAAAGTTTTTGATAGATTGTCTATTGGTTCAGTAATAATATAAAAATGTTCAGCTGGATAAAGGGGAATACTAACTCCAGCTTTTTCCCCTATTTGTCTTGACCACATGCCAGAAGCTAAAACAATAAATTCACAGTTAATTTTTTGACCATCAACCTTTACACCGGAAATTTTTCCATTCTTTATAATTATTTCATCAACGGGTGACTTTTCAAAAATTTGTGCACCTTCCTGTCTGGCAGCTTTTGCCAACATGTGTGTTACACCAGATGGATCAGCTGCACCATCGCCTGGCATTAAAATTCCACCTGTAATATTATCAGTGTTTATAATTGGATAATCTTTTTTAATCTGATTTTTATCTAAAATTTTTACATCTACATTAAAAAGTTGTGCGGTTGTTGCCTGTCTTTTTAGTTCTTGCCATCTTCCTTTAGTCTCAGCAATTGAAAGTGCCCCGTTTAATCTTAGTCCAGCTGAATGATCAACTTTTTTTTCAAGCTCTTTATATAAATCTAAGGTATATTTTCTAATTTTAGTTATTGCAGCTGAAGGACCTAATTGACTTACAAGTCCTGCAGCATGCCATGTTGTACCAGAGGTCAATTGATCTCTTTCTAAAAGAATAGTATCCTTCCATCCAAATTTAGCTAAATGATAAGCTACCGAACAACCTACAACCCCACCTCCTATTACAATTACTTTAGTGCTTTCAGGCAGTTGTTTAGACATAATATTTATTTTTTTTTTCTATTTAGTTCAAACTTAATCATTTGTTTTAATGATTTTTCTAATGAATATTTTATTTTCCATTTAGGATAGTCTTTTTCAAATTTTGTATTGTCTGTAATCCACCAAATATGATCTCCAATTCTATTTTTTTTTAACACTTTATATTTGCTTTTTATGCCACTTATATTCTCAATCAAATTTATTGCCTCTAATATTGAACAGCTGTTTAATCTTCCTCCTCCTATATTATATACAGCTCCACCTTTTTTTGGTTTTTTTCTAAATTCGTTTAATGCAGTAACAACATCATAGCTGTGAATATTGTCTCTGACTTGTTTGCCTTTGTAACCAAAAATTGAATATTTTTTTTTATTTACTATTGATTTAACTAAAAAAGATAAAAATCCATGTAATTCTGCACCAGAGTGATTTTCTCCAGTCAAACACCCTCCCCTAAATGTTGCAGTTTTTAGATTAAAATACCTTCCATATTCTTGGACTAAAATATCAGCTGATAATTTTGAAGAACCAAATATAGAATGTGTTGTTTGATCAATGGACATTTTTTCGTTAATACCTTTTTTATAAAAAGAATGTTTTTTATCAATTTCAAATCTTAATTTTTTTTCTTTTAAGGGTAAATAATTTGGTCTATCACCATAAACTTTATTTGTTGAAGTAAAAATAAATGAAGATTCTGGACAATATATTCTAAATGCTTCTAAAAGATTAATAGTTCCATTAGCATTAACATCAAAATCTACAAATGGCTCTCTCGCAGCCCAGTCATGTGATGGTTGAGCTGCAGTATGGATAATAGATGTAATCTGACCTCTATTTTTTCTAAAAATTTCAAAAATTTTATTCTTATTTCTAATATCTATTGAAAAATGAATATATTTTTTATGTTTTTTTAAAAGTAATTCTTTCCATCTATTGCTACTTTTTTTTCCAAAGAAATAACTTCTTAAATCATTATCTATTCCTAAGACTTTTTTATTTTGACTTAAGTAGAACTCACTAGCAGCGGAGCCTATTAATCCAGTAGATCCAGTAATTAAAATCATTATTAGGTTGTTTTGATATTTTCAAAACAATATATATTCTATTATAGAATTTAAAAATAAAATATTTAATGAAAATATTGATAACTGGTTCATCAGGTTTTATTGGATTTCATCTTTCATTGCTACTTTTGAAAAAAGGCAACAAAGTTTTAGGTATTGATTGTATGAACAATTATTATGATGTGAAATTAAAGAAGGCACGTTTAAATATTCTTCAAAAGTATAAAAATTTTTCATTCAATAAGGTTAATCTCGAAGATGAAAAAAAAATTAAATCTGTTTTTAAAAAATTTAAACCTAAAATTGTAATCCACCTAGCCGCACAAGCTGGAGTAAGATATAGTATAAATAAACCAAGGGTTTATTTAAAATCAAATATTGATGGATCTTTTAATATAATAGAAGCTTCGTACAAAATAAACGTAAAACATTTGATAATGGCATCTAGTTCCTCAGTTTACGGTGCAAATCGAAATATCCCTTTTAAAGAGATTGACAAAACAGAAACTCAATTAAGTATTTATGCTGCAACTAAAAAAGCTAATGAGAGCATGGCACATTCCTATTCAAATATTTGGAAAATCCCAATCACTATGCTTAGATTTTTTACTGTTTATGGTCCTTGGGGAAGACCGGATATGGCTTTGTTTAAATTTACAAAAGGAATAATAAATAATACTGCAATCGATATATATAATAATGGTCGAATGCACAGGGATTTCACTTACATAGATGACATAGTGGAAGGTATCTATCTACTTTTAAATAAAGCACCCAACAAAAGACAAATTGGAAAATATAAAAACGATAGTCTTTCAGATGTAGCTCCATTTAGAATACTAAATATTGGTAATTCAAAAAAAGTTCTTTTACTAAATTTTTTGAAAGAAATTGAAAATCGATTAAATAAGAAATCAATAAGAAAATATTTACCTCTGCAAAAAGGTGATGTTAAAAAAACATTATCAAATATTAATCTTTTAAAATCTTTAACAAAATATAATCCAAAAACAAATTATAAAAAAGGTATTGAAGAATTTATTAAGTGGTACAAAGACTATTATAAAATAAACTAGACTAATATTTTTCTCAAAACTAAACTATGATGAAAAAAAGTAAAACTCTTTAACCTTTTTTTAAGTTTTATTTTTTTTGATACTCTTTTAGACTTACTGTCTTTTAAAAAATTATCTATAGACATTAAAAAACTAGCTGAATTATTAGATTTAAATAAATAACCCCCATCATCATTTATTATTTCTTTTGGGCCATTTGGGCAATCACTCGTAATAACTTGACAATTATTATAACCTGCTTCCACCAAAACAAACCCGGGATCTTCCCATAGTGATGTTAAAACTAAACAATTTGATTTTTTCATGAAGTAATGAACATTATCAGTATTTTTAATCACAATTATTCTTTCTGAAATATTCAATTCTTTAGCTGTCTTAAAAAAAATTTCCTCATCTTCACCCTGACCAATGAATAAAAAGTATAAATCTTTATTTAATTTTAGAATTTCAGGTATACATTTTAAATAAAAAATAAAATTCTTTTGTTTTGTAAATCTGCCGATAGATAAAAAAAAATCTTTTTCAGATACAATTTTTTTGATACTTGGTGAAAGTATCAGATCTTTTGATTTTGATTTTTGAATCTCAGAACATTTGATTATTGGATCTTTTAAAACTACTAATTTATCTTTTAAAAAAGAAAATTTAGATAAATCACTAAAAGTATCTTGAGTAGGACATGTAATTTTATAGATTTTTTTACTACTTAATTTCCATATAATTTTGCGAATAAATGTCATCTTTGGTAGACCTGAAACTCTTAGAATTAATTTTGTTTCATAATTTTTAAAAATAAACATTAATAATGGTAAGGATGTAATTAAATGTATGATCAAATATTTAGGTTTTTTTGAAGTTAAATGATTATGTAAAGGTATCAAACTTTTAAAGAAAATATAAAAATATGCAATTCTGCTTTTTATAAAGCCATCTTTTTTAAAAGAATTAAATATAGAATTTTTGTTTAAATGAATAACATCAATATTCTTTTCATTAAGCTCCTGCGCATAATCATGCCATTCGTTGACTGCATCTAAAATAACTGCTTTATATTTATCATTTAAATATTTATTAATTGCTTCAACTGAATTAATAACAGACTTAACAGTAGCAACTTTTGATGTAAATGGTGACCAATATAGTATTTTGTTCATTAAATTCTTAATTGATAATATTATAGTTTGATATAATAAAATATAGTTTTATTAATGAAAAAAATTTTTCCATGTATTATTGGGCTTGGCTATGTTGGTCTACCATTATTTGTCTCTTTAAAAAAAAAATTTAAGGTAATTGGTTATGACATAAGCAAAACAAGAGTTAAAGAACTTAAAAAATATGAAGACAGAAATAAGGAATTCAATCGGAATGATCTAAAACTCAAAAATAGATCGTTAATTACGTCTGATCATATTGATATTAAAAATTCTAATTTTTATATAGTTACAGTACCAACTCCAATAAAAAAAAACAAATTACCTGACCTAAGGCATATAAAATCATCATTCAATATTATTTCAAAATATATAAAACAAGGTGATATAGTTTTTCTAGAGTCGACAGTATATCCAGGCACTACTCTTGAAATTTGTAAAAAAATAATTAATAGAAAAAAAAAGAATATTGATTTTTTCATTGGTTATAGTTCAGAAAGAATAAATCCAGGAGACAAGATTCATAATATTAAAAATATTCCAAAAGTAGTTTCGATAGATTCGAATAAAAAAATAATTTCTACTGTTAAAAATGTCTATAAGAATATTTCAAAAAGAATTGTTTTTACAAAAAAAATTAATGAAGCTGAATTGTCTAAATTAATAGAAAACACACAAAGAGATCTTAATATTGGTTTAATGAATGAAATAATGATTTTGTGCGAAAAAGCTAAATTAGATTTTAATGAAGTAATACGTTTAGCTAATACAAAATGGAATTTTTTAAATTTTAAACCTGGATTAGTTGGAGGGCATTGTTTACCAGTTGATCCTTATTATCTAAGTTATTATGCAAAAAAATTAAAATTTAATACAAAAATTACTCTTGCAGCTAGAAAAACAAATAATTTTATGGAACAATTTATTTTAAAACAGGTAATTTTAGAACTTAAAAAGTTAGAAAGCTATAAAAAAAAGAAAATTACAGTAATGGGTCTAACATACAAATCAAATGTGCCAGACCACAGAAATTCTCTTGCTGTAAATATTTATAGAAAATTAAAAAAGATAAATAAAAATATCACGGCTTATGACCCAATAATTGAAAATAGTTTTATTAAAGAAAATAATATAAATAATAACTTAAAGGAAATTATGAAATCAGAAGTATTTATAATTTTAGTTAAACATAAACAAATAGTTCAAGCGATAAAATTTGCAAAAAAGAAGAAGAAAATAATAATTGATCCATTGTCATTAATTTAATTAATGAGTAAAAAAAATAAGAAACAAAGAATAATTTTCTTTTTACCTGTATTCACCACTGGTGGAGCATCCGAGTCTGTGGTTAAGCTTTCTAAATTTTTAATTAATAAAAACTATTCTATTGCTTTAATTTCAATCGGTAAAAACAAATATAAAAATTATCTTAAAAAAATTGGATGTGAAGTTTATGAAATAGATAAAAGTAGAGCTTTATTTTCTATATTTGTATTAAGAAAATTAATCAAACAAGATCTAAAAAAAAACTATTTAAAAACTTTTTTAATTTCAAATATACATTACGCTAATATTATTAGCTCTATATCATGCTATAAGCTCAAGGGTATTAAGATAATATTCACTGAGAGAAGCTCATTATCTGAATTAGCTATTTACAATAATTTTTTTAATTTTATTAAAAATAGATTAATTTTTTTTCTTGCTAAGAATTTTTATAAATCTGCAAATATTGTTATTACTAACTCAAAATTTGAAAAAAATTATATTAAAAACAATTTTAATGTTAAAAATATCATTCATATTCATCCTCCAACCATTAATAAAGTAGAAAAGAGACATAAAGCTAATAAAGGGAACTATAATTTAAAAAAAATAATATACGTTGGTAGACTATCAAAAGAAAAAGGTGTCATAACTATCTTAAAAGCTTTATCTGAAATAAGAGATGAATATAACTTTACATTTGAAATATTTGGTGAAGGTGTTGAGAGAAGTACAATAGAAAATTTTATTAAAGAAAAAAAGTTATCAAAAAAAGTTTTTTTAAAAGGATTTTATAAAGATAAAGATAAAATCTTTAAAAACAAAGATTTATTTATAAATGCATCATGGTTTGAAGGACTTCCAAATGCTCTTGTTCACTCGCTAAATTATAATGTTTTTCCAATTTGTAGCAAATCACCAGGTGGAAATTTTGAAGTTATTAAATATGGCCAGTTAGGTTTATTTTTTAAAACAGACAATAGTAAAGATCTTAAAAAGAAAATTATATTATTTTTTAAAAAGAATTTAAAGTTACCACAAAAAACTAGAATAATTCATCTAGAAAATTTTACGCAATCAAAATCAAATCAAAAATATTTTAAAATTTTAAAGAGCATCTGATAAACTTTAAAAACTAAATAATTAATTTAATTAAAGAACATGGGACGGATCAACAAATTCATGACCAAATACATCAGCTACTGCTTTATAAGTTACCTGACCTTTGTGAACATTTAATCCCGCCAAAAAGTTTTTGTCTTCACCTAATGCTTTTTGATAACCTTTATTTGCTAATTTTACTAAATAAGGAAGAGTCGCTTGGTTTAATGCAAATGTTGAAGTTCTTGGAACGCCCCCAGGCATATTTGCAACACAATAATGAACAACCTCATCTACTATGAAAGTTGGGTCGCCATGGGTTGTTGGTTTACTTGTTTCAACGCACCCTCCTTGGTCGATTGCAACATCAACAATTACAGAACCTCTTTTCATAGATTTTATCATACTCTTAGTTACAAGTTTTGGTGCTTCAGCACCTGGAATTAAAACACCTCCAACTAACAAATCTGCATCTGCAACTAGTTTATTTAAATCTATCTTGTCACTTTGCTCTGGAATAATTTTATCTCCAAATATCTTAACTAATTGCTTAAGTCTTGCCTCAGATTTATCAACAATATGAACTTTGGCTTTCATGCCTGTAGCTATTATGGCTGCATTTTCTCCCACTACTCCGCCTCCAAGAATTAATACATTTGCTGGCTCACCTCCTGGAGCTCCTCCTAATAATACTCCTCTACCTTTTTGATTTTTTTCCAAACAATGTGCCCCGGCTTGAACAGACATACGACCAGCGACTGCACTCATTGGCGCTAATAAAGGAAGTCTACCATTATCATCTGTGACTGTCTCATAAGCTATATTAATGCTTTTTGATTTAATTAGTCCATCTGTTAGTTCTTTCGCTGCTGCTAAATGTAAATAGGTGTAAACAATCTGATTTTCTCTAATCATGTCTACTTCTACTTTTTGAGGTTCCTTTACTTTTACAATTACCTCCGCATCATTGAAAATATCAGATGCTTCATTTACAATCTTAGCTCCTGCTTTAATATATTGTTCGTTTTCAAAACCAGCTTCAAATCCACCATTATTTTCTACTAAAACTTGATGACCTTCTGAAACTAAGGTTTTTACACTTTCTGGGGTTAAGCCTATTCTATTTTCTTGTGGTTTTATCTCTTTAGGTACACCAATACGCATTATTATTTCTGTCGTTTATTATTAAATAAATTATTAACTAATTAATTTTTTTGATTTTTTTGATAATTAGTAATACCAGTTCTTAATTTATCAATAATTTCGTCAATATGTTTTTCTTCACATATAAATTGTGGAGCGATAATTAAACAATCACCTGTTGCTTTAAAATTTACACCAGCTTCATAACAAGCTTTGAAGCACTCATAACCAGCTTTACCAGGTTTGCCTTTCATTTTCATATCAATTCCACCCATCATTCCATATCCTCTAATGTTCTCTACTGACTCCAAATCTTGAAGTGAGAATAAACCTTTTTGGAAATATGGAGCTAAGTTTTTTGCTCTATTAAAAATATCATCTTTTTCAAAAATATCTTGAACAGCTAAAGCTGCTGCAACAGCAACTGGAATTCCTGAATATGTATAACCATGAAATAATTCTACTGATCCCATTGGTGAAGCATCCATCACCGCATCATAAATTTCATCTTTACATGCAACTACTCCCATTGGCACTACACCATTTGTTGTTGCTTTAGCCATTGTCATTATATCTGGGGTAACACCAAACTCGTGTCCAGCAAACGAAGATCCTGTTCTTCCCCATCCTGTAATTACTTCATCGAAAATTAATAATATTCCATGTTTGTCACAAATCTCTCTTAATTTTTGTAAATATCCTTTTGGCGGAACAAGTGTTCCAGTTGATCCGGCTATTGGTTCAACAATACAAGCTGCGATATTCTCTGGACCAAAATTACTCGCTATCCTTTCAAGATCCATTGCTAAATCTCCACCAGTCTCAGGCTGTCCACTTATAAATTTATGCTCTGGTAAATGAGTATGTCTCATGTGTTGAACTCCTGGCATCAAAATACTTGCAAAAGTTTTCACATTATTAATCATTCCTCCTACTGAAACACATCCTATATTCATTCCGTGATATCCTCTTTCTCTACCAACAAATCTAAATCTATGAGCATTACCTTTAGCTCTATGGTAAGCAACAGCAATTTTTATTGCAGTCTCAACAGCCGTAGACCCACAGATTGTGTAAAACATTTTATTAAGATTACCTGGAGTATGTTTTGAAATTCTAGTTGCTAATTCAAATGAGCCACCAAAACCTTGTTGGAACGGTTGAGCATAATCAAGAGTTTCTAATTGTTTTGTTACCGCTTCTGTAATTTCTTTTCTTCCATGTCCAAGAGGATTACAAAATAATCCTGAACTTGCATCAATTTGAGTTTTACCGTGATGAGTTTTTAAATAAACACCTTTTGCTTCTGTGATTAATCTTGGATTTTGTTTAAAGTCTTTATTGGATGTAAACGGCATCCAATGTTCATTAAGCGAATTGGGAACTGAAGTTCTATTTTCTGAGCTCATAAAATTTTTTTTGTAAATTAAATATTATTTTAGATTCTCTTTAGACTAAAATAAATGTATTAACTACAACATTATTGACACAACTATAGATTGTATAGATTATTTTTTTGTTTTACTTCAGTCGAAAATTCAAATTAAATAAGACCAATTTATATATAAATTAACTAACAAAGAGGAATAAATGAAAAAAATAATTAGTTTTCTTTTAGGATGTTTTGTAGCTCTTAACTTAAGTATTTCAGTTGCAAATTCAGCTGCGAATGAAGTTAGAGTTGCTTACTTTCTAGAATGGCCAAGTCCAAATTTAGAGGATATGCAGAAAAAAAACTTTGCAAAAGCTCTTGGAGTTCCAGTAAAATGGACAAACTTCACTAACGGTGGAGCTATGACTGATGCAATGTTAGCAGGAGATATTGATATTTCATACTCTCAAGGATTGGTACCATTTATTAATGCGGTAAAATCTAAAGCACCTATTAAACTTGTAGATATTGCTATGGAATACGGAATGGGAGGAACAACTTGTGTTACTTCTAATGCTTCTGGGATTACAAAAGCAAATGCTACTGAATTAGAAGGTAAAAAAGTTGCTGTTCCACTTGGAACAATGGCTGAATACGTTTTTGATGAAAGTATGAAAGTTGTTGGTGCTGATAGAAAAAAAATGGATATCATACAAATGGATCCAGAAGAAGGAGCTGCTGCTTTAGTAAGTGGTGATGTTGTAATGGCATGTTTGTTTGGTGGAAACTCTATCAAAGCTGCTACTGCAGTTGGATCTAGACTACTTACAGTTCAAGAAGCAAGAGATGCTGGAATACTTGGAATAGATATAACTTCTGTAACTACTAAGTTTATGAAAGAAAATCCAGGTATGCTAAGAACTTTTATTGAGGTAACTCATGAAGCTAATGCAAGATATAGAGCTGGAAAAAGCGATATGAATTCAATGTCAAAAGCTTCAGAAATGAAAGTTGCTGATATGAAAGAAACGTTAGGCGGCTTTAAATTTCTAACACCTGAGGAAACTAAACAGTCTATGGAAAGTGGAAATCTTGATGCATTCCTAAAAGGAATGGGAACACCAAGAGGAAACGTAGATACTAGTTTTTTACCTTTATAATCTAAGTAAGGGTAATTTAAATTTCAATAGGTACCAATTTAAACAAATTGGTGCCTATTTTTTTACTAAAAATTCAAATATAAAGCTTCCTTATGAGTGATTTAGTTTCTCAAAATCTAAACATGATTTTTAAAACGCCTAAGGGAGAAACTGTTCATGCATTAAAAGATTTAAATTTTACTCTCAAAAAAGGAGAGCTTCTAACTGTTCTTGGGCCATCTGGTTGTGGAAAAACTACGTTGCTCAACATTACCGCAGGATTTATAAGACCTACTTCAGGAAGTATTACATTAAATAGCAAAGAAATAGACGGACCAGGAGTTGAAAGAGGAATGGTTTTTCAACAAGGTGCCTTATTTGAGTGGCTTACAGTAGCAGAAAATGTGAACTTTGGATTAAGAATGAAAAAAGAAGATCCAATTGAAACTCAGAAAAAAGTTGAAGAATGGTTAGAGATTGTTGGATTAAAAGGTTTTGGGAATACACCAACTTATCAATTATCTGGTGGAATGCAGCAAAGGGTTGCTCTTGCAAGGTGTTTGATAAATAATCCAGATTTAATTTTAATGGATGAACCATTGGGTGCTCTTGATGCTTTAACAAGAGAAAAAATGCAGTCTTTAGTCTTAAAAATATGGAAAGAAACTGGAAAAACAATCATTCTTATCACTCACTCAGTTGAAGAGGCTTTGCTTCTTGGCGAAAGATTATATGTGATGGCTCCTAGACCAGGAAGAATACATAAAGAATACAATCTTCCATTTGCATCAATGGGATTAAAAGAAGATCTTAGAGAAATTAAAAAAAACAAAGAGTTTTCTCAAAAACGAGAGGAAATTCTTGAAATGATTTGGAATATGGAAGAAGAAATTATGGGGAAAGAAGATTAAATGTTAACACAAATATTAACTTTTCTAATCTTTTTTGCTGTAGTCGGATGTGTTCTTTATGGAAGAAGATTAATAAGGACTGAAAAAGTAGATGCAGTATTTGGAAATCCTGAAAGAGCATTAGGAGGTACCCACTGGGTGATTGTTGGAAGTAGTTTTTTACTTTTAATTTGGCTTTATTATTCTTGGGATATTGCTAAAGGATTCTATCCAAAATCTGCTAATGAGTTATGCCAAGTTGCAAAAGTTAATGACTCTTTACTTGGATTAAAATATCAATTCCCAATAGAGGAAAGAGAGTTCAAAAGTACTTCACAAATAAAAAAAGAAAATAAAAATTTAAAAATAATTCAAAATGAAATTCAAAATTCTGAACAACTTAATGATCAACAAAAAACAATATTAATTAATTTTATTAGCAAAACTAATCAACTTATCCCATTACTTACTAATGAAGATTTACTTGAAAATGAAATAAAACAAAAAATAAACGATATCACTGGTAAAATTAACTTACTTACTGAAAATTTTCAAAAACCAGATTATCCATTTGAAACTGAACAACAGCTTAATGATAGACTAAAGGCTGTTAGTGAAGAAGGTGGCTGGGGTATTACAAAAGTAGATGCAGGCTCAGGTTCTATTGAAAATACTTTAGAGGTACCTTTGGTGCCTGCAACTTATAGAGGCTTAAAGTTTCATACCGCAGCTCAAGAGCTTAATTTAATTAGTGATGAATTTTTTAAGTTAAGAAATCATAACCCTCAATTTAAAAATGAAATTAAGGAACTTAAAGATAAGATTAAATCTTATAGAAAAAAACTAAGTGATAATGAGGAGGTAGCATCAACATACGCAAAGAATATTTTAAAGATTGCTAGAAGAATTGAATTTGCAAGTATTTACCCTCCAAATGCGTTAGATAATTTGCAGAAATCGATTATAAAATTTGATGATGCACAAAAAAAGGCTCAGGGAGGTCTCAGATTTATTGATATTTTTTTATTCCCGGCTGGAACGATAGTTGCTAGTGGTCCAAGTTGTTCAGAGCAAGGTTCAGGTAGGTGGTTACCTAAACCCTCTGATACTTTTAATAAATTTATATTAATGTCTAATCCTAGTGTTGGTTATAAGGATATTCCTCTATTGTGGATAAAAATGGTTGATGTGAGTAAAATGATTGGCTTCATTTTACCTGACTGGATTGCAGATATTCTACCAGGTGAATATCCTGTGCATACTAAAGATGGAATAGTAAAACAGAACTTTAAGGGTGGAGTTTTAAAAATTGTAACAGGCGATTTTAACTTATTTAAATTACCTGTCCCTTATGGACATATTTGGGATTCTTTTTTAAGAGTTTTTCTTGGTTTAATTTTTGGAATATTAATTGGTGTGCCGCTTGGTCTATTTATGGGATTAAATAGATTTGCAAAAGGTTTTTTTGATCCTTTGATTGAACTTTATAGACCAGTTCCTCCACTTGCATGGGCACCACTTATTATCTCAGTTTTGGGAATTGACAATACTGGAAAAGTGTTTTTGTTATTTATGGTTTCTTTATCAATAATGATAATTTCAGCTAGAGCTGGTGCTTCTGGAACTCAACTGTCAAAAATTCATGCTGCTCACTCACTTGGGGCATCTAAGAAACAAATACTTAGATACGTAATCTTTCCAAACTCATTACCAGAAATACTTACTGGTATTAGAGTTGCAGTTGGTATGTGTTGGGGAACTTTGGTTGCTGCTGAATTTTTAGCAGGGACTACTGGAATAGGTTTTGTTGAAAATGTTGCAAAAAAATATTTTCAATACGAAGTTATTTGGATTACAATTTTTATAATGGGGATGTTAGGTTTATTATTTGATATAACTTTAAGAAAAATTATAGACAAATATATCCCTTGGCGAGGAAAAGGTTAAATTTATTTTTTAATAATATCTTTTATATATTCTTTAAGACTCTTTTTTCCAAAGTGTTTATGAACTTTATTAGATAAATTCATGCTTGTTAAAGCTGAAGAATATCTTTCACCTGGACGTTTTTTTAAGAATTTTATTTTTGATTTAAACATTTTAGCTACATCTAAAATTGAAAAACTTTCCTTATTTGATATTGAATAATGTCTTGATAAACTTTTTTTCCAGGCCAAGTAACAAATATCGACTGTATCATCTATATGAGTAAATCTTCTAGACTGAGAACCAGGTAAGACAACTGGAAGAGATTTTTTTTTCTTAAATGCTTCCTCAAAAATCCCTATCACTGTAGCCATATTTCCTTTTGATATTTGTCCTGGGCCATAAACATTATAAAAATAAATTACTTCATACTTAAAATTAAACCATTTTTTTAAATTTTCTAATAATTCTAAATTTTTAGATTTCGTAAACGCATATGGTGATAAATTTTTATCTCTCCCTTTATTACCTAGCGAAGCAGAAGTTGCAGAATAAATCAATTTTATTTTGTTTTCTAAGCAAAAATTAAAAACTGAATTTGTACCTATCATATTTGAGTCAAGACAATCATTCATATTTAAGAAACTTTGATAAATTCTAGCGAATTCTCCAAAATGAAAGATTGAGTGAATCTTTTTCGGCTCTTTAATAAGTCGTTTAATATTTTTTGTGTCACCTTTCAGATATTTTACTCTTATATTTTTGATATGATTTTTCTTTGATCCTGATGAGTAATTATCCAGACTAACAATATGATATTTTGTTTTTGATAATAGTAATTTGATTAAATTAGATCCTACGAAGCCTGCTCCACCTGTAATTAAGATGCTTTTTTTAATTATCATTTTTTCTAAATTTTCTAAATTATATATAGAATTATTTTATAATTAGTAATTTTTTATAACATGTTATAGAGATATTCTTTAGATGAAAATAAAAAAACTTAAACCATTATTAATAAAAATTTTTAAAAAACATGGTCTAAGTAATGTCCATTCAACAATTTCTACAAATGCTCTTATAAATGCTGAATTAGTGGGCGCTTATGGTCATGGCCTCTCGAGGCTTAAAATGTATTGTGATAGAATTAATAAAAAAGTAATTAATATAAAACCTAAAATAAAAGTGAAAAATATTTCACGATCTATCTCTCACATTGATGCAGATAATAGTATAGGGTTTGTAGCAGCAGATATTGGAATTAAAAAAGCTATAGAAAATGCTAATAAAACTGGAATAGGATTAGTTGCTATTAAAAATAGCGGTCACTATGGGCTTTCTGGTTATTATGCTGAACAAGCTGTCAAAAAAAAATTAGTCACAATGATTTTTACAAATGCACCACCAGCTATTGCTCCTCATGGAGCCGTCAAGCGTTTATTTGGAACTAATCCAATTTGTTTTGGAACACCATCTGGTTCTAAGATACCATTTATTTTAGATACTTCTATTTCTATGATTAATAGAGGAAAAATAAGAGTAGCAGCAAAGTATAATCAAAAAATTCCAAAAGGTGTTGCATTAGATAAATTTGGTAATCCAACAGTTGATGCAAAAAAAGCATTAAAAGGTGTACAGCTACCTATAGCTGGGTTTAAGGGCTCTGGTCTTGCTTGGATGGTAGATATTTTAAGTGGTGTTTTAACCGGAGGTAACCATGCTGGTAAAGTAAAAGACCCTTTTGATGATTTTTCTGGTCCACAAAATATTGGACATTTGTTTATCACATTTAAAACAAATTTATTTGTAAAAAATTTTACTAACAGGATAAAAGATAATATTAAAACAATTAAGAAATTACCGAAAATTAAAGGTATTAAAGAAATAATGTATCCTGGTCAAAATAAATATATAAGACTTCAAATGAACTCTAAAAAAGATATTTATATATCAGAAATTATTAAAAAAGATTTAAAACTTCTTAAAAGTTAAATTTATGCTTTCAAATAAAGAAATCATATGTCCAGAAAACCTTTTAAATTTTGCTCACAAAAAAAAAGTTGTAAAAGCAGCTATAGTAAATGCAGGTAAACCTTTACCAATGTTATCTGTTCTTGATGCAGTCAATGAAAATTTAATTGAACCAATTTTTATAGGTGATGAAAATGAAATAAAGAGATGTGCTGAAGATTTAAAATGGGATATTTCAAAATTTGAAATTATTCATGAAGCAATTGAAAATAATACTGCTGCAATAGCAGTTAAATTAGCTAGTGAAAAAAAAGTAAGGATTATTGTTAAAGGTCATATTCATACTGATATTCTAATGAAAGAAATTTTAAAAAGAGAATATGGTTTATTAGGTAAAACTCGTTTAAGCCATATTTGGCATATGACTATAGCAAAAGAAGATAGGCCTTTAATCATAACTGACGGAGCATTGAATGTTTTACCAAATGTGAAAACTAAAATGCACATTTTAAAAAATGTAATAAATTTTTCTAATAGAATTGGCATCAAAAGACCTAAAATAGCAATACTATCAGCTACTGAAGAAGTTTTAGACAGTATTCCAAGCTCTAAGGACGCAGAAGAGTTAACTCAACTAGCTAAAAAAGAAAATTTAAACGCTGATGTATTTGGCCCTCTTGCTTTTGATAACAGTGTTTCACAAAAATCGGCTGAAATTAAAGGTATAAAAAATGATGTTGCGGGTATGGCAGATGTTCTGTTGGTGCCAAGTGTAGAAACAGGAAATAGTTTGGTAAAAATGCTGATTTATTTTTCTGGAGCTTGTGCAGCTGGAGTTGTTGTTGGAGGAAAAGTGCCAGTTGTTATAACAAGTCGTTCAGATGAAGCTAAAGCGAGATTAGCCTCTATTGCGGCTGCTGTAGTTGCTTTAGATTGATCCCAATATAATTTATGAGGCCAATTGATTATATAAGTTTGTATCTTTTTATAATTATACTTTGTATTGTTAGCACAAATCTTCTATATAGAATTTATTTTTAATTCTTCATTGAAAAAAAGACTTTTATAATTTAAATAAGTCTGCAACTGATCAAAAGGAAAATTAATGGCTATTCAATATTTAAAAAAATCCCCAAAAACTTCATCTACAGATGACTCTAAAACTACTGAAATAGTAAAAAATCTTTTAAAAGAAATCGAAACCTCTAAAGAAGAAGCCTGCATAAATTTGACTAAAAAATTTGATAAATATGATGGTGAAATAGTTGTTTCAAAAGAAAGAATTGAGAAAATTAAAAAAGAGTTAGATCAAAAAACAAAAGATGATATTCAATTTTCATATGAAAGAGTGAGAAAATTTGCTGAAGCGCAATTAAAAAACTATGGTCAAGATTTTGAAGTTGAGCTTTCTCCAGGCTTATTTGCAGGACAAAAATTAATACCTGTTAATACCGCTGGATGTTATATTCCTGGTGGAAGGTATGCTCATATTGCTTCCGCAGTAATGAGTGTAACAACTGCTAAAGTAGCTGGTGTTAAGAATATTATTGCTTGTAGTCCACCAAAAGAGGGCGTTGGAGCGCATCCAGCAATTATTTATACTGCTGACTTATGTGGTGCTGATGTAATACTAAATTTAGGTGGTGTACCGGGGATAGCTGCAATGACCAATGGTTTATTTAAAAATCCACCAGCTGATATTTTAGTAGGTCCAGGAAATCAATTTGTAGCTGAGGCAAAAAGAATTCTATTTGGAAAGGTTGGTATAGATTTATTTGCAGGACCGACGGAAATAGCTGTCATTGCAGATGATAAGGCTGATGCTGAAATGGTCGCTGTTGATTTAGTTGGTCAGGCTGAACATGGGTACAATTCTCCTGCTTGGTTATATACAACAAGCAAAAAATTAGCTGAGGAAGTAATAAAAAGAGTTCCTGAATTAATCGCTGAATTACCAGAAGTTCCTAGAACAAGCGCTGAGGCTGCTTGGAGAGATTACGGTGAAGTTATACTATGTGATACAGATGAAGAAGTAGCTGCTATAAGTGACGAATATGCACCCGAACACCTTGAGGTACAAACTCAAAATTTAGAGTGGTTTCACAAAAGATTAAAAAATTATGGATCTTTGTTTATCGGAGAAGAGACAACTGTCGCATATGGAGATAAGTGTTCTGGTACAAATCATATTTTACCAACAAAAGGGGCTGGACGATATACTGGAGGTTTATTTGTTGGAAAATTTATTAAAACCCTTAGTTTTCAAAGAATGACTAAAGAGTCTACAAAATCGGTTGGTGCTGCTTGTGCTAGAATTTCAAGATATGAGGGTATGGAAGCTCATGCTAGAACAGGTGACGTAAGGCTTAGAAAATACGGTTATTCAAATTAATCTTAATCTAAAATCTCTTTTCCAGTTTCTTTTTTTTCTCTATTATTTTTATTAATAACTTCCTTGTTATTCCTGATATTTATTAAATCTGCGAATGTATGATTAACATCTCTATGACCAGCCTCATCATCTCTAATGACCTTAACTACATCTTTCAATGTCGCGTGCAAAGGTAAATTCCAATAATTAATTGCAATTTCTGGAGCAGGTTGATCTGGTATTGTCCCTGCTTCAAGCTCATTTAAATATTCTGTATAACTTATAACTGCCTCTTCCTCAAAATAACCCACAATTCTATGTGCTGTTCTTTGTGAAACAATATAAATTATTGCATATGTAACAATAAATATAAATTGAGCTATCATTATTATAAATCTTTCAATCGCTGTAGGCTTTGCAATATGAATGAAAGTCATTAAGTGCATCCTCTCATTTTCGGCCTCTTCTAATAGAGTTTTAATCCAGCCTTTATCATCTTCAATTTTTCTCAATGATTTTAAATGAATTAACATTCCAGCTACCATACCAGGAACTGCAGCCACTGTTTCAAGAACAACAGCTCTATGACCATATCTTTTTTTAAAAAAAGTATCTGCTAAAAACCTCAAAAATTTTGTAAATGACAAAGCTACTTTGTCACTCAGATTTTTTGGTTCAAAGTGTTTATTTAATTCAGTCATTGGTTATAAATAACCACTGTTTACAATAATTACTATGCGCTAAAATTGACTTAAAAAAAGGTTATTTTTCAATACAAATATAATGTTTCTTTAATTATGTAAATTGTTAGGACGGACATAAAAATAATTATAAATAAATTAATGTATTTCCATGTTTTTTTACTTTGAGCATATTTTGAAAAATAAGTAGATAAATATCCTAATCCAAAAAAGAACAAAAATGATGCAATTGAAGCTCCTACTCCAAAATAAATTTTTTCGTTTAAAAGAAAGTTTTTTGAAAAATTTCCTAAAAAGAAAACAGTATCAGAATATACGTGCGCATTTAAATAAGTAAAACCAAGAGTTTTAAGAAATATTTCTGTTTTTTTATAATCTTTTATATCACTGTTAAAATTTATATTTGTTTGAAAAAATTTTATTTTTGAGTAAACAAAGTGGATTAAAAAAATTATCAATAAAATATTTAGAAAAATTTCAATGAATAAATTGAAATATTGATAAAAAAAATGAAATAAAAATATACCTAAAAAAATTAATAAAAAATCTGAAATAGAGCAAACAACACAAACTAAAAAAATATATTGTTTTTTTAATCCTTGCTCTATTACAAAAACATTCTGTGCACCTATTGCTAATATTAAACTAAGACCTGTTAGAAACCCTAAAATTAGATACTCCATCTAATACCTTTTAAGGTCTTTTGTAATTAAGATTAACCAGGGTTTGCAGTAAGAGTTTTAATCTCTAAAACATTTTCATTAGGATCTTTAATGAAAAAAGTTTCTTGCTCATATTTAGTTCCTTTGAATCTCAAATAAGGCTCATCATAATATTTAGCACCCTTTTCTTTCAATCTATTTTTTAGAGTATCAAAATCTTTTCTAGACAAATGAACACCAAAATGAGGGACAGATACATTGCCCATATCTACATCATGTCTTTCATTATCTAATTTATGTTCACTTGCGTGAAGAGTTAATTCATTACCCCAAAAATCAACATCAGCCCATTCTTGTGCTGAATTGTCTAATCTACATCCAAGTGTTTCACTATAAAACTTTTTAGCAATTTCTAAGTCACCACATGGTATTGCTAAATGAAAACAATTAGTATTTCTGTACATAATAAATCCTTTAAAAAGTTAATTAAATAACTATATATCCACCAACTTTTGATATCAAGTATACAAATATTATGAATGATTATTTACAATCTATAATTGACCGTGATCCTGCGGCTAAGTCAAAATTAAGTTTAATTTTAACTTATCCAGGAGTGAAAGCTATTTTTTTTCACAAAATAGCAAATTTTTTTGCAATTGCTAAGTTTGATCTTATTGCTAGAATTATTTCTCAATTTTCAAGATTCTTAACTGGAGTCGAAATTCATCCAAAAGCAAAGATTGGTAAAAATTTATTTATTGATCACGGCATGGGTGTTGTTATAGGTGAAACTTCTGAGATTGGAGATAACGTTACTATTTACCATAATGTTACATTGGGTGGTATAGCTCCAAGTATTGATACAAATAATCAAAGAAATATTAAAAGACACCCAACACTAAAAGATAATGTTGTTGTTGGATCAGGAGCTCAAATTTTGGGACCAATAATTATTGGTAAAAATTCTTTAATTGGTGCTAATGCAGTCGTAACAAAAGATGTACCCGAAAAATCTGTTATGGTTGGAATTCCTGCTAAAAGAGTTGGCGATGCTATTAAAGGATTTAAACCTTACGCCGTTACTGATAAAGAAGAGTAATGTCTAATATTAGAAATACTTTTGTAGACTCAATTGGCAATACACCATTAATAAAATTAAAAGCTGCTTCAGAAATTACAGGATGTAATATTTATGGTAAAGCAGAATTTATGAATCCAGGTGGATCTGTAAAAGATAGAGCTGCATTATCTCTACTTAGAGATGCTCAAGAAAAAAAGTTAATATCAAAAGGTGGTATTGTTGTTGAAGGAACCGCAGGTAATACAGGTATTGGTCTAGGCTTATTAGGAAATTCACTAGGATATAAAACAATTATTGTTATGAATGATAATCAAACTCAAGAAAAGAAAGACACGATCAGAAATCTTGGTGCAGAATTAAGATTGGTTCCAGCTAAACCTTATAAAGATGAAAATAATTTTGTAAAAATTGCAGGAAGATTAGCTGATGAATTAAGACCTTCAAATAACAACGGTGTAGTTTGGGCAAATCAATTTGATAACACAGCTAACGCTTCATGGTCATCGATTGAAAATGCATCATC
>CACNRG010000011.1 GCA_902622805.1 uncultured Pelagibacteraceae bacterium | reverse complement strand
AATCAATTAGTCAAAGAAAAATTAAAAATTTTAAAAAAAAAGATTATAAAATTCCAATATATAATAAAAAAATTTTATTAGATGAGGCAAAACTTTTTTCAAATTGGTATATTGTTAGGAAATTAGATAAATCTGACCAAATTATTTTTAAAAAAAAATACATTGATGTTGTAAATAGTTTACTTAAAAAGCTTCATTTTAAAAATAGAACCTTCGTGCATAGAGATTTTCATGTTTCAAATTTAATGATGACAAAAAAAAAAATTGGAGTAATAGATACTCAAGATGCCCTAATTGGAAATAAAACATATGATTTAGCCTCTTTAATTGATGATGTAAGACTTAAAACACCCAAAAGTATTAAAAAAAAAATATTTAACCTATATTTAAAATCTCAAAATAAGTTAAACAAAAAATATTTTAAAGATGATTTTGAAATAATTTCTGTATTGAGAAATTTAAAAATTATTGGAATATTTACAAGATTAGCTGTCAGAGATAAAAAAAAAAAATACCTTAAATTAATTCCTCACGCGTGGGATTTAATTGAGTTAAGATCAAAAAGTAATGATAAATTTAAAGAATTAAATAATTTATTTTATGATTTTAAAATTAGGAATAAATGAAAATAAATACTGCTTTAATATTGAGTGCTGGATTTGGTGAGAGATTAAATCCACTTACATTAAATACTCCAAAACCTCTTTTAAAAATAAAAAATCTTACATTATTAGATCATTGTATAAACCTCATTGATAATCTTAGTGTAAAAAAAATTTTAATTAATTCATTTCATTTAAAAGAACAAATTCACGAATTTGCAAAAAATCATAATTACGATATCGAAATTAAGATTGTAGATGATGGTAAAAATATTCTTGATACTGGAGGTGGTATTTTGAATTTAATTGATAAATCTGATGAAGAAAATTTTTTGGTTTTTAATCCAGATACAATTTGGAATAAAGATTATACAAAGGAAATAAATGATATGATTAATTTATATTTCAATAAAAAATTAAAGAATATTCTTCTAATAGTTAACAAAAGTTTAAGTTTTGATAAAAATTTGAAAGGTGATTTTGGTTTAGACAAAAATTTAATTAATCAAAATAACAAAGAATATATTTATACAGGATGTCAAATATTAAATAAATCAATTTTAAAAAATGAAAAAATTAAAAAATTTCCAATTAACAAAATTTGGTTAAATGGAATTAAGCAAAAAAAATTGAATGGATTTGAAAGTAAAATTAAATTTTTTCATGTTACGAACTTAAAGACATTTAAAAAACTAAAAGATCTTTAGCACGATCTTGATCTAAATATTTACAATCTTTAATTTTTTGATTTTCATCAAAATTTATTAATAATGGATTTCCAGTTGGTATTTCAAGTTTAGAGATCTGTTTTTCGTCAAGTTTTAATAAATATTTACATAAAGCTCTTACTGAATTTCCATGTGCTGATATTAATATATTTCCATTTTTGATCTTAGCATTTATCTCTGACTCAAAATAATTTATAACTCTATTATATGTGTCTTTTAAAGACTCTGTATTTGGGATTTTATTAATAGGAACATCTTTATATATACTTATATTTAGTGGATGGAATTCACTTTTTTTATCTAAAGGATCTGGTCTTAAATCCCATGACCTTCTAAACTGATGTACTTTTTCTTCACCAAGTTTTTTACTCATTTCTACTTTATTAAGTCCAGTAAGCTCTCCATAATGTCTCTCATTTAACTCCCAGGCTTTTACAAAACTTTTTTTATCTTCCAAAGCCTCCTGTATAATTTTAAGAGTATGATTAGCTCTTAGTTGAAGCGATGAGTAATAGTATTTAATTTGAATATTTGATTTTTTTAATAAAATACCAGCTTTTTTTGCCTCTAATTTACCATTTTCAGTTAAATCTACATCAACCCATCCAGTGAATCTGTTTTCAAGATTCCAAACACTTTGTCCATGTCTAACCAAAATTAAATAACTCATTTTTATCAAATTTAATTTAGTATAAAAAAAATTATTAGTTAAATGAAAAAAATATTTTTATTCACAAAAACCGCCTTCCATGTGTCCAATATTGGATTGATTTTGATATATCTTTACCCAGGAAGTGTTTTTGGGTGGCTTCTTTATGGAGATAAACAAAAACAACCGCAATTGTCTCAAGATTTTTTAATATTTTCATCAAATCATTTTTATGTTTTTGTTATCTTATCTTGTTTAGGAGTAGTTTGTTATTATAAAAATAAAATTAAAATCTTATTTTTATATTTATTTTTAATTTCTATTTTCCTAGAATTATGTCACATCTTAATACCACAAAGAAGCTTTGAATATCAAGATTTAGCAGGAAATATTTTGGGTGTTTTTTTTATTTTCATGTTAGTTAATGCTTACCGTTTTTTTAAAGGGGATAAATGATAATTGCCAATAAAAAATATTTTTCAATTTTTTTAATGTTTTTAATATCTGCATGTTCATCAGTTCCTCAAAATACTTCAAATAGTTGTAAAATTTTTAATGAACGATACCTATGGTATAAACACTCAAAAAAAGTTGAACAAAAATGGGGAACACCAATACATATTCAATTAGCGATAATAAAGATGGAATCAGATTTTGATTGGCTAGCAAAACCCCCAAGACAAAAATTATTCAAAGTAATTCCCTTTAAACGTCCCTCTAGTTCGTTTGGTTATTCACAAGCTGTGAAAGGAACTTGGGAACAATACAGAAATGAAACTGGTAACAAATTTGCGACCAGAGCTAGATTTAAAGATAGTGTAGATTTTATAGGTTGGTATACAAATAAAACAAATCTTATTTTAAAAATATCTCTTCAAGATGCTTTTAGACAATATATTGCTTATCACGAAGGTTGGGGGAATTATAAGAATTACAAAAAAAACAAAAAGGTTATCAGTTTAGCAAAAAAAGTTGAAAAGCAGTCTAAGATTTATAAAAACCAATTATCTAAGTGTAAAAATTCGTTAAGTAGAAATAAATATATTATTTTTTAGATAGTTGCTTATTAAGTTCAATATCTACAGCATCTTTTCTATTAGTATTTTTTGCCAAAGCCAAATACATCGATGGTGTAATGTATAATGTGAAGAAAGTTGAAATTATCATTCCTCCTAAAATTGTCGCTCCCACTGCTAATCTTGAACCTTCTCCTGCACCAGGGCCAATATTTCCAATTACTAGTGGCAACATAGCTATCATAGTGCTTAAAGAAGTCATCATGATTGGTCTAAATCTTACTTGACATGCTTCTTTGACAGCTGAGTCAATACTTTTTCCAGTTGTTCTAATTTGATTTGCATAATCAACAATCAAAATACTGTTTTTAGTTGAAATACCTATTAATATTATGAGTGCAATTTGTGAAAAAATATTAATTGAACTATTTAAGAAAAGAATAAATACTAAACCACCAAATATCGCTAATGGTACAGTTAAAATAATTATAAAAGGGTGTATGAATGAATTGAAAGTTGCAGCCATTACTAAGTAAGCTGTCAAAAGAGCCAAAACAAAAATAATCAATAGTTCACTGCTTGTTTCTTTAATTTCTTCAGATTTTCCTTTCCAGGTTATTTGATTGTTAGGTGCTGTTTCTGACATGATATTTTCTAAATATGAAATAGCCTCTGAAAGTGTATAGTTTTCACTAATATTTGCAGAAATAGTTACTGCGCTTTGCCTATTATATCTTGCAAGTTCTTTTGCTGAACCTTCCTCTTTAAAATTAACTAAGTTTGCAAGAGAGATAAGTTTTCCAGAGTTTTCAGATCTAACAAAAATTTTTGAAATACCATCTTTATTTCTTCTATCGGATAAATATTGCTGAACAATTATTGGATATTCTCTACCTTGGCGATTGAAAGTAGTAATTTTTTTCCCCCCATATAAAGTTTCTAATGTTTTTCCAATAGATTGAGAAGAAACACCTAGATCTTTAGCCTTGTTTTTATCAATGATTAATTTTACCTCTGGTTTATTTCTATTATAGTCAGACTCAATCCTAGATAAGTTTTTATTCGATCTAATCTTTTTAATTACATTATTCTGAATTTCTTCGAGCTCATCATATGTCCTTCCATAGATTACCATCTGAACTGGTTTAGTGTAATTAGAAACCCTTATTGACTGAGGAGAAATTGGAAATGCTACAGCCTCAGGTAAGGTTACAATTTTACCAATTGCTTCTCTCATAACAGTTTGAGAGTCTTTTTTTCTATTTTTCCAATTGTCTAATAAAGCAATAATTATAAAACTATTATAAGAGTTTGCTGAACTCCCAAATCCAGGTACTCTCATTATAAATCTAGAATAGGGACTATCTTTGGCTTGTAATAATGGAATTAATCTTTTTTCAACTTCTTGAGCCTTTTCTTGAGTATATTCGAAGGATCTTCCTTCATCAGTAAAACCAATTACAAGATAAACACCTCTATCTTCCATAGGTAATAATTCTTTTTTAGAAAAATTAAATAGAAATGCCGAAAATAAAATAATAAAAATAATAAAAGTTCCTATAATCTTAGTTTTGCTGACTACAATACTTAATGTTTCTCTGTAAAAAGAAGATAAATTTAAAAATAACTTTTCAAATTTTTTTACTAAATTGTTTTTTACATTTTTTTTTGTCAAGAACTTACTTGCCAACATAGGAGAGAGAGTAAGTGCAACAAATGAAGAGACAATAATTGAAAAAGATAATGTGATTGCTGTTTCCCTAAATAATGTCCCCGAAATTCCTTTGATAAAAATTAAAGGAATGAATACTGCAATTAAAATTAGAGTAGTAGCAATTATAGCAAATGAAATTTGTTTTGATCCTTTGTATGCTGCTATTAAAGGAGTTTCTCCATTTTCTATTCTTCTATAAATTGCATCGGTCATGATTACTGAGTCGTCAGTAATAATACCGATTGCTAATATAAAACTTAAAAGTACAAATATATTAATTGATAAACCAAAAATATATAATCCCAAGAAAGATGCTATAAGACTTACTGGAAGAGCGATAGCTGGTACAATTACAGCTTTAAGATTTCCTAAAAATAAATAAATAATTATTACTACCAATATAAATGCAATTATTAGTGTTTTATAAACTTCATTAATTGCAGCTTGAACATAAGTTGCTCTATTAAAAGAAACTCTAAGATCTAATCCTTCAGGTAAAGATTTTTTAACTTCAACTAATCTTTTTTTTATATTATTTGAAAGCTCAACTGTTGAAGCTCCACTTTTTGCATAAATTCCTATACCAACTGTTTTTAAGTTAATCTGGTCTTTTGTTTGAGCTTTGAATAAAGTTTTTTCGGAAACTGGTCCAAATTCTATATTAGCTACATCTGAGAGTAATATTATTTTGTTAGTACCTTTTTTTATAGGTAATTGTTTTAATGTATCAATGTTATTGTAGGATTTATCTAAGTTTAAAGTTAAATCTATATTATCAGCTTCTAGGGTGCCTGCTGGAAGCCTTATATTTTCTCCTCTAAGAGCATTTTCAACTTCTTGAATTGTTAAATCGTTCGCAGCTAATTTAATAGGGTCTATCCAAACTCTGATACTTAATTCCCTAAGCCCACCTACCAAAATTCTACCAACATTTTTTACACTTGAAAATTGGTCAATCAAAAACCTTTCTGCATAATCACCAAGTTCTAAGTCACTCCATGTTTTAGAAGACAGTGATAACCACATTGTAGTGGTGAATCCAGCAGCTCTTTTTAAAATTTGTGGAGGGTCGGACTCTGATGGTAAATTATCTACCACTCTAGAAACTCTTTCTCTAATGTCATTAGCTGCATTATCTAGATCAATACTAGTATCAAACTCTATATTTATGGTGCTTCTTCCATTTTCAGATTTTGAATCAATATTTTTTATCCCTTCAGCCCCACCAATTACATCCTCCATAACTTGTGTAACGTCTTGGTCTATTATAGAAGCTGCTGCCGATTTATAATTTACTTGAACTTGCACAACGGGTGGTTGAATTCCATTTGGTAATTCTCTTACAGGTAATTTCCAAAAAACAAAAAGACCAAATATAATTAAAATTAAAGACATTACCCACGAAACTGCAGGTCTTTTAATACTAAGCTCTGAAATAAACATTTATTTTTTTATGGGTTTAATTTTACCTAGAGGCCTAACTTTTTTAAGACCTTCAGCAACGATTTGGTCTCCTTTATTCAGACCTGAGAGAATTTCTACTTTACCATCATTCCTTGAGCCAATATCAACTTCAATTTTATTAGTAATATTTTCTTTAGATACTGTATAAATATAGGATTTTTCTCCTTCCATCATTATACTTGTATCTGGCACACTTAATGCATTTCTTAAATTGAATTTAATAGTTATGTCAAGTAATGAACCTGATAACAATTCTAAATTCTCATTTTTAATACTTACTCTAGACAGTAGACTTCTTGTATCAGCATTAATTCTACTAGATATAAAATCTATTTTTCCTTTAAAAATTTTATTACCATAACTTGAAACTTTTGCATCTACAGGTAATCCTTTTTTTATAAATGGTGCATAACTTTCAGGAATTTTGATATCAGAGTAAATTGTTGAATTATCATCAAGAGTTATAATAAAAATATTATCTGAGACAAATATATCTTCAGTCAATCCTGTATAGCCTATTACACCACTAAATGGAGCTGTAATATTTCTATTTGTAAGACTTAATATTAAATCTCCTTTTT
The DNA here is from genome assembly GCA_902622805.1 of uncultured Pelagibacteraceae bacterium. Taxonomy (GTDB): domain Bacteria; phylum Pseudomonadota; class Alphaproteobacteria; order Pelagibacterales; family Pelagibacteraceae; genus Pelagibacter. The sequence goes on along the minus strand of CACNRG010000011.1, from coordinate 25,078 downwards.
TAACTTTTTCTTTTAATTTAAACTCACCAGAAACTTCATCTTTCCTAATTTTAAAGGTTTTACTTTTACTTGAAATTGCTGTCCCAAATGTTTCTAATTTTTCAGAAAACTCTTCTTCGATCACCTCGGCAACTATTATTCCTGGAGGAGGAACTTTACTAAATTTTTTTTTGAAATGATTTCCAATCATTGTCCTTGCAACAATAACTGAGGTGATTATTATAAAAAAAATTGTTACAACAGTAATTATTTTTGTAGATCTTTTCATTTAAATTTTACCGTATTCAGCCCAAGAACCATCATATATTTTTGGCAAATATTTATCATTTATTAAAGAATAAGCTAGGGCTAAAACACAGGCAGTAACACCAGAACCACATGAAAACACAACAGTATCTGAGTCTATATTTTTTAAGTTTTTCTTAAAAATTTCACTTATTTCTTTTTTCGTTTTAAAAGTTTTATTAGCATTAATTAATTTATTAAATGGTATACAGCTCGAATTTTTAATGTTACCACTTATTAAACCTGCTCTTGGTTCTTTTACTTCACCTTTAAATCTTTCAATATTTCTTGCATCGATGACATCAAATTTTTTCTCAATTATGTTTTGGTCTATTTGTTTTTTATTTTTAACTAAATTTTTAAGTTCACTTGCTTTATAATTTGATTTTACAGTTTTTTGTATTGTGGCATCTGTAACTTTATTTTCATTTATCCATTTTTTATATCCACCATTTAAAACTTTTACTAATTCTGGTTTATGACCAAAGTATATAAAATTGTACCAGCATCTACATGCACTGATAACATCTGAATTATCATAAATTATAATTTTATCATTATTATTAATTCCCATTTCTGATACGATTTTTTCCCATTTATTTAAAGAAACAAGCATATGGGGTAAATCAGTTTCCGTTGCTGAATTTTTATCTAAATCAAAAAAAATTGATTTTGGAATATGATTTTTTTTGTATTCTTCATATCCATCTCTATTAGTTTGGGGCATATGCCAAGAGCAATCTAAAATTTTAACACTATTTAAATTTCTTTCTAACCAATCAGTTTCCACCAAGGACATTCTATCTTTTCTTTTTTAAATACATTTGATGATATTCCTCAGCAGGACTATAATTTTTAAGTAAAGAAATTTTAGTAACGACTTTTCCAAATAATTTTCTATTTACTTCTTCAAGAACCTTTTCAGCTTTTTCTTTTTGAATATCATTTAAATAAAAAATTTCACTTCGATATTGTGTCCCAAAATCTGGTCCTTGAGAATTTAAAGTTGTTGGATCATGTATTTCAAAAAAAATATTTAAAATTTCCTCATAAGATATAATTTTTTCATCATAATCTAGTTTAACAACTTCTGCATGATTTGTATTACCTGTGCAAACTTCTTTATAGGTTGTTGTTTTACTGTTACCACCACAGTAACCCACCTCTGTTTTTATGACACCATTAATTTCACTAAATTTGATTTCTGGTCCCCAAAAACACCCAAGTGCTAAAACTGCTATTTCCATTGATTATGTATTAAATTAATCTACAAATTATTCATATGCTTAACAAAAATCAATTAGGCTTTTTGTACATGTTTCTCTCAATATGTGCTTTTTCTTTAATGGATGTGATCGTTAAATGGTCTATTGAGTACCCAATAGGACAAGTTTTATTTTTCAGAGGGTTTTTTGGTATTATTTTTTATCTTTTCATTATTCCAAAAGAAAGACTTCATAATTTTTATGAAACTAGAAGACCAGGTCTTCATTTTTTAAGATGTTTTTCAGGTCTAATTGCTTTAATTGCAATATTTATTGCTTTAAGAAAATTACCATTAGCAACGGTGGTAAGTATATCTTTTGCTGCTCCAATATTTACAACTATATTTTCAATTTTTTTGTTAAATGAAAAAGTTGGAATTTTTAGATGGATGGCAGTTATTATAGGATTTATAGGCATTATAATTATAACTGAACCAGGAATAAGTCAGTTAAATATTTATTATATATTTCCAATAGTTTTTTGTTTGGGACTTTCTTATGTTGCTATAACAATTAGACAGCTTTCTTCAACCGAGCCAGTTTGGTTAATTTCTTTTTATTTTTCTCTAGCAATAACTTTATTAAGTTTCTTAACTATACCTCAAGGTTGGATATTACCAAGTTTTAATCATTTTATTATACTGTCTTTAATAGGAATTTTTGGAGGAGTTGCCAACCTATGGCTAAGTCAATCATATAAATATTCTGAAGTTTCACTTGTTACACCTTTAAAATATTTAGCCTTGGTTTTTGCCATTATTTTCGGGTACTTTATTTGGGGAGAGATACCCACAATAAAAACATTAATAGGAGCATTTTTAGTTATTATCTCGACTTTAATTATTTTTAGAAGAGAGATTTATAAAAAAAAAATTATTACCTCAAAAACAATTAATGACTAAAGTTCCAAAATATTGGAATACAGCAAAAAAGTATCTTTCAAAAAAAGATAAAATAATGTCAAAACTTATTAAAAATTATAAAAGTCCATCAGAAATTATTCTCACTTCTAGAAAAGATATATTCTTCTCATTATGTAAAAGTATTATAGGCCAACAAATAAGTGTGGCAGCAGCTAATTCAGTTTTTTTAAAATTTAGAAAAAAATGTAAGAATAAAATTAATGCTAGAACAGTTTCACATTTAACTTTTTCTCAACTAAAAAGTTGTGGTTTAAGTCGCCAAAAAGTTATTGGAATCAAGGGTTTAGCAAAACAAATTTTAAATAAAAGTTTTAATCCAAATTTAATTAGTAAAATGAATGATGAAGAGGCAATAATATATCTTTCAAGTTTAAAACAAATAGGTCGATGGTCTGCAGAAATGATTTTGCTCTTTACCTATAATAGATCAAATATTTGGCCAATACAAGATATTGGCCTCCTAAGAGCTATTTCTAAAAATTATAACAAAAAATATTTTCCACCAGAAAAATTTGTAAATAATCTTAAAAAAAAATTTTCCCCGTATTGTTCTGTTGCAACATGGTATTTATGGAGAAGTATTGATCCTGAGCCAATACAGTACTAACTACCCTCTACTATCTGGTGATGTCGAATTACATGACCCTCTAAAATATGATGTGCTTCCTGATATTCTTTTGAATCATAACATTTTACAGCAGAATCATAATTAGGAAATTCAACTACAACTATTCTTGGAGGATTTATTCCTTCATTTGTCCTATTTTTTCCACCTCTGACTAAAAATTTTCCTGAAAATTTTTCTATAGCTGTCTTTGCTTTAACAGCATATTCCATTAACTTTTCTGTGTTATCAATTTTTTCGTATATGCATACCCAAAAGGCTTTCATAATTAATCAATCCATTCTTGATAATCGTTTATATTATTTTGTAAAAATTTAGGTAATTTATCCATAGGATATTTTTCCAATTTACTTCCATTGCCAATCTTATTGACTCTTTTGTCAACTTTAAGGTCATAAATTGCTTGTTTTCTTTTAATTATACTTTTAATTTCTTCAGTTTTTAATGGATTAATATCAAACTCTCTATGATGAAGATATGATCTTAATTTATGTTCAATTTCTTCAGCACTTTTAACATTGGAGAAATGCCATCCACCATTATCTATAAATTTTATATTAATATATTTCGTTTTTGAGAAAATGGTATCAATTCTAAAAAATGGATATTTTTTATCCTTAATATTTCTTAACCATTGTGGATTAATCAATTTCTTTTTTTTACATCCTTTAGTTCCAGTCCATACAAGATTAGGAAGTTTAAGATTAAATTTATAATAAAACATTTCTTGTCTGAATTGAATTATGTTTTTTTTATATATATTCAAATCAATATTCTCTAAATTTGGTATTTCATCAACATCAGAAATTAAAATAAAATCCTCATCATTTGCAGATTTTAATCCCTCTGAAATAAAGTTTCTTTGACTGTTTTCTCTTATAAGAGCATTCATGATATATCCCCCATGATCATTTTTTGGGTCTTTTATTTCAATTAATCCATCTGGTTCTTTATCAAATACAAGATAAATTATTTTACTTTTAAATTTCTCAAATTTTTTATGATTAAATTTAAGTTTTCTTCTATCACCTTTATGTGTAAAATTACTCTCAACTATAACAAAATAATCAACGAATTTATCTAACGTATTTAATCTTACATCTAAGACCACTTCTTCATCAAAATACATAAAACAATCATAAATTTTCATACTAACTTTTTAATCTTTTTTAATTTTTTTTATATGATAAAAAATTCCATGGCAGATAAATTAATAATAAGTTTCAAAGAATATACTCAAATCGTAGAAAAACTGGCAATTCAAATACACAAAAACTACAAACCAACAGTATTAGTTGGCATTATGAGAGGAGCAGCTCCAATAATTGATATTTTATCTAGAATCTTAAAACTTCCTATAGCGTATATAGTTATTCAGAGTTATTCGGGCGAAGGCATGGAGGATAACCAAGGACAGCTGATGTTTGCAAGAGAAATAAGTTCTTTAGCAAATGAAAAAGATTTTGATAAAGTTTTGTTAATTGATGATTTATCTGATACAGGATTGACACTTAATAAAAGTATTGAATGGCTTAAAGGTTATGGACCAACAAAAAATTTTATTAATGAAGTAAAAACAGCTTGTTTATGGAAAAAAAAATCATCAACTTTTGAACCTGATTTTTGTCCAGTCCGATTAGACTCGGATCCTTGGATCGTTCAACCAACAGAACATTATGAAGAATTAAGTATAGAGGAAATTATTGAAAAGAATAAATAGGGCCAGTGTTAACCAGCCCTATTAAATTTTTTAAGCAACTGCAAAACTAATTATACTTAGAATTGCTATCACCCATATTGCTGGCGAAGTACTTGAAAACTTACCAGTGAATATTTTAATTAATGCATACGATACAAAAGCTAAAGCAATACCATTGCTGATACTATAAGTTAAAGGCATAGCTATCATTGCAAGAATTGCTGGAGCTGACTCAGCTATATCATTCCAATCTATATCAGTAATATTTCTAATAAATAAAACAGAAACAAAAAGTAAAGCTGCTCCATCAATTTGTTTTGGTAAACTTGTTGCTAGGGGAGCAAAAAATATACATGCTAAAAATAATAGTCCAATTACTAGTGATGTCATTCCAGTTTTACCACCCGCTTTAACTCCAGCACCTGATTCTACATAACTTGTAACTGTTGTTGTTCCCATCATAGCACCCGCAACAGTACCAACGCTATCTGACAACATAGCTTTGTTAATATCTTCAACTTTTCCATTTTTATCAATTTTACCTGCAACGTTTGCAACAGATGTTAAGGTTCCAGCAGTATCAAAAAAATCAATAAACAATAAAGTAAATATAACAGTAGACATTCCAGCGGTCATTGCAGCAGAAAGATCGAACTCAAACAAATACGTCATTGGTGGTGGTGAACTTACAACTCCATTAAATTTTGCAAGTCCAGTAGCCCAAGCAATTATGCTGAACGCCAAAATACCGATAATTATATTTCCTTTTACATTCATTTTTTCTAGAACAATTATTGCTATGAATGTTGCACAGCCTAAAAGAACTATAGGATCACTAAGATCACCTAACTGCACTAATGTTACAGGATTATCAACTACAACTTCCATTATTTGGAGACCTATGATTGCTAAAAATAATCCTATTCCGGCTCCAATACCAAGTTTCAAACTTTTTGGAATAGAGTTAATCAACCAAGCTCTAATTGGGGTCAGAGATATTATTAAGAATAACACACCTGCAACAAGAACAGCACCCAACGCTTCTTGAGGAGTGTAACCCATACCGGCGCATACACCAAAAGCTACAAAAGCATTAATTCCCATGCCTGGAGCAAGACCGATTGGCCATGTTTTTCCATAAAAAGCCATTATAAAACAAGCCAATGCTGTTGCTAAAATTGTTGCTGTATATACGGCTCCAAAATCAAAAAAGCCTTTTTCTGGTCCAGCAAATTCACCAGATAAAATAAATGGATTTAAAAACATAATGTAAGCCATAGTTAAAAATGTGGTTACACCAGCAATTACTTCTGTTTTAAAATCTGTTTTGTGTTTTTTATAATTAAAATAATTATCGAACATTATTCCTCCTAGTTGTTAAATAACTATTAGATTCTTTTTAGATATACTCTTTTAAATTCATGGTTATTCACAGAATTCAACTTATAAGTTTATATTTATGCCATATTTGTATGAGTATTATAAATTATGAAAAAAATTTATTTAACAATTATTCTTGTTATTTCTGTATTTATCTTTTCGGGATGTCAAACTGTTAAGAACAAAACAAATTCAATTGTAGAAAAAGAAAATGCAAAATTAACTAAATATATTGGAAAATCGTCAAATGAATTAAGATTAGATCTAGGCGAACCAAACGAAGATTACAAAAATGAAAGAGGCAATCTTGAGCTCGTTTATAAAACAAAGAAATATGGTATTCCATGTGAGAGAAGATTTGAAATCAACACAAACTTAATAGTTATAGGATTCGTTTCTAATGGATGTTTTTAAGTTTCTTGCGGAGAGAAATAATCTCCGCAAGCAAGGTTATTTTTTTATTTAATTTCAATAAGTTTTCTTTTTTTGTGCTCTGGTATAATTTTTTCACAAGAAATTGTCAAAAGACCATCTTTTAGTTTAGCATCACCAACTTTTACATCATCTGCAATTGTGAATGATCTAGCAAACTGTCTTTGAGAAATTCCTTTATGAATTATTTCTCCATCAGAGTTTTTATTCTCAGACTTATTAACTTGTTTTGTTCTTACTGTTAATAAATTATCTTCGAACTCAACTTCAACGTCATCTTTAGAAAAGCCAGCTAATGCTACCTCAATAGCATAATTGTCTTTTCCAGTTTTTCTGATGTTGTAAGGTGGATAATTTGATTGCATCGTCAGATGCCCGTTACCCAACATATTTTCGAATTGATCAAACATATCATCAAAACCAATTGAAAAAGGTCTTAGCGAGTTGAATATAGATAAATCCTTACTTGTCATTGTTTCCTCCTTTGTTAAGCAAGTTTATTTTTTACAGGTCCCATAAGGCAACCTGCATATTTTTATTTAGTAACTGATTTTATATTTTCAAGAGTTTAAAAATAAATTTTTTTTGATATTTTTAGTGCAAAAGCGTAATCTACTGCTATCTCTTCAATTGCTCCATCACGACCCGACTTTCCACCGTGACCTGCATTCATTTCAGTTTTTAAAAGTAGTAAATTATTATCTGTTTTATAGTCTCTTAATTTTGCAGTAAATTTTGCAGGTTCATCAAATAGAACTCTGTTATCACTCAAACTTGTGGTAATTAAAATGTTTGGATAGTCCATTTTTTTAATATTATGGTAAGGAGCGTAAGAATAAATATAGTTAAAATGCTCTTTATTATCTTTTGCATTTCCAAACTCATCAAATTCTCCAACAGTTAATGGCAAAGAATGGTCAAGATTGGTTGTAAGAGAATCTACAAAAGGGACTGCCATAATAATTCCAAGAAAAAGCTCAGGCGCTTTGTTAACTACTGCTCCCATAAGCAAACCTCCAGCTGATCCACCCATCCCAATAATTTTTCCCTTGGAGGAATATTTTTTTTCAATTAAATATTTTGCAGCATAAATGTAGTCCTCAAATGTATTTTTTTTATTAGTAAGTTTTCCTTCTTTCCACCACTTCATACCTTTTTCCATACCACCTCTGATATGAGCTGTCGCCCATATAATATCTCTGTTGATAAGACTTAATCGCGTAGAGGAAAAACTTGGAGACATCGAATTTCCATAAGACCCATATCCATACAATAATAAATTTGATGAACCATCAATTTTTGTTTTTTTATGTCTTGTAATTGTTAAAGGCACAAGTCTTCCATCATGAGATTTAAACTCAACTCTCTCAACAATATAATCATTCTTATTGTGACCGGATGGAATCTCTTGCTCTTTAACCAGCTTTTTTGATTTATCTAACAAATTATACTTAAAAACTCTAGAAGGTGTTTTTGGAGATGAATATCCCAAATAAACCACATCAGTGTTTTTGTCTTTTTGTATTAATGTTACGCCTGGAACATAAACTGTTTCATCAGAAAAAATTAACTCTTCCTCTAGATTAGTAGAAATATTTCTAACAAATAGTTTGTCTAATGCATTTGACGTTTCTCCACGGATAATCCAATTATTTAGGAATGTTAAACCACCTATTAAAACTTCCTCCCTTGGCGGTATAAATGTTTTCCAGTCTTGATTTTCTAAATCAGTGCAAAAATCAATTTTAAAATCTTCAGCATCCTTATTAGTGTGATTATAAAATTTTTTATCCCATGAATTTACAGAGTATAAGACACCTCTTTCCCTTTTAATTATCAATTTAGGCACTGGTTTTTTTTCATTTGACTTAAAATAATACTGTTCAGAAGTATTATGATCTGAGGTAGTTATAAAAAAATACTTCTCATCTGAGCTTAAACCAATACTTACAGTAAAAGCCTCACTTTTTTCCTCAAAGATTAATTCATCATCATTAATAAAATTTCCAATCTCGTGTCTAAATATTTTTCTTGCTCGATGGTTTTTGTCAAGTTTTGAATAAAAAATATATTTGTCATCTAAACTAAAAGTGATACCACCAGCTGTATCAGTAATTTCTCTTGATATAATTTTATTAGTTTTAATATCTCTGATAAAAATAGTATAATATTCAGATCCTTTTAAATCTAGAGAGAAACCTAAATATTTGTCATTATTGCTTACTTCTAAATCTCCTACTCCAAAATACTCAACATTTAGTTTTTGTTTTTCTTTATCTCCATTCCAAATTTCTTCAGTGTTTTGTGATCCAATTTTTTTCCTAAGCTTTATAGAATAATTTCCTTTAGCAGTTGTTTTGGTCCAGTAATCATAACTGTGATCTCTATAGGGTAAAGACTCATCATCCAACTTTATTCTTCCTTTAATTTCATCAAATAATTCTTTTTGTATTTTTTTGGTATCCTTTAAATGGTAATCAGTATACTGATTTTCGTTTTCAAGATATTCTCTTACCTCAGGATTTAATCTATTTTTATCTTTTAAGACTTCTAAAATATCTTTTTGATGTATCCAGCTGTAATTATCTTCCCAAGTGACACCGTGGCAAGATTTTAATTCAGGTTTTTTTTGTAAATGTGGTAATTTCATTTGGATAGGGAAATATATGAATATTATAATTTATACACTGGTTATTTTGACTATTTTTTATTTATTATTAAAAAAATTTTCTACTATTTCTTCAAAAAAAATTTCAAAAAGTATGAGAATAATGCTGATAATTGGGTTATTTTTGCTAGCTATATTTTTTGCAATTGCAGGTCGATTTATATTAACCTTACCATTAACACTAGCTAGCTTAGCACTATTGAAGCTTAAAGGTTTGTCAATATTTCAATTAATATCATTGTATAGACTCCTACAAACTTTGAGAAAGTCTGGTAGATTTTCTTTTAATAATTCAGGATCTAATAATGTGTCATCAATATCTGTTTCAGAAGCTTACAAGATTTTGAATTTGGATGAGAAAAAAAAAATTACTAAAGCAGATGTTAATAAAGCATATATTAAAATTCAAAAAAAAATTCATCCTGATGTTTCGCCTGAAACATCAAAGTTATCTTCAATTGTTAATGAAGCTAAAGATATAGTTCTGAGAGATATTTCCTAATTTAAAATTTCTAAAATTTTTTTAAATATTTTGTTTGGGTTAATTTTATCTTTTGCAAGTGTATCATGTGTAACTTCTTTTTCCCCATCAGGGAGTATTGGAAACATCTTAGAGCTATAATTTCCATAAATTAATGGAGTATCTGCCATTAAGGTGATTGTTTTAATTCCTAAAGCTGCAGATAAATGGCTAAAGCTAGAGTCATTACAAATAGAAAGGTTGCAATTTTTTATTATTGGCAATGTTTCTTTTATAGATAAATTATCTAAAGACACGCAATTATTTTTAAATTTAGAATTTAATATTTCATTCAGTATCAATTGTTCTTCTTCACTTTTTCCAGTCGCTAGAAAAAATTTACTTTTTTTAATCTCAATCATTCTATCGATAACCTCTAAAAATGTTTTTGCTGGTATTCTTTTTGTTGGGCCTGATCCTCCTATTCCTAAAAGAATATTAATTTCATTTTTGTTATTTTTAAATATATCTGTTGACTCATTATTAATTTCATCATCAATTTGTATCTCTGGATCCTCATGGACATCTAAGTCGAATTTCTTTTGAAAAAAAATTCTTGGGGTTTCAATAATATGTTGTCTTTTTTTTTGAAATAAAGGATATTGATAAATTTCGGATATTCCTGTTAGCCTAGCAATTAGATTATATCTTAAAGAAGAATTAAAGATTATAATTTTATCAAAATTATATTTTTTAATGTCATTAATTAAATTTAAACTTCCGAAAAACCCTCCATGTTTATAATCAGTTTTTTTATCTCTTCTTAAAATGATAATTTTATCTATATAATCAGTTTGGTATAAATATTGATCAGCTTTGGAACTTTCTTTAACAAGTAAATTTATAGGTGTATTAAATTTTTTGGATACAGCCTTTATAAAAGGTAAAAAAATTACAGTGTCCCCAATGCCCATTCTGTTTTGAACTGCTAATATTTTCATATGGTATTTATATTCTTTACTGAGTATATTTTTATATAAATATTTATTATGACAAAAATAAGTGGAATTTTCGCAGCTTCGATGTCAGTGCTTAATTCTGACCTGAGCTTAAATGTTGATAAAACTATAGGTCACGCTGAAAAGCTTATAGATCAAGGTTGTCATGGAACAGCAATATTTGGAAGTACAGGACAATCTCAATTAATATCAGTTTCAGAAAAAATTGATTTATTAAATAAGCTCTCAAAAAGCAAATATAAGGATAAACATTTAATTGGAACAGGTTTCAATTCTTTAGCCGAAACAATAAATTTTATGAAAATAGCAACTTCTTTAAATTTTGAAAAATTTTTGATTATGCCTCCAGCTTATTATAAATATGGTGATACTGAAGTTGTAGAGTTTTACTCAAAAGTAGTTTCATCGGTACCAAAATGTAAGATTATTTTATACAATTTTGAAAAACTTTGTGGTTATAAATTTAGTTTAAAGTGTGTAGAAACACTTGTTAACAAATTTCCAAAACAAATAGTTGGGGTAAAAGACAGTTCTTACAATTTGTATGAAAACTTGAAAATTAAAAATTTTTCAATTTTTCCTGGTTCAGAAATTAAATTGTTAAAAGGTTTAGAATTGGGCTGTTCAGGTATAATAACAGCTACATGCAATGTCACAGCACAATTGTCCAGAAATGTTTATGATAATTTTTTTGCACAAAAAAAACAGTTACATAATGATAAATTATGTGATGTTAGAAGTGCCTTTGATAAATATAATTTAATTTCCGCTTTACATTCTTATTGGGCTCAAAATGATGATATATATAAAAATATTTTACCACCACTGAGTCTTTTAAATCAGCATGATGAAAAAGAATTAATAGATAAATTAAAAGATTTAGAATTTTTCAACAAATCAACAGTGGCAGCATAAATGCAATTAGCAAGATTTCTTAACAAAATTTTTAGAAAGGGTGGATTCATATTAATTAACGCAAACCATAAAGAATATATTATTGGACAACCAAATGAAAATCCAATCAAATTGAAAATTTTAAATAAAAAACTTCATTACAAATTACTATTTCATCCTGATTTATATTTTGGTGAGGCATATACTAATGGTGAAATAGTCATAGAGAACGGAACACTTACAGAATTTTTGGATCTTGCATTGATGAATATTGGAAGGAAGGAATTAAATTTCTTTAGCTATATGATTAATAAATTGAGAGGATCTTACAGATATTTAACAAATTTTAATTTTATAAAAAAATCAAAAATGAATGTATCACATCATTACGATATTAAAGATGATCTGTATGATTTGTTTTTAGATCCAAAAAGACAATATTCTTGTGCATATTTTAAAAATGAGAACGACAGTTTAGAGACAGCTCAAAATAATAAGATTCAACACTTAATTAAAAAATTAAATATAAAGCCAAACCAAAAAGTTTTAGATATTGGATGTGGATGGGGTTCACTTGCTATCGATATAGCTAAAAGTGCTCAATGCGAAGTGACTGGTATTACTTTATCAGATAACCAACTTAATTATTGCAGACAAAAAGCTAAAGAATTGAATTTAGAAAACCAAGTTAAATTTAAACTTATGGATTACAGAGAGTTAAATGAAAAATTTGATAGAATAGTGAGTGTTGGGATGTTTGAACATGTTGGAAGAAAATTTTATAAGAAATTTTTTAAACAAATAGAAAACATGTTGAAAGACGATGGAGTTTCACTCATACACACTATTGGATCTGTGAATCCTCCAAGAGATCCTCACCCATGGATTACAAAATATATTTTTCCAGGTGGTTATACTCCAAGCTTAAGTGAGGTGACTAACCCAATTGAAAAAGCTGGCTTAATTGTCACTGATATTGAGGTTTTAAGGCTCCATTACGCACACACGTTGCGACATTGGAAAGAGAATTGCCTAAAAAATAAAGAAAAAATTATTCAAATGTTTGATGAAAAATTTTTTAGAATGTGGGAATTTTATCTTGCTGGTTGTGAAATGGCATTTAAGTGGGGAGATCAAGTTGTATATCAATTTCAACTTACTAAAAATTATAAATCAACACCGGTGACTAGAGACTATATTTATCAATAAATTATTGATAGTGTCATTTCTTCTCATAAATGAAAAAAAAACAAAAAAAATCAAAAAAAAAGACAAAAATTAAAAAGAAAAATAAAACAAATAAAGTTAAAAGAAAAATATCTAAAATTAAAAAACATAGAAAAAGCAAGATTATAAAAAAAAGAAAAGATAAATTCAAAAAATCAAAAAAATTTAATTATCGACCGCAAATAAAAAAAAAACAAAAAGATAGTTTAGTTTTAAAATTAGTTAAATTTCAATTGTCTCTAAAGCCTCAATTTAATTTCAAAATTAATTTTAGTTTGGAAAAACATATTCAAGGTTTTTTTGATAAAATTTCAGAAACGATTTCAAATTACAAGGTTTTAAAAACTGATGAAAAAAGAAGAATAAAAATAGAAAAAATTGAAAGAGAGAGAGAAGAAAAAATTGAGCAAGCAAAAAAGAAAAAAGAAGAGGAAATCTTAAGGTTAAAACTGAAGGAGCAGACGCTGAAAGAAGAGGAAAGATTAGAAAGACAGAGGACGAAAGATATAAAATTATTTTTAAGAAAAGAACAGGCACTTTTAAGAATTGAGCAAGCAGAAAAGCAAAAACAATTTTTAGAACAATTAAGATTAGATAAACAAATTGAAAAATTCAGAATAAGAGAGGTAAAAGAATTAGAAAAACTAGAGAAAATTTCGTTAAAAGAAAAAAGAGAAGATTATTCAGGATTACAAGAAAGAATTGATAAACTTAAAGAAAAATACAGATTACTACGAGATCAAAAAATTAAAGAGAGAGTTGAAGCACTAGGTGTCAAACTTCAAGGTGATGAAGACAGAGATGCTTTATTAAAAAAAGAAAAAGAGTATACATTAGCAAGACAAAAAATTGAATTTGCGCTTGAAAGTTTTTATAGAAGTGCAAGTAGTTTAGTATTTCAATTAAATAAAAGACATATTACAAGAGACATGTCAATTTTTCGATGTATAGATAGAAGATTTGAAACTGGAGAAGTTTTCATCAAATGGGATGAGGCATCAGATGACGAATGGTTACTATTAATTTATATCAAAAATAATTCTCCAGATGAAGGAATTGTCATTGAAGACAAAACAAATCCTGAAAAAAATCTTTCTCATGAGTTTAAAAATGTAGATATTTTTAAAGCTTCGGACACTATGGTAGACTCTCTAACACAACTCATTGCTAGAAAAAGAACTAAAAATAATATTTAAATATTTAGATATGATTAGGTATTATATTTAATGATTTTAGGTTCTGTTTTTTTAATAATTTTATATTTAGTTTTTAGATATATTATTGCCTGGATTACATATTTTAATAATTTAGATCCAAGGCTCGGTGATAGCACATGGAGGTTTACTTATGATTACCCTGTTACTGGAGAAAGAGATATATCCGATTTAGATGATAAAGATTTTGTTAGACTTAGAAGAAAAAAAAATAATATTGTATTATTAATGTATTCTATAGTTCTTGTAATGTTTATATCTTCAATGGCTTTACTAAGTAAATTTTTATTATTTTTCTTTAGTTAGTTTTTCAATTGTTTTTTATTTTTAAGATAAAGAAAATAAGCTACGATTTCATATACAACAGCAAATATATTAAAAATTATTGGAAGTTTAAAAAAATTATAAAGAAATTTATATTTTGGCATTTTTTTCCATAACAATAGAAATGCTTCAGCACCTCCTACAACCTTTTCACCATCTTTGATATGAAGTCTTCTTAATAGTTGTTTACTGTTCTTAGAGGTTTCCTTTTCAGCTAACTCATTATCTGTAATATCAACCCAATCAATTTCATTTATTTTTTCTTTTTTATAAAGATCAATTTCAGCCTTACAAATTTTACAAGAATTATTAAAATAAACTTTCATAATTAGAGAATTTACTACTAATTTGTCTTATATATGTACATGCGTAAAATACTCTAGTTGAAAATTCCACGAAACAACCTATTTAATGTCGTCTATGAGTAATTTCTTTGAAAAATCTGACCTATCTAGAAAAGAGGCTGAAAACATTATTTCAGATACTTTACAAAAATGTGATGATGGTGAGTTGTATTTAGAAAATTCAAGATCTGAATCAATTTTATTAGATGATAATAAAATTAAAAATTCCAGTTATAATTCAGATTTAGGATTTGGTTTTAGAGCTATTTCTGATGAAGTGGTGGCTTATTCTCATTCTAATGAAATTTCTAAGAATTCTTTAAAACAATCTTCAGAAAATTTAAAATCGACATTAAAATCAGTTAAAGGTACTTATAATCATGAAATTCCTAAATCAAATAAAAAGTATTATGACAGTATTAATCCTATTGAGCAAAAATCTCTTAATGAAAAAATCAAAATATTGAACGATGTTAATGATTATTTACGATCTAAAGGTGATAAGGTTAAACAAGTTACAGCTAATTTTTTGGGAGAGCAAAAGTCTATAGAAATAATTAGATCTGGTGGAGAGACTTTGTCAGATGTCCGTCCTTTGGTAAGATTTAATGTGTCGGTTATGGTGGAGAAAGATGGCAGAAAAGAAACAGGCGTATACGGTGTTGGTGGAAGACAATCTTACGACTCATATTTAAAAGATGAAAATTGGAAAAGTGTTTGTGATGAAGCTTTAAGGATAGCATCAGTGAATTTAGAGAGTAAACCCGCGCCAGCAGGTGAGATGAAGGTTGTACTAGGACCTGGGTGGCCAGCAATATTAATTCATGAAGCTGTTGGTCATGGTTTAGAGGGGGATTTCAATAGAAAGAAAACTTCAGCATTTCATAATTTGATGGGCCAAAAAGTTGCAAGTGAGGGAGTTACAATTATTGATGATGGTACCATTGATAAAAGAAGAGGCAGTCTTACAATTGACGATGAGGGAACACCAACAGAAAAAACTGTTTTAATTGAAAACGGAATTTTAAAAAATTTTATGCAAGATAGGCTTAATGCACGTTTGATGAAAACAAGATCTACTGGTAGCGGAAGAAGAGAAAATTATAGACATATAGTTCTACCAAGAATGAGAAATACGATGATGTTAAGCGGTAAGCAAACTCAAGAAGAAATGATTAAAGCTGTCGACAAAGGTATTTTCGCAGTTAGTTTTGGTGGTGGACAAGTTGATATTACATCTGGTAAATTTGTATTTAATTGCACTGAAGCTTATGAAATTGTTAACGGCAAAATTGGATCACCAATTAAGGGTGCAACATTAATTGGAGATGGTCCCTCAATTTTAAAAGAAGTTTCTATGGTAGGAAATGATATGATGATGGACCCTGGAATCGGAACATGTGGTAAAGCTGGACAAGGTGTCCCCGTAGGTGTAGCGCAGCCATCTATATTAATCAATAAGATGACTGTGGGTGGTACGAAACTTTAAATGGTTAAAGATCAAGAATTTTTAGAAAAAAAAGCATCATATTGTTTAGGTTTAGCAAAGAAATTAGGTGCAACTGACTCAAGTGTGATTGTAGATAACTCTGTTTCTGAAACTGTTAATTTTAGAAATAAAAAATTAGACGAGTCTAATAGGTCTGATGATCTAGGCATAAGCATAACCACTTATATTGGTAAAAAAAAATCTTCGATATCTTCCTCTAATTTGCTTGATGATAATCTAAACATTTTGATCGAAAAATGTGTTGATACTACAAAAAATACTCCTGAGGACGAATTTAATTCTCTGCCGGACCAGGACTTATTAGCAAAAGAAGTTAAAGATTTAGATCTCTATGATGATACTCATATAGAAAATGATCAAAAAATAGATTATTTAAAAAAATTAGAATTAGCTGCATCCAATGATAAAAAAATTGTTAATACAGAGTCAAGTTTTACTCAAAGAAAAACAAATTTTGTTTTAGCTAATAGTGAAGGTTTCTGCAGTGGTTACAAAACGTCTTCATTTACAGCTTCAAGTGTAACAGTTGCAAAAGACGAAAAAAGTATGGAAAGAGATTACGAATATTCCAGCAAATGTTTTTTAAAAGATCTAGATGATGCAAATGAATTAGGAAATGCATCTGCTATTCAAACTATTCGAAAATTAAGTCCAAAAAAAATCGGGAGCGAAAAAATTCCTATAATTTTTGATAAAAGAATAGCTAAAGGAATATTAAGCACGTTTGCAAGTGCCATATCTTCATCAGCGATATCAAGAGGCACTTCTTTTTTAAAGGATAAAGTTAGTCAAAAAATATTTTCTGATAAAATAAATGTATTTGACAAACCTGATATGCTCAAAGGGTTAGGTTCAAGAAATTTTGATATCGAGGGAGTAAAGACAGATACACTTAAACTAGTGGATCAAGGAGTTTTAAAACATTATCTGGTTGATACATACAATGGAAAAAAACTAAATCTTAAATCTAATGGTAGATGTGGAGGAACAAGTAATCTTTATTTTGAAAATGGAAATATTAGTTTCAAAGATTTATTGAATTTAAATTCAAAAAGTCTCTATATTACAGAAACCATAGGCCATGGAAGTAATATTGTTACCGGAGATTATTCAGTAGGGGCGACTGGGTTTTTTGTTGAAAATGGAGAGTTTAAGTATCCAATTAATGAAATTACCATAGCAGGGAATTTTAAAGACATATTTCAAAATATTACTTTAGCAAATGATTTGGAATTCAAATATGCAACTAACTCACCAACAATGCTGATAGAGGGAATGGTTGTTGCTGGTAAATGAGTGAATTTTGTATAATTGGTTCTGGAATTTCCGGAGCGACAATTGCAAATCTTCTAAATAAAAGATATTCAGTAATTCTGTTCGACAAAGCAAGAGGTCCTGGGGGTCGTGCATCTTTTAAAAGAATAAAAGGCAAAATAGGTTTTGATCATGGTACTCAATACATCTCACCAAAAACTAGGAAATTTAAAAAATTTACTAAAGATTTAATAAAAAAAAGAATTCTAAAAGCATGGGGTGGCAAACATGTTTTTCTTAATTCAAAAAAAAAAGAGAATAAAAAACATTTAAAAATAATTGGAAAAAATGGAAACAATGATATTAGCAAATATTTGCTTAAAAAAATTAATTGTAACTATCATAGTGAATTAAAAAAAATCTATTATAAAAATAAACTCTGGTATTTGTTATTTGATAATGGAAAATTGAGATCTTTTAAAAACCTAATATTGACTTGCCCTTTTCCGCAATTAAAAAAACTCTCTAAAAAATTTATAAATAATCCTTTTTTAAATAAATCTATAAAAATGGATGCAAATATTACTACTATGATTGCTATAAAAAAAAGTAAGAATTCAAAAAGTAGCTATCTTTTTGAAGATCCAATTCTTGGATGGGCTGGAAACGAAAACTCAAAAAAAAGGTTTAAATCAAATTATGATTTATGGACTCTTCAAAGTACATTTAAGTGGGCAAATAAAAAGATTAAAAAAAATAAGAATAACAAAAAAGAAAATTCGAAAATTATGATCGATAAATTTTTTAAACTTTCAAACATCAAAAAAACAAAAATTTATTATTCACTTAATCACGGTTGGAGATACTCTTCAAATTCTATACCATTTAAAATTAAGAGCTATTGGGATCCTAAGAAAAGATTAGGTGTTTGTGCCGATTGGTTTGTAGGACCTAGATTGGAGTCAGGATGGATAAGTGCGCAAGATTTATATAAAAAAATCTCAAGATAAATTAATCAAAATATTTTAATTTATATTCCCAGTTACCCATCCTTGAATAGGATACTTTTAGTATCATTAAATTTTTACGATCATACCAAATATCAAAATCTAATCTTTT
Organism: uncultured Pelagibacteraceae bacterium; assembly: GCA_902622805.1. Lineage (GTDB taxonomy): Bacteria > Pseudomonadota > Alphaproteobacteria > Pelagibacterales > Pelagibacteraceae > Pelagibacter. The sequence continues at coordinate 6,436 of CACNRG010000011.1, read as the reverse complement.
ATCTTTTGGTATACTCATGTCTTTAGACTTTAATGTAAAATGATCAACATCATAAACTTTTCCATAAAGATCTATTTTTTCTTTACTTAAAAAAGTTACTACTTGATCCTTAATACTCCCTGAGATGGGACTTATTTGAGAATTTGCTTGTAAAATTTTGTGATTCCACCAACTTCCAATCACGTTATCAGCTAAGGCCTCTCCATTATATGAAGAGCCTTTAATATCAAATTTTTTACTCTTTTGATTAAATGTTAAATTAACAAACTTTTTTTTATCGTTTTGTAAAGTTTTAGAATTATAAGAAACTAATTGATCTTTGAGATATTTTTCCTCACTATAACCCTCAATTTGGAAAACTGTTGCTCCTAAAAGTTTAACTGTAAATTTTATTTGATTAGTAACAATAGTTTCTGCTCCATTTCTATTGAAAAAATAATGATTATACCCAATTAGTTTACCATTTCGAAAAATCTCCATCTCAATTTTATTGTATTTAATGTAATGTCCAATATGAGCGATTGAATTTGTAGGATAAATAAAAAGAAATAAAATGACTATAATTTTTTTCATTAAACAACTAGTTTAATAGACTTTATTAACAATAGAAATAAATTAAAAATGTTTTTAAAAATTAAGAAAATACCAAAGGTCAATTGGAGTTCCGATAAGCCTTTTAATTTTAAGCCAAAATTTTCCACATTCTTTTTTTTATGTTTTGGTTTGATGTTATTTGGTCTTGGGGAAGGCTTATTAATTGTATCTTTTACTGGTGCTTCTCCATGGAGTGTTTTAGCTCAAGGTATCTCTTTAAATGTTAACTTGAGTATAGGAACAATAACATTTTTGATTAGTGTTGCAGTTTTAATTTTGTGGATACCGCTTGGTCAAAAACCAGGGATGGGTACAATACTTAATGCAATCATTATTGCATTGATGATTGATCTTTGTATAAAATTTGTTCCAACTCCATCTAACTACTTATATCAATTAATTTTAGCTATAATTTCAGTAATAACAGTTGGTATTGGTGGAGGTATTTATTTGGTATCTAATCTTGGAGCAGGGCCAAGAGATGGTTTGATGATTGGTCTCCAAAAAAAAACAAACTTAGCAGTTGCTGCCGTGAGAGCTTTTTTAGAAATCTCTGTTGTAAGTATTGGATGGTACTTAGGTGGAACCGTGGGAGTGGGAACATTATTATTCGCTTTTGGAATTGGTCCCTGTGTTGCTTTAGGTTTGTACTTAGTTGATAAAATTTTCGATTAGGCTGCAGCGCCTGATTTTTCACTTCTCTTTCTTTCATGTGGATCGAGAATTGCTTTTCTTAATCTACAAGAGTCTGGAGTGATTTCTAAAGCCTCATCAGTATTTAACATGCTTAATTGCTCTGCGATGGACATTTTTCTTACTGGTGTTAGAACAACATTTTCATCTGTTCCTTGTGTTCTCATATTAGTTAATTTTTTACCCTTCATAACATTGATGATCATATCACCAGGTTTTGGAGATAATCCGACAATCATACCTGGATAAACAGGATCATTATGAGTTACAAACATCTCACCTCTAGCCTGTAAATTAAATATTGCAAATGCAACTGCTTTTCCTTGTTCCATCGAAATAAGTGCACCATTTCTTCTACCCTCCATATCACCCTCAAATGGTCCATACTCATAAAAAATTCTGTTAATAACACCATTACCTTTTGTAAGTGTTAAAAAACGGCTTGTGTATCCCATTAAACCTCTTGTTGGTGCATGAAAGATTAATCTTTTTTTATTTTTACCAGTATCTTTTAACTCAATTAATTTACCTTTTCTTTGATTCATAGAATCAATAATTTTTGATGAATGTTCCTCGTCGAGATCCATAGTTATTTCCTCTATTGGCTCAAGTTTGTTACCATTTTCATCTTTTTTATAGAGAACTTTTGGGGGGCTAACAGTCATTTCAAAACCTTCTCTTCTCATTTGAGTGAGTAAAATTTCCAGCATTAATTCACCTCGACCACTTACAACAAAAGAATCATTACCTTCATTTTCTGTAAAAGTAATTCCAACATTATTCTGAGCTTCTTGAATTAACCTATCTCTTATCTGAGTACTTGTAAGCTTTTTTCCCTCAGTGCCAGCAAGAGGAGAAGTGTTAACAGTAATTGTAATTGACATAGTTGGTGGATCAATTGGAGTTGCTTTAATAGGGTCATTTACCTCTAGATCACAAATCGTGTCTGCAACATTTGCTTTTTCTAAACCAGCAACAACTACAATATCACCAGCCTCACCGATTTCGATTGGTACTTTTTTTGTTCCTTCATATCTAAAAATTTTAGTAAGTCTTCCCTCATCCACTTTTTCGCCTTTTAAATTTATTGCTTTGATCGATTGATTAGCTTTTGCAGTTCCTTGGGCAATTCTTCCGACCAAGCTTCTCCCTAAAAAATTGTCTGCATAAAGAAGAGTAGACAGCATTGCAAAAGGTTTTGTTTTATCAAGTTCAGCTGGTTTTACATGATCAATAATTTGATCCAATAAAGGATTTAAATTTTCTCTTGGACCATCAATTTCTTTATCAGCCCAACCAGATCTTCCACTCGCATATAAAACAGGAAAGTCTAATTGTTCTTCATTCGCATCTAAACTTACAAATAAATCAAAAGTTTCGTCCAATACCTCATTAGCTCTTTGATCTGATTTGTCCAATTTATTGATCACTACAATTGGTTTTAAACCTTGTTTTAAAGCTTTAGATAGCACAAATTTTGTTTGAGGCATAACTCCCTCAGCTGAGTCAATTAGAAGTAATGCACCATCGGCCATGCTTAAAACTCTTTCTACTTCTGCTGCAAAATCTCGGTGACCTGGTGTATCAATAATATTTATTCTCGTATCTTTCCAATTAATTGATGCAGGTTTCGCTAAAATTGTTATTCCTCTTTCTTTCTCAAGTTCACCAGAGTCCATTAATCTTTCATCAACAACTTCATTTTCTCTAAATGAGCCACTTTGTTTCATCAGATTATCAATTAGGGTAGTTTTACCGTGATCAACGTGTGCAATTATAGTGATGTTTCTTATATCTTTGCTCATAAATCCTGGCTCTTATACCTTAAAAATTTTTTTTGAAAACTTTAAAAAAGTCAATATACACAAGGTTTTTGAACAAAATATGTCGTTATTTTGTTTTTTTTGCCTTTTCTCTTTTAAGTCTTCTTTTTTCTTTAAGAGTAAATTTAGGTTTTTTATTTAAGCTTGAGTCCTTAAATGATTTCCCACTGTATCTTTTTGACATTTTATCATTTTAATATTTGCAAAAAAAAAGGCCATCAAAAGATGGCCTTTTTAAAATTTGTAGGTACAAAAAGAAGGGTATTACATTCCCATGCCACCCATTCCTCCCATGCCACCCATGCCGCCCATTCCTCCAGGCATTCCAGCAGGAGCTGCATCTTTCTCTTCAGGTTTATCAGCTATCATAGCTTCAGTTGTCACCAATAATCCTGAAATAGATGCTGCATCTTGTAAAGCAGTTCTAACAACTTTTACAGGATCAATAATTCCCTTAGCGAACATGTCACAATATTCCTCGTTTTGCGCATCATAGCCATGTGTTTTTTTATTCTGTTCCAAAAGTTTACCAACAACTACAGAACCATCAACACCAGCATTTTTTGTAATTTGTCTGATAGGTGACTCTAATGCTCTTCTAACAAGATCTACGCCAGCTTTTTGATCTTCACCTTTAGCTTTTACTTTGTCAAGATCTTGCGCTGCATATAATAATGCACATCCACCTCCTGTTACAATACCTTCTTCAACAGCGGCTCTAGTTGCATTCAAAGCATCCTCAACCCTATCTTTTCTTTCTTTAACTTCAACTTCAGTAGCACCACCAACTTTGATTACTGCAACTCCACCAGCTAACTTAGCTAATCTCTCTTGAAGCTTTTCCCTATCATAATCAGAAGTTGTTTCTTCGACTTGTTGCTTAATAGAAGAACATCTAGCTTCGATATCAGACTTTTTACCACCACCATTTACAATAGTACTATTATCTTTATCAACTTTAATTTTTTTACAAGAACCAAGATCTTCAAGTTTAACATTCTCGAGTTTTATTCCTAAATCTTCAGAAATAACCTGTCCTCCTGTTAAAATTGCAATATCTTCAAGCATTGCTTTTCTTCTGTCACCAAATCCTGGAGCTTTTACAGCAACAACTTTTAAACCACCTCTAAGTTTATTAACAACTAAAGTTGCCAATGCTTCACCCTCTACATCTTCAGAAATTATCATCAACGGTCTACCAGCTTGAACAACTGCCTCTAAAAGAGGAACCATTGGTTGAAGGTTTGTTAATTTTTTTTCGTGTAATAGAATGAATGGATTTTCTAATTCAGTTGTCATTTTATCACTGTTAGTGATGAAGTATGGGGACAAATATCCTCTATCAAACTGCATCCCCTCAACCACATCAAGTTCAGTTTCAATTCCTTTATTTTCTTCGACTGTAATAACACCCTCATTACCAACTTTTTGCATAGCTTTTGAAATCATTGTTCCGATTTCTTTATCACCATTTGCTGAAATTGTTCCAACTTGGGCAATCTCGTCACTATCTTTTACTTTTTTTGCAGATGAAACAAGGTTCTGTTTTACAACATCGACTGCTGCATCAATACCTCTTTTTACATCCATAGGATTCATACCCGCAGTTACATATTTTACACCTTCCTTTACAATCGCTTGAGCTAAAATAGTTGCAGTAGTTGTTCCATCACCAGCTTCATCATTTGTTTTACTCGCAACTTCCTTAACCATTTGAGCGCCCATGTTTTCAAATTTATCTTCAAGATCAATCTCTTTAGCAACTGAAACACCATCTTTTGTAATTCTTGGAGCACCATAAGATTTATCCATAACTACATTTCTTCCTTTAGGACCAAGAGTAACTTTAACAGTGTCAGCCAAGATATTTACACCTCTTATCATTGCTGCTCTTGCTTCAGCATCAAACTTAACAACTTTTGCCATTTTTTTTCTCCTTTAATTATAATTATTTACTAGAGATACCCATAATGTCAGACTCTTTCATTATGCTGTATTCCTTACCATCAATTTTGACTTCTGTTCCTGACCATTTGCCAAATAAAACCTTATCACCAACTTTAACATCCATTGGAATAACTTTTCCATCTTCGGTTTTCGCTCCACCACCAACTGCAATGACTTTACCTTCTTGAGGTTTTTCTTGTGCAGTATCAGGGATTATAATTCCACCAGCAGTCTTTTCGCTGCCATCCAGAACTTCGATTAAAACTCTATCATGTAACGGTTTAAACTTCATAAATTCTCCTTAATAAATCTTTATAATTATGGCTCTCATATAGATATTTAAACGTCTATTTCAAGATAGAAACACTTTAAGAATGTCAATATTGATAGTAAATTTAGGATTTTATGGGTTATACCTTAAAATATGACCAAAAATTTAGATTTAAATGGCCTTAAATCAATAGCTGATAATTATGATCTTTTTTATATCGATCTCTGGGGTGTAATTCATAATGGGATTAAACTTCACGAACAAGCGATAGTTGTACTTAAAGAACTTTTAAAAAAAAAAAAAACTTTTGTACTTTTAACTAACGCACCAAGACCAAATGAAACTGTTAGAAATTTTTTACAAAAAATGGGTATGAATCAAGAACTAAGAGATCACGTATTTACATCAGGTGAAGCAGCATTGAATTATTTGAAAAAAAATTTTTTATCAAAAAAATTTTATCATATAGGCCCACCAAGAGATTTTGACTTATTTCATTTATTTAAAAATAATAAGTGTGAAAATATAAAAGAAAGTGAATATTTATTATGTACTGGATTATTTGATGATTATGACAAAGATCTAATTTATTATAAAACTTTGTTCGATAATCACATTACTAAGAAAATGATTTGTACTAATCCAGATTTGATTGTTGACCGCGGCAATAAAAGGGAATTGTGTGCAGGATCTGTTGCTATGGTTTTTGAAAAAATGGGTGGAGAAGTAGTTTACTTTGGAAAACCTTATCCTGAGGTCTATAATCAATCAATTGATAACAATAAAAAAAAAATATTGGCAATCGGAGATAATTTAAATACTGATATTAAAGGTGCAAATCTTTTAAATTTTGACTCTTTATTAGTTTCTAATGGAATACATAGGGATGAAATTAAGGAAAAAGGTATTCAACAAGTAGCAAAAGAATATGAGACAATAATAAATTTTATTCAGTCGGATTTAAAATGGTGAAACATTATTCTAATTTTAATATAGAAAAAAAACACAAAGGATCAATTATTCTAATTGGTAATTTTGATGGTTTACATCTTGGTCATCAAAAATTATTTAGATTAGCTCAATCATATAAAAAAAAATATAATTTGAA
>CACNRG010000010.1 GCA_902622805.1 uncultured Pelagibacteraceae bacterium | reverse complement strand
TAGATTTCCTCACTAGAAAATTTTTTTTTTAATGCTGATGAGTCTGCTTCTGCTCTTGCTTTTATAAAATCAATTTTATTATTTAAGTTATCTAGTTCAAAAAAATCAAATTTATTTGAGCTCTTATTGTCCTCACTACTTTGTTTTGTTTTGAAATCGTCAGAAATTACTCTTATTGTAGATGCTAGAGCTTGTCTTAGTTTTTCTTTGAGATTTATTTCTTTATCACTCATCAAATTTGAATATTAAGCAAAGATTCTGGTAAATCCTCCCCAAAACATCTTTGGTAATATTCTGCAATTGTGTTTTTTTCCATCTCATCACACTTATTTAAAAAAGTAACTCTAAAAGCATAGCCTGTATCTTTGAATATTTCTGTATTATCTGCCCAGTGCATAACAGTTCTTGGACTCATAACTGTAGATATATCTCCCGCTATAAATCCTTTTCTGGTTAGTGAGGCCACTTTAATCATGTTAGCAACTTTTTCTTTACCCTTTGGATTATTTAAATTTTTATTTTTGGCTAAAATAATTTCCATTTCTCTTTCTAGAGTTAAATAATTAAGAGTCGTTACTATATTCCATCTATCCATTTGACCTTGGTTAATCTGTTGAGTACCATGATAAAGTCCAGTTGTATCACCTAGACCAACAGTGTTTGATGTTGCAAACAGTCTAAAATATTTGTTTTGTTTAATAACTTTGTTTTTGTCTAACAGTGTAAAACTTCCTTCTGCCTCTAATACTCTTTGAATAACAAACATAACATCTGGTCTTCCAGCATCATATTCATCGAAAACTAATGCCACAGGGTTTTGAATTGACCAGGGTAAAATACCTTCATTAAATTGTGTTACTTGTTTCCCATCTTTCAAAACGATTGCATCTTTTCCTATTAGATCAATTCGGCTTATATGACTATCTAAATTCACTCTGATGCATGGCCAATTTAATCTTGCTGCTATTTGTTCTATGTGTGTGGATTTTCCTGTTCCATGATAACCTTGCACCAGAACCCTTTTATTAAATGCAAAACCTGAGATAATTGCAAGAGTAGTGTCTCTGTCAAATTTATAAGTTTTATCAATTTCAGGTACGTATTCGCTTTTTTTTGAAAACGCATTAATCTCCATGTCAGAGTCAATACCAAAAGTTTGTTTAATAGATATTTTAATATCTGGTTGTGAATTAATATTAGGTGTCAATTTTTTCTCTATAAGTATTTTTAAGTTGAGTATAAGCCAATGTTATCTGTTTAAGTTTTTCTTCGTATTTTTTATTTCCAGCATTTATATCGGGATGAAATTTTTTGACAAGGATTTTGAATTTATCGTGAATTTTTTGCCATTTTAGACCTACAGAAACTCCCAAAATACTAAAGGCTTTGATATCTTTATGGTCAAATTTAAATTGACGCATATGATCATAATCTCCTTTAAATTTGTCTTTATCCAATTCATCTCTAAGCGTGTTGCTCCATAAAACTTTAAAAAAATTATCAGAAGAACTAAAACTTTGAGTTGGTTTATGCCAAACCATATCTGATTTTAAAAAATCCATAACCTGTTCATCATTCATTCCAGAAAAATAATTCCAATTTTTATTAAATTCTTTTATGTGTTCTAGACACAGCATACGATATTTTTTGCTGTTATCTTTTTCAACAGGCGCTTTATATTCACCAATTTTATTACAATTATTCCAGTCACAAATATTTTTCATGATATAGTAAACAATATATGAATATAAATGATTTAATTGCAATCGTAAAAAAAAAATTAATTAATGAAATTGTAATTGAAAAAATCGATATTCAAGATAAATCTTTTTTACACAAAAATCATACTGGACACCAAGAGGGGATGTTTCATTTAAAACTTATAATTAAGTCAAAAGAATTAAAAAATCTTAATAAGATTGAAAGTAATAAAAAAATTTATAAAGCTTTAGATCAAGAAATGAAGGAGTACATTCATTCTTTACAAATTTTAATTGATTAGTTCCTTTTTCAGAAAATCTCTAATTTTTAGATCACTGTATTCATTATTTATTTCAGCTAAACCAATTTTTTTGAGTAGTATTAAGTTAATTTTTTTTGAAACATTTTTTTTATCTTTTAACATAAATTTTAAAATTTTATTTAAATCTTTTTTTGAAAAATAATTTTTTATATCTGATGGTAGTTTGGCATTGAATACATGCCTTAATATTGATTTAAAATCTTTCAAAGAAATTATTTTTGTATTAAGACTAAATCTAAGTGCTGTGACGACTCCAAGGACCACCGCTTCACCATGATTTAGTTTTTTTGAGTATCCAAGTGTTGCTTCAAAGGCATGAGCAAATGTATGACCAAAATTTAATATTTTTCTAAGATTTTTTTCTTTTTCGTCTTTTTCAATTATAGCCTTTTTGATTTTGCAACTTTCATATATAGCCTTTTCAATGTACGGACTTTTTAAATTCAAAATTTTTGAAAAGTTAGCATTCAGATATTTAAAAAATTTTTTGTTTAAAATTAATGAATGTTTGAAAATTTCTCCATAACCACAAGTTATCTCTCTTTTAGGTAGTGATTTTAAAAATTCTGTATCGATTATAACAATTTTTGGTTGATAAAAACTTCCTATAAGATTTTTTCCCTCTTTTGTATTCACTCCGGTTTTACCACCAATAGAGGAGTCAACTTGAGACAATAAAGTCGTTGGGATGTTGACGAAGTTAAGACCTCTTTTGTGTAAACTTGCTGCAAAACCTCCAACATCACCAGTAATACCTCCTCCTATCGTAATTACACAATCCTGTCTTGAAAAATTCTTATTAAGTAAAACTTGTAAAATTTTATTTACGTAACTTAAGTTTTTATTTTTTTCACTAGCATTAAACTTAAATTTAAAAATTTTTTTTTTTAAAGATTTTGTAATTTTTGAAATTATTTTATTTGGAACATTATTATCAATAATCAGAAGGCATTGATTAAAAATAATTGAATTTTTATTTAAGTAAAAATTTAAATTATTGACTAAACTTGAACCAATTATTACTGGATAACTTTCTGTTTTTGTTCTTATCTTTAATTTAATGGGCTTCATAAATTTTTATTACTTTTTTAGCTATCTCATTTTGCGTGAGCTTTTCACAATTAATTTTATACATAGCTTTTGAGTAAATCATAGATCGATTTTTAATTAATTCCTCGATTTCAGTCTTAGAAGATTTATGTACAATAGGTCTTTTTTTATTACCTTTAATCCTATTGACCAATGTTTTAATATCCCAGTTAAGCCAAAATGAAATATGATTATCGAGGACCTCTTTTTTAATCTTATTATTTAAGAAGGCGCCACCTCCAAGTGAAATTACTGTTTTTTTACTTTTTAATAATTTTAGTGTTTCAATCTCCTCAATTTCTCTAAAATATTTCTCTCCTTGGTTTTCAAATATTTCTGAAATTTTTAAACCAATTTTTTTTTCAATTTCCTCATCTACATCAATAAAATTAATATTTAGTTTTTTTGATACTAATAAGCCAATTGATGACTTACCCGATCCCATCATTCCTAAAAAAACTAAATTTTCTTTTGAATTCATAAATTTCTGTATTGAAAAAACACAATTATGTCTTAATTTGATTTTAACCAACGTTATATGCAATTTACTAGAAATACAAGTTCAAGCAAGAGAGCCTTTAGATTAATTATAAAGTTAGGCTTAATTTTAATTTTATTGTTTGGAGCAATTTTTATTTTAAGTAAAGTAGACTTTCCAGAGCCAAAAAAAGAAATAGAAAAAATTATCCCTAATGAGAATTTTAAAATTGTTAAATAATAATTATTTATCAATTCTAATAATTATTTTTTTGATTTCTGTTAATGCCTTAGCCGAAGATGAGCCAATCGATATATGGAATATCGATAAAAACAATACTGAAGAAACTCAATCAAACGATAATCAAATTAGTTTAGAAAATAGTAATGAAAAAACTTCCAAATCAAGTATTTTTGAAAAACAAACTAATAAAGAATTTGAAAAAGTTGAAGTAACTTCGTCTTTAAACTCACAAGAGATAAAAATAATAGGCCTTTATGATCCTGAAGATTATGATCTTAAAATAGATTTATGGTCCAATTCAAACGGGGATCAGCTAAAATATCTTTTTTCAAATCTGGCTAAAAAAAAACTTTCTAAAGATGCAGCAGAGTTAATGAATATTGTTTTATTAACAAATTCTTATAATCCCGAAGAAAATATTACTGAGGATGAATTTTTAGAGATTAAATCAAATTGGCTTATCAAAAATGAAGATAGAGAATTAATTGAAGAATATTTAATAAAAAATCAAATTTTAAACATACATCCAGAGTTAGGCAGATATCTAGTTGATAAATATTTATCAGAATCAAATATTGAAAAAGCTTGTGAAATTTTTTTACAAAATTCAGGAGTAATTAATGATGAGTATCTATCAAAATTTAATCTTTACTGTTTAATAAACTCTGGAAGAAATGAAGAGGCACAATTAATTTTAGATCTAAAGAAAGAGTTGGGGTTTAAGGATGATTATTTCATAAAAAAATTAAATTACCTATTTGGATATACTAAAGAGGCTGATTTGACAATCTCTGAGGACTCAATCTTAGATTTTCATCTTGCACACAGAACTAATCCAGATTTTGTTTTTGAGCCAAATAAGAATACTAATCCTAAAATTTGGAAATACTTATCTGCATCAAATTTATTGTATGATATAGAGGATATTGATGTTGTAGAAGAGGAAAAAATTTCTTTAATTGAACAAGCAACACATGAAAAAAATTATTCAGAGAAAGATTTGTTTTCATTATATAAAAGATTTCAATTTAATATAAACCAACTTTTAAATGCGTTAGACTCTTATAAATCAGTATCAAATATTCAAGCAAGAGCGCTAATCTACCAAAGAATTTTACTTGAATCTAATTTGAATAAAAAATTTGAATTAATCAAACTTTTAAAGGATTTATTTATAGAAGATGGATATTCAAATGCGTTTGATATTCAATTAACAGAATTCTTAGAAGATATCAAACCAGAAGATGTACCATCTAATTTTACCACATTTTATTCAAAATATTTGAAAGGAGAAAGTGAAGAATTTAATGATATAAAATTTAATAAAGATATTTTGCATCAATCTAGGCTGGTCAACTATTTTAATGGAGATTATGCAAAATCTAAAATTGAAAAAGATTTGAATAATTTTTTAAAAAAAATAAAAAAAAATAAAAAATATTTTTTATCTAAAAAAGATGTAATTTTTTTGGAGTCGATCAAATCTGATGGAATTGAAATTTCAAAAAAATATACTAACCTGTATGAAATTAATGAGTCCGAGATGCCTACTGATATTCAAGTGATGATTAATAATAATGAAGTTGGCTCAGTGCTTTTAAGAATAATTGAGGTAATCGGACAAGACAACCTCGAGGCTTTAGATGAAGATACATTATATTTTATTATTAGCGCATTAAATCAGCTAGATATTGATTTCATTAGAAATAAGATTTTATTAAAAGTTCTACCTTTAAAAGTTTAGAAATTAGTTTATCTATTTAAATCATGAGCATAAGGGAGATAATCACGGTACCAGATAAGATATTAAAAAAAATTTCAGCACCCATAGAAAATGTTGGAGTAAATGAAAAAAAATTAATTAATGACTTATTCGAAACTATGTATGCCTCAAAAGGAATCGGTCTTGCGGCTGTACAAGTAGGTATATTAAAAAGAGTTGTCGTTGTTGATGTTTCATCAAAAGATGAGGAAAAAAAACCAATTTGTTTTGTAAATCCTATTATAAAAAAAGTTAGTGATGAAATGTCAGTATATGAGGAGGGGTGTTTATCTATTCCAGATACTTTTATTGAAATCGAAAGGCCGAAAATCTGTAGAGTTGAGTATGTGGATATTAACGGAAAAATTAAAACCCAAGAATTTGATGGTCTTTTATCAACTTGTCTTCAACATGAAATAAATCATTTAGATGGAAAGCTTATAATAGATCATTTGTCAAAGTTAAAAAAAGATATGATTATTAAAAAAATTTCAAAAATTAAAAAAAATCCAGATAGAATAATAGTTTAAAATGGCAAAAAAAATTATCTTTATGGGTACGCCAATGTTTGCAGTGCCTATTTTAAAATCGTTATATCAAAATGGATATCCAATTTCACATGTTTACACTCAACCTCCCCAAAAATCTCAAAGAGGACAAAAAATAAATAAATCTCCTGTTCAAGGTATTGCTGAAACTTTAAATTTAGAATTTAGAACGCCAAATAATTTAAAAGATAATAAGAACGAGTTTGAATATTTTAAAGGTATAGAAGCTGATCTAGTTGTTGTAGTTGCTTATGGTCAAATCATCCCAAATGAATTTTTAAATTTATCAAAAAAAGGATTCATAAATATTCATGCTTCTTTACTACCAAAATGGAGAGGAGCAGCACCTATACAAAGATCTATAATGAATCTTGATAAAGAGATAGGTATTAGTGTTATGAAAATAGCTGAAAAATTAGATACAGGTCCAGTGTGTAATACTTATAAAATGGATTTAACAAATAATTTAAACGCAAGTGATGTTGCTGATAAATTGTCTTTAATGGCAGCTGAAAAAATATTAGATAATATTGACGACATATTGGAAGATAAAGCAAATTTTATTAAACAAGATCATTCAAAAGCAACTTACGCACCTAAAATTCAAAAAGCAGAGGGTGAAATTAATTGGAATGATGACGCAAAAATTATTATTGGAAAGATAAATGGTTTATATCCTGTGCCAGGAGCTTTTTTTATATACAAAGGTGAAAGATATAAAATATTAAAAGCAGAAGTTGGAAATGGAAATGGGAAACCTGGTGAGGTAGTTTCAGATTATTTAGAAGTTGCTTGTGGTGATAAAAAAACAATTAAAATTAAAGAAATACAAAGACAGGGAAAAAAACCTCAGAATATAAGTGAATTTATGCTTGGATCACAGATAAAACAAGGGGTAGTTATTTAAATGATTAGGTACCAGTTGCTGATAGAATACGTAGGCACAAATTTTAGAGGATGGCAAGTTCAAAAAAAAGGAAAAACCATTCAGGGCCTTATTCAAGAAAAAATTTCTAAAATTTTAAAAGAAAAAATTATTTTATTTGGGTCTGGAAGAACTGATACAGGTGTTCATGCGTTAGAGCAATCAGCTCATTTTGAGTGTAAAAAGAGAATTATAAATTATGATAAATTTTTAAAATCTATGAATTATTTTTTAAATAAAGATTTGGTTACTATTATTAAAATAAAAAAAAAAAATCAGAATTTCCATTCGAGGTTTTCTGCAAAAAATAGAATATATAAGTATGTCATTATTAATCGTTTGAGCAGACCAGTATTAGATAAAAATAGAGGGTGGCATGTTATAAATCAGTTAGATTTAAAAATTATGAAAAAAGCGGCAAAAAAATTAGTTGGCACAAAAGATTTTTCTACTTTCAGAGCCTCAAGCTGCAGAGCTAAAAGTCCAATTAAGACTATGAAATCTGTTAAAATAAAATCTAGAAATTCTAAAATTGAAATAGAATTTCAATCTCAATCTTTCTTACAACAACAAGTTCGCTCAATGGTAGGTTGTTTAAAATGCGTAGGTGAAAAGAAGTGGACTTTAAAAAAGTTTACAAGCGTAATGACTTCAAAAAAAAGAATTTTATGTGCACCCCCGGCACCTCCAGAGGGTCTTTATTTAGCGAGAATTATTTATTAATTTTTTTTTATTGCTCATTGCAAATTTCTTATTAATTCGCCATCTAGATTCTGCTCTAACAATATAACCACAACAGATTTTAGATTTACATTTACAAGGAAATTGTTTGTAATCTTTATCAAAACCAAAACCATAATCGCAAGTAAATTCCTCTCCTTTTTTAATATCTTTTATTGCTTTAACCCAAATTTTTAGTCCTTTGCCATCATAATCACAATTATTATCACATGAATGATTAATCAAACCTGCAGTATTCCATGGAAAGTCTCCATCAAGGTCATATTTTTTGTTAATTGTGAATAAGTAAATTGGTTTTCCATTATCGTATTTATCAGACTCTTCAGTTTGTTTCTTAGTAATAAGTTTACCTACGTAATCTATTATTTTAGTTCCTTCTTTGATATCACGAGTTGCATAAAGCCCCCTACCTTCTTTATCAATAGAGGATTTTTTTATTTTATATAACTTCATAGAATGGATTTACAATGAACTATATACTTATCAATTGAATTCTATTAGTGCGTTAACGTGTTCATTGGCACTTTCAGCTAAAGCATTTAAATCATATCCACCTTCAAGTATAGAAACAACTTTACCTTTGGTAAATTCATTAGTAGCTGACAAAGTTCTTTTGGTTATCTCATAGAAATCTTTTGAGTTAAGTTGAAATTGAGCTAATGGATCATCTTTATGTGCATCAAAACCAGCTGAGAACAATAGAAAATCAGGTTTATATTCAATTAGTCTGTCTAAAACTCTATCAAATGCATTGAAGTACTGTTCTGAGTTTGTGCCTGCTGGTAGAGGTATATTTAGTGAATTATTAAAATCACCTTTATCTTTGTCAGTCCCCCCTCCAGGATAAAAAGGATACTGATGTGTAGAAATATATAATGAATTTTTATTATTCCGCATTACATCATAATTACCGTTACCCCAATGAACATCAAAATCTACACAGGCAATTTTTTTATATTTGTATTTGCTAATTAAATAGTTTGTAGCAACTCCAGCGTTTGAGATGCAACAAAATCCCATTGCTTTATCTTTTTCTGCATGATGTCCTGGGGGCCTAGCTAAACAAAATGCATTTTGAAATTGATTATTTTCTATTCCATCTATTGCTTTTATTGTTGAACCTGCTGCTTCAAAGATTGCTTTTTTACTTTCAGGAGACACAACAGTATCACCATCTAAAAACTTTAGACCTTTTTGAGGAAAGGAATTTTTTAATTTTTCTATATAATCTTTTGAATGCGTCATAGACAGTATGTCTTCGGGTAAATTACTAGGCTTTTCCCAAATTAAGTCTTTTCTTTTTTTTAATTTTTCTTTTATTGCTATTACTCTTTTAGGTTGTTCAGGGTGACCATCTCCAGTGTTATGTTTTTCAAAAGAGTCAGAATTTATGATTGCAGTTTTCATTTAAAATAATTTTGTAAAATTATTGTATAAATTTTTGTTAAATTCTTTAGGTCTTTTAAAGATACAGCCTCATCAATTTTATGCATAGTCTTTCCCACTAAACCGAATTCTAATCCAGGTGATATTTTTCTTATAAATCTTAAATCTGACGTTCCACCAGTAGTAGATAATTTCGGTTTTATTCCTGTAACTTTTTTTATAATATTTTGGATCATAAATGTAGTTTTGTTTGGTTTCGTTAAAAAAGCTTCTCCAGAAACTCTATAATTAATTTTAAATTTTGATTTATTATTATTATTAATTTTAATAAAAATTTTATTTAGTTTTTTTTTAATAGAAGTAGACGAATGCTTGTTATTAAATCTTATGTTAAAAGTTGCTTCAGCAGTCGCTGGAATAATATTATCAGCAGTGTTATTAATATTAATTTTGGTCACTTCTAAATTTGTGGGCTGAAAGTTTTTTGTGCCATTATCAAATTTAATATCTTTTAATTCTTTCAAAATTTTAATAATTATTGTTGAAGGATTTATTGCTCGTTGAGGATAAGCTACATGTCCTTGTAATCCAAACACAGCTAAATTGCCGGTTAAACTACCTCTGCGACCAATTTTTATCATCTCACCTAATTTATTTGGATTTGTCGGCTCACCCACTAAACAGAAATTAATTTTTTCTTTTTTTTTTTTTAAATATTCAACTACTTTTTTTGTTCCATTTACTGCATCACCTTCTTCATCTCCAGTAATTAACAAACTAACTGACCCATTAAATTTTTTATTTTTCGATAAAAAAAGGCTTAAGGCAGAAACAAAAGCTGCAATAGAACCTTTCATATCATTTGCGCCTCTACCAATCAAATATCCTTTTTTAACAGAAGGTCTAAATGGATTAATTGTCCAGTTTTTAATATTTCCTGGAGGAACAATATCGACGTGACCTGCAAACATAAAATTTGGTTTTTTAGTTCCTAATCGTGCATATAAATTTTTTACAGGTTGAAAACCTTTTTCTTTAAATTCTAGTATTTTAGTTTTGAAACCTAGTTTTTTTAATTTTTTTTCTAAAAATTTCATTGCACCCGCATCAACTGGGGTGATAGATGGAAACCTAATTAGCTCTTTAGCTAATTGAAGTTCATTAATTTTTTGCATTTTATTCTCTTAAAAGATCATTAACTGATGTTTTTGATCTTGTTTTTTCATCAACTTGTTTAATTATTACTGCACAATATAAAGATGGTCTTGAAGGATCATTTTTATCTGGTAATGAGCCAGGAACCACAACAGAATAAGGTGGAATTTTTCCATAAGAGATTTCACCAGTTTTTCTATCAACTATTTTAGTTGATTGACCAATATACATTCCCATACTTAAAACAGATCCTTCACCCACAATTACTCCTTCTACTACTTCAGACATGGCTCCTAAAAAAACATTATCTTCAATTATGGTTGGTAATGCTTGAGCAGGTTCTAAAACACCCCCGACCCCTGAACCAGCTGATATGTGGCAATTCTTTCCTATTTGACAACAACTTCCTGCTCTTGCAAAAGTATCAATCATTGTACCCTCATCAATGTATGCACCAATATTTACATAACATGGCATAAGTACAGCATTTTTTCCAACGAAAGATCCTTTTCTTACAGGTGAGTTAGGAACCATTCGGAACCCAGCTTTTTCATGATCTTCTTTTGACCATCCAGCTGTTTTACCTTTTAACAAATGTGATTTGTCATACCAACTGCTATATGGGCCATTTAAATTTTCCATTGGATAAATTCGGAAACTTAACATAATTGCTTTCTTTAAATGTTGGTGTGTAATCCATTTGTCATTAATTTTTTCAGCAACACGAGATTTACCGCTATCTAAATCATCAATGACTTGATTGATTGCATCTTTAAGTGATTTTTCTGAATTTTGATTTACTTGATCTTTATTTTCCCAAGCATCATTAATAATTTTTTCTATAGACATATTTTACTGGCTTTTTAATAACCTTATTTCTTTTAGAAATAAAGACAGATTTTCAATTTTATGAGAAATATAATCTTTATCTGAATCCATCTCTCCAAAATGATCATCATTGATTAACCAAACAGTTGTACATCCCCTTTCATGCCCTATACTTAGATTTTTTGCAATATCCTCAATATAGATAGTTTCTTTTGGATCAATACCGAATTTTTTTACCATTAAGTCAAAAGTTTTTGCTTCAGGTTTTGGAACATATCCAGCATCTTGTATATCAAACACTTTATCCCTTCCAAATAAATCGTAAACACCAAGGTGTGTTAAAATATTTTTTGCATGGTCAGCACTACCATTTGTAAAAATAAATTTTTTCATATCTAATTTCTCAAGTTCATTTCTCATAATTTTATCCTCTTTCATAAAAGAAAGATCAATATTATGAACATATTTCAAGAATTCTTGTGGAGGTATATCATGATGAATCATCAAACCATTTAGACTTGTATTATATTTATAAAAATAATTTGTTTGAAGTTCTTTTGCTTCTTTCATATTTATTTTAAGTCTCTCTGAGATAAACTGCGTCATTTTTCTAGATACTTGACCAAATACTTTTTCTAATGAGTAGTTGTTATGTTTTCCATAACAGACACCATCAAGATCTAATAAAAGATATTTTTTTCCTTTTAAATTCATTTTCTTATTAGTGTACCTGACCCTTTTTTGGAAAGTAATTCAAATAATATTGAATGTTTTTTTCTTCCATCAATAATTACTACTCCTCTGACCCCATTACTTGCAACATCTAAACAATTTTTAATTTTTGGTATCATTCCTCCAAATATTGTTTCATTTTTTATTAACTCATCAATTTTATGGGTATTGATTTCATTTATTAAATTTTTATTATCATCCAAAACACCCTCAATATCACTCATTATTATTAATCTTCTTGCGTTCAGTTTTTTCGCAATAGTACCAGCAGCTGTGTCAGCATTAATATTAAAAACTTGATTATTTTTATCTAACCCTAAAGGAGCTATCACGGGAACTTTTTTTTCTTTTACTATTTTATCAATAATTGATTGGTCAATTTCTTTAGGAGTGCCCACAAAACCGAGATTTTTGTTTTCTTGCTCAACTCTTAAAATATTATTTTTTTTATTAGTTATTCCTTGGCTATTACAATTGTTGTTTTTGAGCGCATCTGTTATTTCTTCATTAAAAGTATTTAAAACTTCCTCAACTATGTTTATAGATTTTTCATCTGTGACTCTTAACCCATCTACAAAATTGCTTTTAATTCCCGACTCATTTAATTTGGTTGATATTCTTTTTCCTCCCCCATGAACTATAATAGGAATAAAACCTAACTTATTTAATATTGAAATATCATTGATAAAATTGTTAAACAAATCCTGATTAACCAAAACACTTCCACCACATTTAATAACAATATATTCACCACTATATTTTTCTAAATAATCTTTTACCTCTTCAAAAGAAGGGCCTTTTACTGGTAGAATTTTTTTTATTTCTTCCTCTGTAATCTTTGACATTAAGTTACAGTTTTAACTGTTGTTCTTTTCATTATAAATATTTGTTGGGCCATTGTTAAAATATTATTTACTGTCCAATAAATTACTAGTCCGCTTGGGAATGGGGCAAGGATTACAGTAAGGAAAAGCGGAAAAAATTGAAAAATCCGTGCCTGCATAGCATCTGTAGGTGCTGGGTTAAGTTTTTGTTGAACCCACATTGATACACCCATTGCAACGGGCCACGCACCAATAACTAAGAAAGATGGAACGTCGTAAGGCAATAAACCAAATAGATTAAATAAACTTGTAGGATCTCGCTCACTCAAATCATGTATCCATCCATAAAATGGCATTTGTCTCATTTCAATAGTTACAAATAAAACTTTATATAAAGCAAAAAAAACAGGTATTTGAACCAAAATGGGCAAACATCCTGACATGGGATTAACTTTTTCTTTTTTGTAAAGCGCCATCATTTCTTGTTGAAGCTTCATTTTATCGTTCTTATGAAGTTCTTTTAGTCTTACCATTTCAGGCTGGAGTGCTTTCATTTTTGCCATGCTTCTAAATGAAAAATTAGCTAATGGAAAAAAGGCTAATCTAATACAAATTGTTATAGCTATAATTGCCAATCCATAATTTCCTAATAATTTGAAAAAATAATCAATTCCATAAAAAAGAGGTTTCGTTATAAAATATAAAAATCCCCAATCGATAACTAGATCGAATTTGTCTATATTTAATTGTTCAGCATAACCATCTACAACGTCAACTCTTTTTGCTGCAATAATAATTTGCATTTCATCCTCAATTGATGAGTTACTTGCAAGCTCAATAGGTTCGGTTGAAATATAGTTTGCTCTAAATTTATCTTTATAGTCAAAAGTAATTTTAAATTCCTTGTCTCTTGGAGGAATAATAGAACTTATCCAATATTTATCTCCAATACCAAACCACCCTTTCTTTGCACTTTTGGTAAATTTTTGATCTTTAATATCATCATAATCTTCCTCAATTAAATCTCCATCAAGTGCAGCCAGTAAACCTTCATGTAGAATATAAAAATTTGAAAGACCCTCAGGGATTTTATTTCTTATAATTTGACCATAAGAATAAAAATCAAATTTCTTATCCGTAGAATTGATTACTCTTTGATTAATTGTGAATAAAAATTGATTATCTAATGAAATCTCTTTTATAAAAGTAATACCTTGATCATTAGTCCAAGAAATTTTAATTGGATTTTGTTCAGTTAACTTATTGTTTCCATCAAGTGACCAGACAGTATCTGAGCTTGGAATATCAATATTCTTGTCGGAGGTCACAAACCCACTCTCGATAAAATACCCTTCCTCTACATTTCTTGGATTTAAAAGAACAACGTTTTTATTACTTTCTAATTCTGTATTGTATTGTTTAAATGTTAAATCATCTATAACAGCTCCATTAAGAGATATAGAACCTCGAATATTTTCATTTTCAAAATTAACTCTATTATTTTGGTTTATTGCATCATTACGAGAAATTTTAACAATTTCTTTTTTTTGATTTAAACTAGGTGTATCAGAGTTATTTTCAATTTTTTCTTTTTCCGATAAATTTTCTGATTTTTGAATAGGCTCTGGTAAAAAAAATAGTGAATATAAAACTATTACTGCCGCCGACAGAGATATTGCTGCAACTACATTTTTTGTATCCATTACTTTTTAATTTTTATTTTTTTATTTACTGGGTTAAACCCTTCCCCTCCACCAAGAAATTTAATTGGATGGCAAGACAGAATTCTCTTAATACTCATATATAGACCTTTGAAAAAACCATAAGTTCTCAATGCGTCAATACTATATTCAGAACAAGTTGGGAGATAACGACATGTATGTCCTAGTAGAGGACTTATTAAATATTGGTATCCTTTAATAAATTTTATGAGTATTATAGTTAAAAATTCCATTAGCTTATTCTTTCTAAGTCTTTAAACAAGGTTTCTTTTATAATTGTATAATCGTTATTTAGCATAGTTGGCTTAGCAATAACAAGGTATGAATAATCTAATTCTATAGTAATAGTTTTAATTGCCTCATTTACTATATTTCTAAGACGTCTTTTTATTTTGTTTCTTTTAACTGCATTACCAATTTTTTTCTTAGTCACAAAGCTAATATTAAGTTTGCTTTTACTTTTATTGACCAGTTTTCCATAAAAAATAGTTACATATTTATTTGAGATTTTTTTTTGTTGAAGAAGGTTTTTGAATTCTTCATTTTTTGAAAGAGCAAGAATTTTGCTTTTCATTTTGATATGATTATTTTTTTTTTACAGTTGATGAAACAGTTAAATTTTTTCTTCCTCTAGCACGTCTTCTTTTCAGAAGTTTTCGACCACCTTTTGTCTTCATCTTAGATCGAAATCCATGCTTTTTTAATCTTTTGCCTTTTTTGGGTTGGTAAGTTCTTTTCATAAAATATTGTTTAATTTTTCCTAAATTTCGCCCTTTATAGTAATTAAATATATAAATAGCAAATATAAGATTTTATAATAAACATCTAAATCAATGACAAAAACTAAAAAAATTAAATTATTTATTGGTCTATTTTATATTTCAGCTGTTGGTTTAATTTTATATTTGATATTCACTAAATTTAGTTTTGATGAAATAACTAGTTACGAATTTATTAAAAATAATCGAGATTATTTTTATCAACTTAGACAATCGAACTTATTTTTTTTAGGTGCACTATTTATTATATTTTCAACTTTATGGGTTTTTGCAGCAGGGTTTGGTTCACCATTAGCATTGTTTGCTGGATTTATTTTTGGTAAATGGTTTGGTTTGTTATTTGCTTCAATTGGAATGACTTTTGGCGCAACTTTCCTTTATATTTTTGCAAATTATTTTTTAAAAGACATGATAAGGGATAAATTTTTGAGTCGTTTTAAAGAACTTGAGGAAAAATTTAGAAAATCTGAATTTATTTATTTATTGATTTTTAGATTTGTTGGAGGAATTCCATTTCAAATTCAAAATGTTTTGCCATGTATTTTTGATGTAAAAGTATCTAATTTTTTTTGGTCCACTTTTTTGGGCATTCTTCCTTCATTATTTTTAGTGATCTCTATTGGTAGTGGACTTGAAGAAATAATTGACCAAAATCTCAAGGCACCGAGTATTTTAGATTTGATTAAATCTCCATCTATCTATATTCCAATGATTGCTTTTTTTGGTTTAATTGGAATTACAATCTTTTTAAGGAAAATATTTTATAAAAATTAGCGGTGCTCCCACCCTGTACTGACCAGGGAATTAGTCATTACCAATGACTTGTTATGCCATTTAACTACAGGAGCTCATCTAAACAAATGCTTTAATTGATAATAAAGCATTTTTTTCAAATTATTGCCTTAATTTTTTTATCAATATGGATTATACACATTAAAGGATTTTTTATGGGCATTCATTACGATTATAAATCTACTAAAAGTGCAAAGCTTATGGAAAAGCAAGCTAAAAGAGAGAAAAAACTTGCAGAAAAAAAAGCAAAAAGATTAGCTAAAGAAGGTCCTAAAAAAGAAAAAGATAAAACATCAACCTTAGATGCTTCAAAACCAATTACACTGGATTTTTTAACTAATCCAAATAAAGAATGAGTAAAAAAGAAAAAAATGAGCGTTTAAGCTTGGCACTTAGAAAAAATTTAAAAAAAAGAAAGCTTTTTCAAAAAAAATTTAAAAAGAAAAGTAAGTAATGTCAGTTCTTTCAGATAAATGGATTAGAAAAATGTCTCAAGAAAAAGAAATGATTTCACCTTTTGAGGAAAAACAAGTTAGAGGTGATAGCATTTCTTATGGATTATCATCCTTTGGTTATGATGCAAGAGTTTCAGATGAATTCAAGATTTTTACTAATGTAAACTCTGAAATTGTTGATCCTAAAAATTTTAAACCAACTAACTTTGTGACCAAGCAAGTTTCAGAATGTATTATTCCACCTAATTCATTTGTACTAGCAAGAACAGTTGAAAAATTTAAAATTCCAAACGATGTACTCGTTATTTGTCTTGGAAAATCTACTTATGCAAGATGTGGTATTATTGTTAATGTTACACCACTCGAGCCAGGCTGGGAAGGTTATGTCACTTTAGAATTTTCAAATACAACTCCTTTGCCTGCAAAAATTTATGCTAATGAAGGAGTTGCTCAATTTATCTTCTTAAAAGGTAATCAAAAACCAGAGGTAACCTATGCAGATAGAAATGGTAAGTATATGGGGCAAACTGGAGTAACATTACCTAAAGTTTAATTATGCAAAAGTTAGAAGTCTTTGGAGCAAATAAGCTCAAAGGCCAAATAAAAATTTCGGGTTCTAAGAATGCTTCATTACCAATTCTTGCCTCAACCCTTTTATCAAATAAAAAAATTACCCTTAAAAATCTTCCAAAAGTTCATGATATCAAAACAATGCTAACATTGTTAAAGTCACTAGGGTCAAAAATTAAATTTGATAAAAATAAAATCATAATAGACAATTCAAAACAAAAAAAAAAATTTGCCTCTTATAGTTTAGTAAAAACTATGAGAGCAGGAATTTTAGTTTTGGGGCCATTACTTGCAAAACATAATTCAGCTAAAGTATCTTTGCCTGGAGGATGTGCTATTGGAACTCGTCCGATAGATATACATCTTAAGGCACTATCAAAACTAGGAGTTAAATATAAAATTGATCAAGGATATGTAATTGCTAATGCTCCAAAAGGATTAAAGGGAAACAAAATTAAATTTTCAAAAATTTCTGTAGGAGCTACAGAAAATTTAATTATTGCGGCAAGTTTTGCAAAAGGTACTACTATATTATCAAATTGCGCTATTGAGCCTGAAATTAAAGATTTAGTAAGTTTTTTAAATGAAACAGGATGTAATATAAAATGGATATCAAAAAGAGTTATAAAGATTATCGGAGTTACTAAAATTAAAGAAATTTCTTATTCCGTTATGTTTGATCGGATAGAGGCTGGAACATATTTGGTTGCAGCTGCGGTAACCAGAGGAAATTTGAAAATTATTAATATTATTCCAGAAATTATAAAAACTGAAATTAATATCCTTAAAAAGTTAGGTTCAAAAATAATTATCAGAAAAAATGAAGTGCAGATCATTGGAAATAAAAAAATTAAAAGTATGAAAATAAAAACAGCTCCTTATCCTGGATTTCCAACTGATTTACAGGCACAAATTATGGTATTGTTATGTAAGGCAAATAAAAGCTCAATTATCAAAGAGGATATTTTTGAAAATAGATTTATGCATGTAGCTGAACTAAATAGAATGGGTGCCAAAATTTCAACTAATGGTAATCAAGCAGTCATTGAAGGAAACATAAATTTTAATCCTGCAGAATTAATGGCAACTGATTTGAGAGCTTCTGTTTCATTAATTTTGGCAGCATTAACAGCAAAAGGAAAATCAATTATTAACAGAATCTATCACTTGGATAGAGGTTATGAAAATATTGAAAAAAAATTAAAAAAGGTTGGTGCAAAAATTAGAAGAATAAATTAATGGATAAAAAATATTTAGCAAAAATTATTGCAACAGATAATGAGGGCCTTCAGATGATATCAGCTTGTTGTGCGGGTGCAAAAGTTAAGATTTCAGATATGAAATTCTTACAAGCTAATAAAATATTTTTACTTTCAATTGTAAGAACGAAATTAGAGGTTGGTCGAGAAGATAAAAAGATTAATAGTATTTGCAAATTTGACTTTATTGATCAAGTAAAGTCAAAAAATATTGATCAAAAAAATAAGGATTTGACAATCCAATTAATTGGTATTGATTACCTAAAAAACAAAAATGATTATGAGATAAATCTAATATTCAATAATAATGGTCATATTTCATTGAAGTCAGAAACGATTGAAGTAAGACTGGAAGATCAAAATGAAATTAAATAATGGTTAAAATATTAAATAGTAATAATAGAAATTTTACTCGTGAATTAAATAAGTTTTTACTTGTTAGAAAAACCAAAGTTCAGTCTAGTTCAATATCGGTGACTAATATTATTAAAGATGTAAAAAAAAATGGAGATAAGGCTTTATTAAAATATGAAAAAAAATTTAATAAAAATTCAATTATAGCTCCAACCACAAAACAAATTTCTAAATCAATTAAAAGTTTAGACAAAAAAGTAAAACAAGCAATTGATATTGCATATGATCGTATTTTTAAATTTCATTCATTTCAGAAATTTAAAAATATTTCATACTTAGACAAATTTAAAAATAAACTTGAATATAAATATTTACCAATTAATTCTGTAGCAATATATGTGCCTGGTTCTACGGCCTCTTATCCTTCAAGTGTTTTGATGAATGCTATTCCTGCAATTGTTGCAGGAGTAAAAAGAATAATAATGATAAATCCAGGTTTTAAGGGAAAACAAAATCCAGCAGTTTTATATGCTGCTAAGAAATGTAAAATTAAAGAAATTTATTCAATTGGAGGACCTTCAGCTATTGCGGCTGCTGCTTACGGAACTAAAAAAATCAGACCAGTAAATAAAATTGTCGGACCAGGAAATATTTATGTTGCTGCAGCTAAAAAAGAAGTTTTTGGAGAAGTTGGAATTGAGGGAATGATAGCGGGACCATCTGAAGTAACTATTGTTTGCGATAAATACTCAGATCCTGTTTGGGTTGCTAGCGATTTAATTGGTCAGGCAGAACATGATCCTTTAGCACAATGTATTTTAATATCTAAAAATAAAAATTTGATATCTAAAGTTAAATTAGAAATATTTAAACAACTTAAAGAAATTCCAAGAAAATACATTGCAAGAAAAAGTTTAATGAGTCATGGAATTTTAATGTATATTGCTTCAGATAAAAAAATTATTGAAACTGTAAATAGAATTGCACCAGAACATTTAGAATTAAACATTAAGAATTATAAATCTCTTGTTCCTAAAATTTATAACGCTGGTTCAATTTGTTTAGGCAAATATGCAGTAATGGCAATGACAGATTATAATATTGGATCAAATCATATATTACCAACTAATGGATCTGCAAAATACTCTTCAGGAATAAGCGTGAATGAATTTTATAAAAGAATCTCTTATGTTAAATTATCAAAAAAGGGTATTGAAAGTCTTGGACCATCGGTTATAACTCTTGCAAATTATGAAGGGTTAGTGGGACATGCTAACTCTATAAAAAAAAGAATTAGGAGAAAATAAATTTGTCAAAACAAGATCTACTTGAATTTAAAGGTAAAGTAACTGACTTGTTGCCTAATGCAATGTTTAGAGTTCAATTAGAAAATGGTCACACTGTTACAGCTCACACTGCAGGTAAACTCAGAAAAAATAGAATTAGAGTTCTACAAGGCGATAACGTGACAGTAGAGATGACACCTTACGATCTTACTAAAGGTAGAATAATCTTTAGAGGATAATCTTAAGGCTGAGTAGCTCAGGAGTAGAGCAGAGCCCTGAAAAGGCTTGTGTCGGAGGTGCGAATCCTTCCTCAGCCACCACCACTTTTCAACTTGAAATATTTAAAAAAGAAATTAACTTTAGACCATTAAAAATTAATAAAAAGGACAAAAAAATAAGATGAGTACATTACAAGGCAAAGTAAAATGGTTTAACGGTAAAAAAGGCTACGGTTTTATCGAAAGAGATGACAAAGAAAAAGATGCGTTTGTGCATGCTTCAGCTGTAAAAGCAGCTGGAATGAGATATTTAAATGAAGGTGATAAGCTTGAATTTTCTTTAGAAGATGGCCCTAAAGGTCCTTCTGCAGTAAATCTAAAAAAAATAGACTAAATAATTTAAAAATTTTAGAGGGTGTTTCATCTATTAAATTAGATGAACATCCTTTTTAATTTTTAAGGGTTGATTAAATATTTTTTTTGTCTAAAAGAACCGCCATGATTAAAAATAAAAGCATAATAAAAATAACTATATGTACTCAAAGATCTACTCTTCGAGGAACTAATAGAGGTGTGCATAATCATTTCCACGCTGGCTAAAGCTAGCAATTAACTTTTATAATATAATTTTAAATCCATTCAAAATAAGATAAACATAAAGGGATATGCCTTGGTGGTGAAATAGCATCACGTCGGTTTGTGGATCCGAAGTCGTAGGAGCGTAACCTACCCAAGGTACCAAAAAATGAACAAAGAAAAAAAACTCAATCCATCCTTACCATCTGGATTTGAAGATCGTTGGGGAAAAAAGCTAGTTTTAAAAAAACAGCTTTTACAAGTGATTGAAAAAAATTTTATAAAATTTGGGGCCGAACCTTTAGAAACCCCATCTTTTGAGATAAGTGAAAATATAGGATCTTTTCTAGCAGAAGATGAAGCTAATCCTATGTCTGATATTTTTTCATTTCAGGATGGAGATAAAAATATTACTTTAAGATACGATTTATCTAGTCCACTCGCTAGGTTTGTAGCTCAGAATAATCAGGAACTTCCAACAATTTACAAAAGATATGCTATTCAAAATGTTTTTAGAAATGAAAAACCTGGCAATGGAAGGTATAGAGAATTTCTTCAAGCTGACTTTGATATAATTGGCAATACCAATCCCGCACAATCAAACGCTGAACTTTGCAACTTAATTTCAGCTACTTTATTAGAATGTGGTCTTAAAAAAGATCAGTTTACGATTAATGTTAGTAATAGAAAAATTGTTCAAGGTTTGATTGATGAGCTTAATATTTCTTCTGAAAAACAAACAAAAGTAATTAGAGCAATTGATAAATTAGATAAACCTGGATTTGGTTTATCAGGGGTTGAGGCTTTACTTAAAAAAGAGAGAAAAGATAGCTCGGGTGCAATCACAAAAGGCGCAGATTTAAATAACGTTCAAGTGGAAAGAATTTTAGATTTTCTAAAAATAAAAGATCTTAAAAAATTAAAAGATAATTTAAAAAATCCACTATCTCAAGAGGGGATAAAAGAAATAGAAGACGTATTCCAAATACTTGGATTTGGAAAATATAAAAACCAAGTTAAAACAAATTTTACAATCGTAAGAGGCCTTGCTTATTATGATGGGTTTATCGTAGAGACAAATATAAATTTCGAAGTAAAAAATAATAAAAAAAAAGTAATTGATATAGGTAGTATTTGCTCAGGAGGTGCTTATGCAAAACTTATATCAAGATTCAAGGGTGTAGATATACCAGGTACAGGAATATCATTTGGAGTTGATCGATTATTGTTTGCATTAATGCAACTAGAACAAATAAAAATTAATGAACAAAAGCCAGTTCTAGTTTGTGTTATGGATGAAAAATATTTGAAAAATTACTATGAAATTTTAGAGCAATTAAAAGCTAACAATATCAATGCCGAGATATTTTTAGATACAAAAAAAAATTTAGGAAAACAACTTACTTACGCAAATAAACGTAAACTTGATCTTGCTATAATTTGTGGTGAAAATGAATTTGATAAAAACACAGTTACAGTTAAAAACCTTAAAGGCGTTAAGGGTGAAAATAATCAAACTATTTCAAAAGAAAATTTAGTTAATGAAATCAAAAAACTTATCTGAAAATATCCTTAAATCAGTAAAGTCAAAAGGATTTAAGTTTATCAATTTACCTTCAGTAATAGAAGCCAATCACATTGTTCAAAGATCAGGTGAAAACTTTAGGAAATTCATATTTTCATTTATTGATCAAAATGGCAGCGAATTATGTTTAAGACCAGATTTAACGATTGTATCGTGTCTAAGGTATTTAGAGGACAATCTAAAAGGCAAAGAAAAAATATTTTATAGTGGTCAGGCTTATAGAAAATCACAAAATAAAAAAGACTCTATTATTAGAAATCAAATTGGATTTGAGATTATTGGTTCTAAAAATGAAAAAAATGATGACAAAGAAATAATTAATACCTCTATTAAATCTTTACAAAATCTAAAATATACTTCCGGTACTTTAACAATTGGCAATATTGAAATTTTTAATCTTCTTATTTCAAAATTAGATATTCCAAAAAGATGGAAATTAAGATTATCAAGACACTTTTGGAGAGAAAATTATTTTAATGATCTTTTAAAAAGACTGGAAACCAACTCTGATGTTGATCCAACTATTGTTGAAGTTGATAAAAGACGTTACTTAAAGATGTTGAAAGATGATCAATCTAAAGTTGTTGCAGGAAGATCAATAAAAGAAATTTTAAAAAGATTTGATCATAAAATTAAAGACCCAAGAAGAACAAATAAAGGTAAAAATGTTTCAAAAATAATTAAAGATTTTTTAAGAATAAAATGTCCAATAAATAAAGCAGCTAGTGAATTAAACAAATTTTTTAAGAAATATAAGATTAATCTTGCTGTAGACCAAAGATATTTCCCGTTATCTCAAAATAAAGTTTCAAAATTAAATGTTATTTTTTCCGCCTCATTTGGAAGACAACTTGAGTATTATACAGGAATGGTTTTTAGAATTGATATCAAATCAAATTTAAAAAATAAAAATGTTATTAATGGTGGAAGGTATGATCACTTAATCTCCGATCTTGGATCAAAAAAAGAAGTTCCAGCAGTTGGGGCTGCTATAAATATATGATTAACGATATAATAAATGTTGGAATTCCCAGCAAAGGCAGACTAAGAAAAGATGTTTTAAATATTTTTAAAAAGAAGAAATTAAGACTTTTTTCTGAAAGAGGAGAAAGGGATTTACTTGCATCAATTAAAGGTAAAAAGAATATTAAGATAATTTATTTACATGCACGAGAAATTATTCAAAGATTAGGAGAGGGTTCTTTAGATTTGGGATTTTCTGGAATTGATTTATTAAAAGAAAGTGAAATTAATATTCAAAATAAAATTAGTGTCAGTAAAAAATATAATTTCGGTAAAGCAAAATTAGTTGTTGCCATCCCGGATGAATGGATTGATGTACAAACGATTGCTGATTTAGAAGAAATAGGATTTGATTTTAAAGATAAAAAAAAGAAAAGATTAAGAGTGGCAACAAAATATCCAAATTTAACAAGAGAATTTTTGTTCTCTAAAGGAGTAACTCAATTTAAGCTAGTAAGCAGCTTGGGTGCAACAGAAGCTTATCCTTTCACAAAGTCTAGTGAGTTAATTACAGACATAACTTCAACTGGAGAAACATTAAAAGCTAATAACTTAAGAATATTGAAAGATGGAGAAATATTAAAATCCGAAGCCTGTATGATGGTTTCCAGGTCATCTGCTAAAAAAAAAGCTTTGAAAAGTTTGATTAAATTTCTTTCTAAGAATTAGATCTTTCTAATAAATATTGATATTTAAATAATCACGTATATCTTTGAATAAATGGACACGATTCTATTGATAATTCTAACTATATTGCTTGGTGCAACTTTAGGTATTTTATACTTAAATTTAAGATCAAAACCTAAAGATGAAAATGAGAATAAAGAAGTTGAGGAATTAGCCAATTTAAATACTGAAATAGTGAGGTTAAAAGACAGCCTTAATTCTACAATCAATACATCACTAAGTTCAATGTCTACCTCATTTAACTCTTTATCAACTGGGGTTACAAAAGATATGACTGAGGCCTTAACCAAAGTAGATGAGAAAGTTGGGAATTTTAACGAACAAGTAAAATTATTAAATCAAAGCCAAGAGGGCATTACTAAAATTTTAGCGGGAGTTAAAAAGTATGGAACTTTAGCTGAATATTCTTTGGATGCTTTAATTAAAGATTTGTTACCCGCGTCTCAATTCATGACAAATGTCAAAATGAAAGAAGATACCAGCGAGAACGTAGAATTTGCAATCAAGCTCCAAGGAGATGTCTTGGTTCCAGTAGATTCTCATTTTCCAGTAGAAAAATTCAAAGCTATCACTGATGCGTATGATGCAGATGATAAAAAAGCGGTTGCTGATGCTAGAACAAAATTAGCAAGTGCATTTAAGGCCAAAGCAAAAAGTGTCATGGAAAAATACATTGTTCCACCAAAAACTTCAAATTTTGCAATAGTTTATGCGCCTACTGAAAGTCTTTACAAAGAATTAACTGAATATCAAGACCCAAGCACTAAAGAGTTGTTAACTCAAGAATTAATGAAGAAATATAAAATAGTAATTTGCGGCCCCAATACTCTTTCAGCTTATTTACAATCTTTACATATGGGATTTCAAAGTATCAAAATATCTAAAAATGCTACAGAGATTTATGATCATCTAAAAGCAATAAGCACAAGATTTTCTAGCCATTTTGATAATATTTATAAATTAAGAAAAAAACTTGAAGAGGCCATGACGGTTGTTGATAATTTTGGAAAAGATGCAAGATCAATTACTAGAACTTTAGAAAACATAAAAGATCCCGAACAAGTTGAAAAAGCTGTATTGACAGAGAATGTAGAGAAATTTGTTGAAAGAAATAAGCAAGTTAAAAATTAATTTCTTTTTTCAATTAATACCGATTATAAGAAATTCAATGCAGTGGAATAATAAATTTGTTTATCCTAAATCTACAAGATCAATTGTACAAGGTTCAAGGCATTATTCTGTTAATGATGAACTATTACCTTCAGTAACTACAATTTTAAAAGCAACTGAGTCTGAGGAAAAAAAAGCAAAATTAGCAGAATGGAAAAATAGAATTGGTCACAAGCAAGCCGAAATTATTTCAAGAGAAGCAACCAGTCGCGGAAGTTCTATGCATGATTATCTTGAAAAGTTTTTACTTGGAAAATTAAATTTGGAATTATTAGGAGATAATACCAGAGAAAAAATGATGGCAGATCAAATTATTGAAAATGGTCTTAGGAATAAATTAGACGAGATATGGGGCTGCGAAGCTACAATTTATTATCCGTCTAAATTTTCAGGTACGGCGGATTGCATTGGTATTTATGAAAACAAAGAAAGTCTAATAGATTTTAAAAATGCCAATAAGCCGAAGAAGGATGAGTGGATAGATGATTATTATTTACAATGTGCGGCCTATGCAATGGCGCATAACGCTGTCTATGGAACCCAGATTTCTCAAGGTGTAATTCTCTTGTGTACTAAAGAAAATATTTTTCAAAGATTTATAATTGATGGTGAGCGTTTTAAAAAATATCAAAATCAATTTATGGAAAAAGTAGAACAGTATTATTCACAAAGGATGGCAAATTGAATTATGTAGTCTGGGACATAGAGACGGATTCAGCCCAATTAGATTGGGCTACTATGATAGAGGTAGGTGCAATTCTCTTGGATGAAAATTTTAAAGAAAAAGAGAAATTTTCTGCAAGATGTAGAATGCCACAAGATCGAGTTCCGTCTGCAACTGCTTTATGTATAAACAAATCAAATGTTGATTTAATTACAAAAGGTAACTTGAGTCATTACCAAATGATTGCTCAAGTAGAGAAAAAATTCCGTGAATGGTCACCTGCAACGTTTATGGGATTTAGTTCGGTCGGTTTTGATGATGAAATTCTTAGGCGAGAGTTTTTCAAATCATTGAGAAAACCATATTTGATTAACACTGAGGGTAATTCAAGGCATGATGCATTAAACATAATCAAAGCAGCATTTGCTATTGATGAAAATGTTCTTAAAACTGAGCTTAATCCTAAAGGAAATAAATCTATGAAATTAGAGTCCTTAGCAAGACTTAATGGCTTTGATTCTTCAGGAGCCCACGGAGCTCTTTTTGACACTGAATTAACTGTAAAGGTTCTGGGTTTATTAAAAAATAAGCAACCAGATTTGTGGCATGAATATTTAAAAACTAAAAGTAAAGTTGTAGTTGAAAATCTAATCAAACAAGAAAAAATGTTTACAATTAATGAGAATTTCTTTGGTAAAAACTATTTATTTTTAGTTGCCCCTCTACACCCCAATTCGTGCATGCATCCAGTCTATAAATGGGGGCAAGTCGTAAATTTATCTGCAAATATTGAGGAACTTCAAAAACTTAATTATCAAGATTTAAAAAAAGAAATGAAAAAATCACCTCGTTTTTATAAAACAATTAAATCAAATAAAGCCCCTATAATTTTAGATAAAAGTTTAGGTTTGAAAGTAGATCCCTACAAAAAAATAGGAATTAATTTGCTAAACAAAAGAGCAGAATTAATGAAATCAAATGAAAAATTTTCTCAAGATATATGTAATATCTTAAAAGAAGCAGCAGAAGAAAAAATGGAAACAGCATCACAAGAGGATGCTGAACCAGAGGAGACAATCTATTCTGGAGGTTTTGATACATTTAATAAAGACGTCCCATTATTTGAAAAATTTCACTCTTCAGAGTGGAAAGAGCGATTGGCTTTATTAGATAAGTTTAAGGATGACAGACTGGTAACTTTTGGTCATAGTCTGATATATAATGAAGCTCCAGAAATTTTACCAAAAGAAATTCATACAAAGATTAAAAGAAGAATTGCATCCAGAATACTTAGTACGAACAAAGAGAAATGGTGGACAGTTTCAGCTTTTTATTCAGAGTGTGATGAAATTAGAGAAAATGATGACAAAATGTTCTCATTTAAAACAGTAGACGAAAAACTTAAATTTCTTGATGGAATTAATGATTATGTCATGAATTTAGAGCAAAAATATTCTGATGCTTAGTTAATAAATCTAAAAAAGATTGTTTTTGATCATTGAATATTAATCTGAATCAATTATATCCACTCTATGCTTATAGATTTTAAAGATGAAGATTTTGAAAACAAAATCAAAAATGAGGAAATTTCAGTTATTCAATTTTCTGCTGCGTGGTGTGGTCCTTGCAAGGCTCTAAAACCTGTAATGGATAAATTATCAGATGAATACAAAGACAAAGCTGGTTTTTATTATGCAGATATAGAGGATGGTGGAATTAATACCGGGAGTGCCGCGGGCATTAGAGGAGTACCTACTGTTATTGTCTATAAAAAAGGTGTTGAAGTAGATAGAAAAGTTGGTGGTGTTCCTGAAAGCCAAATGAAAGAGTTTTTAGAAAATAATATTTAATTTAGATTTAATACTTCACCAGCTAGGTACAAAGAACCTGTTATTAAAATTAAATCGTTTTTATTAACGGGAATTGATTTTATTGCTTCAAAAATATTTTCTTTATATTGAATATTTGTGTGATTATTCAGTTTGTTTTTTAAATCTTTTCCTTTAATTGAGTTAGACTGGTTTGGAATATCTATTATAGTCAAACTTTTTATATTCTTAAAATAACTCATATATTCTTGATGATTTTTATTAGCCATCATCCCAACAATAACATGCTTTTCACAATTTAAACTTTCTAAATAATCATTTAAAACTTTTGCACCCAAAGGATTATGAGATCCATCAACTAATAGCCTATTACCTTTGACTAAATTTTTTAATTTTCCTTCAGTAATTTCCTGTAATCTTGCAATATTATGAATTTTAGTTATTCCTGATTTTATATGATGATCATTAACTTTAATTTGTTTTACAATCTTTAAAGTGGCTATAGCAGTTGAAATGTTTTCAAGTTGAAATTTTCCATTAACATTAGGCATTGGTAGTTTCATTCGACCAAATTTATCTTCATAATGAAAAAAATTTTTTTCATCCGAAGAAAAATTATAATCTTCATTAAAAAAAAATTTACTAGATTTATTATCTTTTATTTTTTCTTTAATATGTTTTGAAATTTCCTCACTCTGTTTTGCAACAATGATATTAGAATTTAATAAATCAGACGTTTTCTCAAAAATAATTTTTTCAATAGTTCGCTCATTTTTTGGAAGCCAATCTAGATGATCTAAACCAATAGATGTTACTACACTTGCTAGGTTTTGATTTAAAATATTAGTTGCATCAAATCTATGAAACAATCCAGTCTCAATTAAATTAATGTTTTCAGGATATTCAGCGGCTTTGTAAAAATAAGCTGCTGTTAAAATTTCAAAAAATGTAATTGCTTTATTATCATTAACTATTTCAACTTTTTTTAACAGATCTGACAATTCATTATCAGTAAGCTCCTTATTATTAAATACAAATCTTTCATTAATTTTTTTTATATGTGGACTGGTATAAATATTACAATTTATTTTAGCTTCTTTTAAGATTGCATACATTGCTTGAATTGTGGAATATTTTCCATTTGTGCCAACTACAGAAATTGCTTTGATTTTATTTTGAGGATTATCTAATTTTCTACAAAGATTTAATATTCGATCTAAGCTAAGATCAATCTCTTTAGGATGCAGCTTTTGTAAGCGATTGACTATCTTCTGAAGTTTCATTTTCTTCAGTGCTTATAGCAGAATTTTTATTTAACAATATCGATAATAAAGTTCCTATTTTTTCTGCTAAATCTTTTCTCTCGACAATTAAGTCTACAAATCCTGTTTTTTGAACATATTCACTTGTTTGAAAATTTTCAGGTAATTCTTCTTTTACCGTTCCTTGAATTACTCTTTTTCCAGCAAATGCAATTAACGATCCAGGTTCAGCAATATGAAAATCACCTAACATTGCATATGAAGCTGTAATCCCCCCAGCAGTTGGATCAGTTATCAATACAAGATATGGAAGATTATTATTTTTTAACTCATTAATAGCTAATGTTGTTCTTGTCATTTGAGACAATGATATTAAGCTTTCCATCATCCTCATTCCTCCACCAGCACTTACGCAAATAAAAGGAGTTTGATTTTCAATTGCATGTTGAATTCCATATAAAAAAGCTTCACCTTCTGCGGAGGCCATAGAAGCACCCAGAAAATCAAAGTCAGATGCAACTGCAGTCACTTTAATATTGTTAATATTTCCGCACACAACCATCATCCCACAATCAAGACCTGTTCTTTTTCGAGCACTTTTCAATCTTTCTTTATAAGATTTTGAGTCAGTCCATATCAAAGGGTCATCTTTAGGAATTGGTGTTTTAAAAATTTCATAATTATCTTTTCCAAAAAGCACATCAAATCTTTGATGAGGTTTAATCCTATGATGTTTATTACAATCTGGACAAACCCATAAATTTTTTTCCATATCTTTTTTTAAAATTGGACCTTTGCAGCATGAAGTCCAATCGCTTTTTGCTATTTCTTCTTTCGATGCTCTTTTGTGAATAGCAGTTTTGATTTTTTCACCTGCTTTAATTATTTTCGTAATCCAATTCATTTAATTTTATTTTTAAGTTTTTTGACAATACTAGTAACATTTGTGACAGCATTTTGTCCTCTGTTAATAGAATTAGTTATTTCTTTGCAAATTTCACTTCCAACAACTAAACCATCAGCTTTTTTGAGTGATTTTATTGTTTTTTCAGTAATTCCAAATCCAATTACAACATTCTTAGATTTATCTTGTTTTTTAATTTTACTATATCTTTCCAATATTTTTTTAGAAGAAATTTTTAATTTGCCCCCTGTGGTTGAAAGCATACTTATATAATAAATCATATCATGAGAATCTCTAATTATTTTTTTTTGCCTTATTTTAGATGTAGTAGGGGAAATTAATTGAATAAAATTAATTCCTTTTTTTATACATTTATTAGCAAATCTTTTATTTTCAGGATAAGGCAAATCCACGATAATTAATCCATCAACATTTGATTTTTTACATTTCTTTAAAAATTTATTTTCATTGTATTGAAAAACCATATTGTAGTAACCCATTAGGATAATAGGCTTATTTTTTTTTATTTTTTTAAAATTTTTCACTATTGAAAATACATCATTTATTTTTATACCATTTTTAATGGCACGATAAGCACTAGTTTGTATCTGACCACCATCTGCAATGGGTGTATTGTGTGGAAATCCTAATTCACAAATGTCAGCATGATTAGAAATTGATTTTAATATTTCTAAGGATTTTTTTTTAGTATTGTCACCAGCTACAATGTAAGTGAGCAATGCTGGTCTATTTTCGCTCTTAGCATTTTGAAATGCTTTGTTAATTAAAGAACTCATTTTTTATACCTAATCTTTCTCTTAAAATATCTCTATCTTTTTTTGCATCACCACATGAATTTACAATTATAATTGTATCTTTGCTTAATTTGGGTGCAATTTTGATTGCTTCAGCAAATGCGTGACTTGGTTCTAAGCTAGGATTTAAATTTTCATATTTGGTAACAATTTGATAAGCATTCAATGCTTCTTCATCTGTTGCATAAGTATATCTTGCTCTTTTAGTATCTTTTAAAAAACAGTGTATAGGACTTACACCAGGATAGTCTAGTCCAGCGCTTATTGACTTTGTCTCATTTATTTGCCCTTCTCTATTTTGACAT
This sequence comes from uncultured Pelagibacteraceae bacterium, assembly GCA_902622805.1. GTDB lineage: Bacteria > Pseudomonadota > Alphaproteobacteria > Pelagibacterales > Pelagibacteraceae > Pelagibacter. The sequence goes on along the minus strand of CACNRG010000010.1, from coordinate 2,302 downwards.
ACATAAGAAGCAGCTCCATGCAATATTCCAATTTTAGCTTTACGGCTTAGTGGAGCTGCATGAAGTTTTGACTTTTTAGGACCACCAGCTTCAACACCGATTAATTCAATATTTTTTTTATCGTAGTCAATGAACTCACTCCAAAATCCATATGCCGAACTTCCACCACCGACACAATTAATTAATTTTATTTTATTTGGTATTTTTTTAAATTTTGATTTTAATTGCATCTTTAATTCTCTTGAAATTTGTGCTGTACTCCAGCCACAAATTTTAACAAATATATTTGGACCAACAGTGCTTCCAACACACATATGAGTGTTATCACAATTTGATACCCAATATCTCATACATTCACTTACAGCATCAACTAACGTTTGACTTCCAGAGTAAACAGGAACTATTTCAGCCCCATTTTTTCTCATTGAATCACAATTAGGTTTTTGTCTTTTAATATCCTTTGCACCCATAAATATTTTACATTTTAGGTCAAATTTTTTAGCTGCCATACTTAACATTTTTCCCGCATAACCAGCTCCAGTGTCTCCAACTATATATTTTTTACCCATTGCCTTACAAATAAGAGCATGAACGGTTGCATTATATATTTTGTGCGCACCTCCATTTGCTTCAGATACAACTTTTGCCCAAATTTGGGCACCGCCCAGTTTTTTTGTTAAATTATCAAGTTTTACAAATGAGGTAGGAGCTCCAATATAATTTTTGAAATAAAAATCCCTTTTTTTAAGAAATTTTTTATCTTTTCTTAGTTTTTTAAATTCATTTGTTAAATCCTCTACAGGTTTTTTTAAAGTCTCAGGAATAAAACTTCCTCCAAATTTACCACCCCAAAAGCCATTCTGATCATGCTGATCAATTAATGGAATTCCTCTTTTAAGCTTCATTGTATACCTGTTTTATCTTATTTAAAAATATATCTATTTTGGATTTATCTTTTACCCCAGAAGTCTCTAGACCCCCAGATATATCTATAATATCTGCTATTTTTTTATAATTTTCAAGATGATCATTTATTTGTATGTCGCCCGCTATCATTAATGGTTTGTTAATCTTTATTTTTTTAATAAGTTCATGATCAAAAGCCATACTTTTTTCATAGCCTTTACTATCAAATAGGTAAATGTCAGTTACCTCAGAATACAAATGATATTTTTGAACATCACTTTCTTCTATTACAGTTAAAGCAGTAATAATCTTCTTATTATATCTTTCTTTAATTTTTTTGATTTCTTCAGGTGAACAGTCATATATTTGGTAATAATCAAAGGGGAGATTTTTAATTTTGTCTAAAATTTCTTCATCAGGTTTAACCAGTACTGCTACAAAATTAGATTTTTTTTTATCTAAAGTTAAAAGTTCATTTAATTTTTTTGCCTCAACATACCTTGAGCTTTTTTTATAATTGCAAATAAATCCAATAAATTGTGGTGGATATTGATGGTTAATTATATAATTAAGAGTATCAAGATCTGAGATCCCGCAAATCTTACAACCTTTCATTAGTTTAAATGATTGATTAATGTTTGAATATTTTTTTTAATGTTACCTTTGGTGATTGGTCTTCCTATAACTAACCAATCACTTCCATTTTCATATGCCTGTTTAGGAGTTAAGACTCTTTTTTGGTCATTTAATTTCGAATTAAATCTTATTCCAGGAGTTATAATTTCTTTCCTGAATACTTTTCTAACTATTTGCACTTCTTTTGCACTACAAACAATGGCATCTAGTTTTGCTTTATTTGCCAACCCAGCTTGATGATAAACCAACTTTTTAACATCTTTATTAAAACCAATTTCTTTCAGAGCTTTATTATCTAAAGATGTTAGAATTGTAACTCCTACTAATTTAGTTCTACCAGAAGCTTGCTTTGCTGCTTTTAATGCCTCTAATCCTGAACTAATATGCATAGTGCAATAATTAAAATTAAGATCTTTAATTGCCTTTATAGCAGATGAACAGGTATTTGGTATATCTGAAAACTTGTAATCTCCAAAAGTTATTTGATTTTTTAATTTTGAGACAAACTTTCTACCATTTTTTGAATTTAAAAATTCTAACCCAAACTTATAACCTATTTTTAATTTAGAAGTTTTTGATTTTTTTATTATCTCTTTAATTCTTGAAATATTTGTACTGTCACAAGCTATAAATATTTTATTCTTCTTCATTGTTTAATTTTTTAAACAAGTCTTTTGACATTTTAAAGTGAATTGTTTTCTTTTCAGGGGTGTGAACTTTTTCACCAGTTTTTGGGTTTCTTGAGATTCTAGCTTTTTGC
>CACNRG010000009.1 GCA_902622805.1 uncultured Pelagibacteraceae bacterium | reverse complement strand
AGGTAAAAAAGAATTTTGTCCTAAAAAATTATTAATTTCTAATTTTTCAACATTAATTAGCGACTGAATATCTAAGTCTTTTATTTTAAATTTTTGGTCAATATTAAAAGTGAAATTCGACTCTGAATTAAATGTTACATTTTTTAAATTAGTCTTTAAAAATTCGTTATCAATTAATTTAGTAATTTCACTTTTATCAAAGTTTAAATCTTCATTATTAATTTTTCCATTAACAAAAAAATTACTTTTTTGTTTTTTTGCTTTTAATTTTGGAATTCTTATACTTTTACTATTAATTAAAAATTCAATATTTTCAAAATTTAAATCTTTGTCTGTAATTTGAAAAATAAAATTTAATTTTGTAATTTCATTTTTAATTAAAGACAATTGTATGTTGTTAACTAATCCATTAATTTGAAAATTTTTTTTTATACTTCCATCTTTGTTAAATTCAAAACTTAAATCGGTAATAATGTAACCATTTTTTATAAATTGTTCGGCCATTAACAGTTTTGGATCATTTTTTATTGTCCTTATTAAGCTTATTAAACTTCTGATAGGTATAGATTTTGTTGAAATCATAATTTCAGATAAGGCAAATTGATTATTGATTACAGATTTTAGTGAAATCTGAGATTTTATATTTTCAAGTTCAATAGTTTTATTTTTATAAATTAAATCTGTTCCTAAAGTCTTTAGATCTATTACAAAAGAAAATGGGTCTAATTTTACGCTTACTTTATTTATTTTAAGACTTAAATTTGAATCAATTTCTTTAATCTTTAGAACTATTAGATCATTAAATTTTTCAGTTTTTATACCGATAGTACTTAAATATATTACTGAGACTAAAATTATTAATATTAAACTAATAATTATTCTAAAAATTATTTTCTTCATTTTATTTGATATAATGATTTTTCTAAAAATTCATCAATCTGGCCGTCTAAAACTTTATCTGGGCTTGTACTTTCATGATTAGTTCTATTATCTTTTACTAACCTATAGGGTTGTAAAACATAAGATCTTATTTGATGACCCCATCCTATTTCAGATTTTGATGCTTCAGCGCTTTGGTTTTTCACTTCTTTTTTTTTCATTTCAAAATCATATAATCTTGCCTTCAACATATTAATACAAGTTTCTTTATTTTTATGTTGTGATCTCTCATTTTGGCACTGTACAACAATCTTTGAAGGAATATGTGTTATTCGAACCGCACTATCAGTTGTATTAACATGTTGTCCTCCTGCACCACTTGATCGATAGGTATCAATACGCAAATCTTTTTCTAAAATTTCTATGTTTATGTTCTCATCTACTACTGGATAAACCCATATACTTGCAAAACTTGTATGTCGTCTGGCTCCTGAGTCAAATGGAGAAATTCTTACCAATCTATGAATACCAGACTCATTTTTTAACCAACCAAAACTATAATCTCCCTCGATTTTTAATGTTGTAGATTTAATTCCAGCTTCATCACCTTTGTGTTCACTTACTATTTGATATTTAAAATTTCTACTATCTGACCATTTAAGATACATTCTTCTTAACATATCTGCCCAATCTTGACTTTCGGTTCCTCCTGCTCCTGCATGTATTTCAATATATGCATCTAAGTAATCTGCTTCATTAGACAAAAAACATTTTATTTCATTTTGTTTAGCAAGTGTTCTAAGCTCTAAAATATTTTGATTAACCTCATTTTGAATATCAATGTTATTTTCTTCGATTGCTAATTTATATAAATCATCAAGATCTTTAATTTGATTTACTGAATAGTTGTGAGAATTAATCAAATCTTCAAATAATTTTTTTTCTTTTATAATTTTCTGAGATTTAACTTTGTCTTGCCAGAAGCCTTCTTCAAGCATTTTTTTGTTATTATTATCTAGCCTAGAATGAATATCATTTTTTTCAAAGATACTCCTTTACTCTATAATTAATCTTATCTATCTCTTTTTTAAAGTTAATATATTTATCATTCATTAGTAAAACTTTAATATATTATTTGTATCTAATCTATTATTATTTGAGTATAAAATTTTTCCATTAGATATATTTTTACTTTTATATGATTCAATAATTGTATTTTTTGAACTAAACTTAGCCTTATTACCAGTATTTGGATCAATTACCATTAATGTAATATCTTTTGGAACTTTAAATGGTCTAGCATCTGATTTTTTAATTGCTTTTTTTACAAATTCTTCAAATATGGGTAGAGCTGCCTTGGATCCTGTTTCAAATTTTCCAAGTGGTTTTGGATTATCCATTCCAACATAAACACCTACTACTAAATTTGAGGTAAAACCTATAAACCAAGCATCGGTATTGTCATTTGTAGTTCCAGTTTTTCCAGCTAAATTTAATCCAAGCTTCTTTAATTTTTTTCCTGTCCCTCTTTCAACAACACCTTGTAGTAAAGATGTTATCTGATAGGAGGTCTGGGCTGATAGAACTTGTTGGTAATTATCCTTTATTTTAGGAAATTCTTTGCTAGTGAAAGAAATCTGATCACAATTTATACACTTTCTATTTTCATTATTAATTATTGTATTTCCTTTTCCGTCTTGAATTCTATCTATTAAAATAGGTTTTATAAGTTTACCTCCATTTACAAAAGAACAATAAGCAGAAGTAAGACTCAGCAAAGTTGTTTCGGCTGAACCAAGTGAAATTGATAAAAGTTCCTCAGGGTCTTTATAAATCCCCATTTGTTTTGAAAAGTTTGCAATCTTATCTATACCCAAATTTCGTGCTATTCTTACTGTCATTAAATTTCTTGATTTTTCTAAACCATTTCTTAACGTTGATGGACCATAAAATTTTTTACCATAATTTTCTGGTTTCCATTTCTTTAAATCTACTCCTTGATCTAAAACAAGAGGGGCATCAAGAACTAATGAAGATGGTGTGTACTGATTTTCTAATGCTAATGCATAAACAAAAGGTTTAAAAGCTGAACCTGGTTGTCGCAAAGCTTGAGATGCCCTGTTAAATTCACTATTTTTAAAACTAAAACCACCACTTAAAGCAAGCACTCTTCCTGTATAAGGATCAATTACTACAGCTCCTCCATTAATTTTTGGGAGTTGTTCTAAACTAAAAAAATTTTTATCAATTTTTTTTACATATATAACATCACCAATTTTCAATAAATCCTTAAAATCTTGTTTTGTCCAAGAAATATCCTTATATTCAATTATTCCATTTAGATTTTTTTCTGTTTCAATTATTGCATTAAATTGATTTACTTTTTTAACTATCGCAATTTGCCAACCGATAGATTTTTCTAATTTTAAACTTTTTTCAATTTTCTCTGACCATTTATCTGTGTAATTTATATTTTGTATTGGTCCTCTCCATCCTTTTCTTTTATCATAAGCAATCAATCCATTTCTTAAAGATTGTGTCACTATTTTTTGTAATTCTAAGTTAATTGGAGTATTAATATTATATCCTTGATTATATACTTTTTCATAAGTTAATTGATCAATTATATTTTTTCTCACATCCTCTATGTAATATTGAGAGTCCTCAAAAAAAACTTTTTTAATTTTTTTTAACTCTATTGGCTTATCTTTAATTTCTAAGTATTTTTTTTCATTAATAAAATTATTTTCATACAAATTATTTAAGACTAAATTTCTTCTAAATTTAGCAAGTTCCTTATTCCTAAAGGGATTGTATTTGCTTGGTGCCTTTGGCAATGCAGCTAATAAAGCTGCCTCATTATAATTTAACTCTTTAATCGATTTATCAAAATATTCTAAACTAGCAGCTGCTACCCCATAAGCTCCGCTTCCTAGATAAATTTGATTAAGATAAAGCTCCAAAATTCTTTCTTTAGACAAAGCTCTCTCAATTCTAAAAGCTAAAATTGCTTCTTTAATTTTTCTATTAATACTGACTTCGTTAGTAAGTAAAAAATTTTTAGCCACCTGCTGTGTAATTGTTGATGCTCCCTCTAATCTTTTTGAATTCAAAATATTATCAATGTTATTGATAACAGCTCTCACTAAACCTTTTGCATCAACCCCAGGGTGTGAAAAGAAATTTTTATCCTCTGCAGATAAAAAAGAATTTATTACATTTTTAGGAATCGCTTCATAAGGTATAAAAATTCGCTTTTCTTTAGAAAAATCTGCAACTAAATCACCCTCTCCTGAGTACATTTTGCTTGAAACAGGTGGTTTGTAATTTTTTAAGAACCCATAATCAGGAATGGTATTTGAAAAAGTCCATAAAACTATCAAAATAGTTACTGACAAAAGTAAAAATAAACTTATGCTAATAATTAATATATTTTTAATAATATTTGTCATTTTAATTCCATTATATAATGGAATTTGTTAAAGATAAGGCATTATTAACAAACAAAATTTATAATAAAAATTAGAAAATAATGAGTCAATTTAATCAAATAATATGGAAAAAAATTTATATATCGATGCTTCGCATCCTAATGAAACTAGAGTTGTTCTTAAATCAGAAAGTAACATTGAAGACTACGAGTACGAAGGTTTAAAGAATACACTTATCAAAAATAATATTTACTTAGGAAAAGTAAGTAGAATAGAGCCTTCACTTCAAGCAGCTTTTGTAGACTTTGGAAGAGACAGGCATGGTTTTTTATCCTTTAATGATATTCAGTCAGATTATTATCAAATACCCAAAAGTGATTTAGAAATAATTAAACAACAAGAAGAACAAGCAAGGGAGGAACTATCCAAAGAAGTTGAGGCAAAAGAAGAAAAAAATTTAGCTGAAGGAAAATTAGAAATTGATGATCCTCTAGAAGCTAAAAAAGAAGTCGAGGATAAACAAGAAAATGATTTTACAGCAGTTAATGAAAAAACAGACTTAACTGAAAATTATAACTTAAATTTAAAAAAACTTAAGTTCAAAAGATATAAAATTCAAGAAGTAATTAAACCTAATCAAGTAATTCTTGTTCAGGTTATAAAAGATGAAAGAGGTCAAAAAGGTGCCGCCCTAAGCACATTTATATCGATTGCAGGTAAATATATTGTTTTGATGCCTAACACTCCCAAAGGTGGAGGAATTTCAAGAAAAATTTTTAATCCAGCAGATAGAAAAAAGATTAGATCTATACTAAATGAAATTGAAATACCAAAAGAGATGGGTCTAATTGTAAGAACTGCTGGAAGTAACAAAACTAAAAATGAAATAGATCAAGATCTTGAAAGTTTAAAAAATACTTGGAATCAAATTAAAGATAACGCAATTAATTCCATCGCACCTGTTTTAATTCATCAAGAAAGTGAGATAATTAAAAGAACTTTAAGAGATATGTATGATGAAAATACAAAAAATATAATTATAGAAGGAAATGAGGGATATAAAAAAGCTCAAAACTTTATGAAAATGATGATGCCTTCACATGTTAAAAAAATAAAAAAATATAGAGGTAAAATTCCACTATTCATTGAGGAAAATATTGAACAAAAATTGAATCAAATTTTCGACTCAGAAATTAAATTAAACTCAGGTGGTTATTTAGTTATCAATCCAACAGAGGCTCTTGTGTCTATAGATATAAATTCAGGTAGCTCAATAAAACAGAAAAATGTTGAGAATACTGCGCTCGATACCAACCTTGAGGCTGCAGAGGAAATAGCTAGACAAATAAAAATAAGAGATCTTTCAGGACTAATTATTATAGATTTTATTGATATGCTAAGCTATGGAAACAGAAGGATGGTTGAAAGAAGATTAAAAGAAAAATGTAGATTAGACAGAGCAAGAATTCAAATTGGAAGAATAAGCAATTTTGGTTTACTTGAGATGTCCAGACAAAGACTTCGAGAAAGTGCAGTAAAATGGAAAGTTGAATTAACAGATGAGTCTTTTGCTCAAAAATTACTAAAAATTGTAGAATTAAAATCAGTATTAAATAAAGCTAAATTTGTAGAATTAAAAGTATGTAAAAAAATTTCTGATTTTTTGAAAGAAAATTTTGTTGAAAATCTCACTTATTTTGAAAAAAAAAATAAAATGAAAATTGATATTTTCACAGATAATACTTTAATTATTCCTGAATATATAATCAATCTTAAGAATAAATCTAATAAAACAATAGAATTAGTTGAGCACTATGAAAAACTTAAAAGTTTAGTTCAACAAAAAGCTGAGCTTAAGATTTATGATATAAAAGAGAAGAAAAAATTTAGTAAAAAAAAAAATTATAAAAAAAAATTTTATAAAAAAACTAAATAATTCCTTTTGAGGGTGAAGATGGGTTCCCCATTAAAGTTTTATCAATTCTTCCTGAAAGATATGATTGTCTTCCTGCAATTACTGCATTTTTAAATGCTTTGGCCATTTCGAAAGGTTTTTTTGCTTTAGCTATCGCTGTATTTACTAATACTCCATCACATCCCAATTCCATTGCTATAGTTGCATCAGAGGCTTGACCAAGTCCAGCGTCGATTATTAAAGGTAATTTTGTTTGATTTCTCATAATTTGAATATTTATTTTATTAATGATACCTAAACCGGATCCAATTGGTGCAGCTAAAGGCATGATTGCTGAAGCTCCAACATTTTCTAAACGTTTTGCCATTAATGGGTCATCATTACAATAAACCATTACTTTAAAGCCTTCTTTAGACAAAACTTCAGTAGATTTTAAAGTTTCAATCATATCTGGAAAAAGATTTTTTTTATCACCTAAAACTTCAAGTTTAACAAGTTTCCAGCCACCAATTTCCCTTGCTAGTCTCAAAGTTCTAAGAGCGTCCTTGGAGGTAAAACAACCAGCAGTATTTGGTAAATATGTAATTTTTTTTGGATCAATATAGTCCATCAATAAAGGTTTATTCTTATCAGATATATTTACTCTTCTTACAGCCACCGTAACTATATCTGCACCAGAGAGTTTTATCGCTTTAGCACATTCAGACATATTTCTATATTTTCCAGTGCCAACTATAAGCCTTGAGTCAAATTTTTTTTTTGCAACTACCAATTTATCACTCAAAATATTATCCTCCTCCTATGAAATGAACAATTTCAACAACATCTTTATTTTTGAATTTTATTTTATTAATTCCTTTTTTATTTACTATTTCCTTATTTAATTCGATTGCAACTTTCTTTAAAGGTATTTTATGATCTTTTATCAATTCAGCTAACGTTAATTTATCAATAATAGTTATAATTTTTCCATTAACTTTGATTTTTATTTTTTTTATTTTTTTCATCGTATATAAGTGGTGGATGAATAATAAAATAATTATTATTAATGGTCCTAATATTAATCTATTAGGTGAAAGAGAACAATCACAATATGGATCTATTTCATTTGATGATATAAAAGAAAAATGTCTTGAAAAAGCTGCTGAATTAAAAATTAATATTGAGTTTTTTCAATCAAATATAGAAGGTGAAATTGTTAATAAAATTCAAGAAGCTAGAAAAAATTTTGATGGGATAATTATAAATGCTGCAGGCTATACACATACTTCGGTTTCAATCAGAGATGCTCTAGATATCTTTAAAAAACCCATTATTGAACTACACATATCAAATATATATAAAAGAGAAGAATTTAGACATAAATCGCTAATTAGTGACGTTGTTTCTGGAGGAATATTCGGTTTAGGTGCTGATGGTTATATTTTAGCCATAATTTCTTTGGAGAAGATGCTTAAAAATGAAAATTGATAAAAAGATTATTAAAGAGTTAACTGATTATTTAAAAGAGTTTAATCTTACTGAAATAGAATATACAGAAAAAGACACTAAAATAAAAGTATCAAAATCGAGCATACCTTCTTCTAATCAAAATCAGAATACATCTACATTAACTTCTCCCAAACAACTAACTCCAGAGACAATATCAAAAAAAATTTCAGGAACTGCAGTTACATCTCCAATTATAGGCACAGCTTACCATGCACCTGAACCTGGTGCTAAAAAATTTGTAGAGGTCGGTAAAAAAATTAAAAAAGGTGATACCATTATGATTGTTGAGGCAATGAAAACAATGAACCATGTGCCCTCTACGGCAGACGGTATTGTTAAAGAAATTTGTGTAGATGATGGTCAAGCTGTTGAGTTTGGGCAAAATTTAATCATTCTAGAGTAATGTTTAAAAAAATCTTAATTGCAAACCGTGGAGAAATTGCAGTAAGAATAATCAGAGCCTGTAAAGAATGGGGAATTTCAACGGTTGCTGTTCACTCTGATGTAGATAGAGATAGTATGCATGTCAGACTTGCAGATGAAAGTGTTTGTATTGGCCCTCATCAACCAGTAAATAGTTATTTGAATATTCCAGCACTTTTGTCAGCGATCGAAATAACAAATGCTGAAGCAGTTCATCCAGGATATGGTTTTTTATCTGAAAATGCAAAATTTGCCAAAGTTTTGGAAGAAAACAATATTAAATTTATTGGTGCCTCTTCAAAGTTAATAGAAATGATGGGAGATAAAATTCAAGCCAAAAAAATTGCTAAAGAAAATGGTTTACCAGTCATTGAAGGATCTGAGGGTGGGATTAAAGATATTAATGAGGCGAAGGAACTTTGCAAGAAAATTGGTTTTCCAGTTTTAATCAAAGCATCTGCCGGGGGTGGTGGTAAGGGAATGAAAATTGTTTATAAAGAGGAAGAGTTTGAGACATTATTTTCCACTGCAAAATCTGAGGCAAAAAAATATTTTGGAAATGATGAGATTTATCTAGAAAAATTTTTCCAAAACCCAAGACATATTGAAGTTCAAATCCTAGCTGGAAAAAATAATGTTGTTCATCTGCATGAAAGAGATTGCTCTGTTCAAAGAAGACATCAAAAACTAATAGAAGAAACACCAAGTCCAGTCTTAAATGATGAAATTCGAAAAGATCTTTTTGAAAGAACTGTAAAAATGGTTAGCAAAATTGGCTATGAAGGTGCTGGTACAGTGGAATTTATTTATGAAGATGGAAAATTTTATTTTTTAGAAATGAATACTAGAGTGCAAGTAGAACATCCAGTTACAGAGATGGTTACTGGAATTGATATTATCAAGGAGCAAATTTGGATTGCTTTTTCAGGAGAAACTGGACTTAAACAAAGTGACATAGTGCCAAGAGGTCATGCAATAGAATGTAGAATTAACGCTGAGGATGCTAGTAAAAACTTTCAACCTTCTCCTGGGATTATAGAAATGTGTCATCAACCATCCGGTTTTAGAACTAGGGTAGATGGAGCAATATTCCAAGGATATAAAGTAACACCATATTATGACAGTATGGTGTGTAAATTGATATGTCATGGCAGAAATAGAAAAGAAGCCATACAAAGAATGAATAGGTCTCTTGAGGAGTTTGTTATCGAGGGAATAATTACTACAATTCCATTACATAAGAAATTATTGAACCACAAAAAATTTATTGAATCCGATTTCAATGTTGGTTGGCTTGATAATGAAAAAATAATTTAATAACAGTCTACTAACCAAATATCATAAACAGGATGATCGAAAGGTGCTATAGATGGACTTGATGAAAACATCCATCCATTAAAAACAAAAACTTTGTCATTATCAGTTTTTGTTAAATCTCGAACTTGTATGTAAGCTTTTATCTCAGGATTGTCATCTAATTCTGAATTTGTACATTTCATAACTCGAATAGCTAAATCTTTATAAACAGTTTCTTCACCATTTTTTAAATTGACCAACTCATTTTTCGAACTAATTTTATCTAAAATTTTTATATCAGTTTTATTACCAATAAAATTATCCGTAGATTGTGAAAAAGATATTTGAGTAAAAAAAGTATAGATAATAATGTAAATTAAAATTTTATTCAGATTTCCAACTTTTATATTTTTTATTAATAACATTTTCTTTATTATGATTAGGGTAATATGCGTTTTCAGTACCAGTTGGATTAGATTGGTGCGGCTTTTGCCAATCATGTTTATCTAGCGTATGTTTTTTTTCAATTCTGTTTGGTGTAAAGTGCATCCAAGAATACCACTCAACAGGTATTTTTGATGCATCAATCTCACCTGAGTAAATTACCCACCTTTTACCACTTTTACTCTCGTAATATTTATTTCCAAAAGAGTCTGATCCAACATATTTTCCAAATAAGATCGTTTTTAATCTTGTTCCAAAGGTATCTTTATTCCACCAGGTGAAAATTTTTTTAAAAAATGTCAACATACTTTTTACATTATATTCAATTATTAATTGTATAAATAAAATTAGACTAAAATTTGGTTTTGTATATAAATAAATTGATTCTTTAATCAAAATAAATTTAAAAAATTTGGGGTAAAATGGCAAAATACTTAGTTGAAACTTACTACACATGTACATTTAAGGTTAATCATTATCTTGATGAAATAAATGAGACGGAGCTTAAAAATCTTGAGAAAAGAGATGATGGAAAGTTTGAAGTTTTAGATGTAAAACTTGATAATAGAAAAACAAAAAATTTAGATCCTAATAATAATAAGATTATTGATAAAAAAATTGATTTAGTCCCCTCAAATCAAGAAGTTGAAAAACAAAATATTGAAAAATCAGTTAATCAAGTTTTAAATAAGTCTGAAAAATCTGGAAAAAGATTTGGTATGCCTGATAGACGAAAAGGCTACATTCAAAAAGCAACAATTGGAGACCATAAGGTCTATCTTCATACTGGAGAATATGAAGACGGTAAAATTGGAGAAATTTTTATTGATACCAGTAAAGAAGGAGAATTAGTAAAGGCATTAATGAATAATTTTGCTATAGCGGTATCATTAGGTTTGCAGTACGGAGTTCCGTTAGATGAATATATCAGTGCTTTTATTGGTACAAAATTTGAACCATCTGGTAAAGTCCATGGTAACGATAGAATATTGAGCGCAACTTCAATATTAGATTATATTTTTAGAGAATTAGCTATTTCATACCAAAATAGAGAAGATTTGGCTCATACTCCTTCAATAGGCGGATCTGAAACAGCTAACTCAGATGATCAAAATTCTGAAGATCAGAATCAGTTACTAAAGATTGTTAAAGACATAACAAGTAAAGGTTTTGTAAGAAACAATTATAAAAAAAACCTTGTGGATTTATCTGATGTTAAAATTAGTTTAAAAGGGAAAAAATAACTATTTTTTAGACTTCAAGCTAATACTGAGTTCTTTTAATTGATTTTCACTAATATCTGATGGTGCATTCATCATAAGATCCTGAGCATTTTGATTCATTGGAAACATTGTTACTTCTCTAATATTTTTTTCATTAGCAAGTAACATAACTATTCTATCAATTCCAGGGGCAATACCACCATGTGGGGGAGCACCATAACTAAGTGCGTTAATCATACCGCTAAATTTTTCATCAACAATTTTTTTTTCATATCCCGCGATAGAAAAAAGTTTATACATTAAGTCAGGTATATGATTTCTTATAGCTCCAGAAGATAACTCTATACCATTACAAACTATATCATATTGATAAGCCAATATATTTAGTGGGTTATCAAAATTTAATTTATCAATTTCACCTTGCGGCATTGAAAAAGGATTATGACTAAATTTAATTTTATTTGTTACCTCATCTTTTTCGAACATCGGATAATCAACAACCCAACAAAAAGCGAAGACTTCATCATCAATCAAATCAAGGTCTTTTGCAATTTTATCTCTTGCCTGAGAAGTGATTTTTTCAATTTCTTTTTGTTTTGAGCAGGCTAAAAATATACTATCACCAATTTCTGCACCCGTTAACTTCATAATTTCCTCTAGAGACTCAGTTGAAAAAAATTTACCAACTGGTCCTTTTGCAGAGATCACCTTATCTTTTTCAAGTGTAAAATATGCAAGTCCTGATGCTCCCTGTTCTTTAGCCCATTTATCGATGTTATCAAAAAAACTTCTTGGTTTTTCTTTAGTATTTTTAGTTACGATACATCTAACAATGGATCCTGAGTTTACAAGTTTCTTAAAAATTTCAAATTTTACATCATCTCTCAAAAAAGTTTCAGTGATATCATTTATTATTAAGGGGTTTCTGAGATCAGGTTTATCAGACCCATATTTTAACATCGCTTCCTTATAAGTAATTCTTGGAAATTTATCGAAGAGTAATTTTTTGTCTGAGAATTCTTTAAAAGTATTAACCATAAGCTTTTCTACAACATCAAACACATCTTCTTGCTCAACAAATGACATCTCTAAATCTAATTGATAAAATTCTCCTGGGCTTCTATCTGCTCTGGCATCTTCATCTCTAAAACAAGGAGCAATTTGAAAATACTTATCAAATCCTGAAACCATGATTAGTTGTTTAAATTGCTGAGGGGCTTGTGGTAAAGCATAAAATTTTCCAGGGTTTAACCTACTTGGAACTAGAAAGTCTCTTGCACCCTCTGGACTTGATGAAGTCAAAATGGGAGTTTGGAATTCTAAAAAACCCAACTTTTTCATCTCATTTCTTATAAATGAAATAACTTTCGATCTTAAAATAATATTCTCATGAATTTTTTTTCTTCGTAAATCAAGAAACCTATATTTTAATCTAATATCCTCAGCGTATTCTTGATCACTAAAAACAGGTAATGGCAACTCTCTACAAGCGCCAAGGATTTTAAAACTTTTTATAATAACCTCAATCTCACCAGTCTTAATTTCTTTATTAATTGTCTCTTTTGATCTATTAACAACTAGGCCCTCGAAACTTACTACGGTTTCTAGTTGAATTTTTTCTAATTTGCTAAAATTCGAATTTTCTTTATCAATTATACATTGAGTAATTCCATAATTGTCTCTTAAGTCTATAAAAAGCAAGTTCCCATGATCTCTTTTTTTATTTATCCAACCTGAAAGTACAACATTGCTGTTAATATGCTCTTTACGTAATTCACTACAGTTATGTGTGCGGTATTTATTACTCAATTATTCTCCTAAAACTTCTTTAATCATCTTAAAATCAATTGGTTTACTCATTTTTAAACTCAGTTCGTCAATCTTATATATGAAATTAAATATATTGCTATACGATCTATCAATCCTTTTAATTATAAAATTTATTAGTTTTTTATCAATTGAAATTTGACGATCTGATAAATTTTTTAGGATTAAAGCAAACATTAAATCATCATCAGGTTTTTCAATTTTTTGAATTATAAAATTTTTTGTTCTAGATCTTAAATCAATTAATGAAAAATTAATATCCACAATTGGTTTGTCAGAAGTGACAATTATAAACTTATTATCAATGTCAATAATATTAAATAAACTATAGATTAATTTTTCATTAATTTTTTCATTTAAGTTTTCTAATATTATATTTTCATAAACTTTTACTTTAGCTAAGTCCTCATCAGATAAGGATTTTGCATTAAATTTAATACCTTTAAATTTTTTAATAAAAATATTTATAAGATGAGTTTTTCCTGAATATTTATCTCCAACAACATTTAGAAAATTTTTTTCCCATTTTGGCCAATTATTTAATAGATTAAAAATATTCTTGTTACTTTTAGATACATAGAAATCATCATCTTTAAAATTTTTTTCATGATCAAATTTTATAATTAATTGATTTAAATCAGTCATCTTAAGACCCAGATTCTATTTTGAGTGTCAAAATTAAAATTTTGCTCTTCCATTATATTTATAAAATTATTTGGTGTTCCATTAAATATCAGCTCATAAAATATAAAATCTTTATTAAAACTATTAATAGAAAAACTACTTATAAGATCTACTTTATTTAATGTTTTTTCAAATTTTAACGATAAATCATAATCTTTATTGTCAACCTGAATAAAAATAGGAAGTTTTATAGATGTATTAATTAAATTATTTTCTTTCCAAAAATCCTCATAAATAACTTTCAATTCTCCAATCAATTTATCAACTTCATCTATATTTTTAAAATTGATATCATCAAATGATGTACTTTTAATAACTTTTTCATTCTTTATCGTTATTTTTGATAAGACTTTAATTTCTTTTGCATTTTTAAAGAATATACTAACTATTGAGTTATCTAAAAAATATTTCTCGATAATTTTTTCAAAATTATAATTTTCTATATCTGAATAATTTTTTCTAATAAGGTTTAAATCTTCTAAATCTTCCGTTGGTAAAACATATTTAATCAAATAATTTTTACCATTCTTTAATTTCCATCTGTCATAAATTGGATTATTGGAAAAAACTAAAATATCATTATTTGCCTGATCAAGAAATATTGGAATAAATAAAAATTTTTCTTCTTTTATTTCTGTTGGAAAAATGTTTTTACGATCAAGGTAGTCAAAAACTTTTTTTTTATTAAACGAAACTCCTATATTCAAATTGTATGTTTTATTTATAAATTTTTCCTCTTTAATTGTAAAAGTTTCAACCATACTTTTTATTTCATTTAACTTGATATTTTGTGTTTTTATCAAATTTTTAGATTGCACTAATTTAAACATTAATTCTTCAAAGGCCTTGATAAATCCTTTATTAATCAGTTTCTCTTTATTAAAATTATTTTCAAGTTTTTCTTGAATTTTTATTTGATCGATAAAAAATTCTTTTGCTTTACTTGTGGAAAAAAAAGATAAACTTAAAGCTAGAATTAAAAAAAAAATATATAAGTGTTTCTTATAATACATGGTTAATATAAAATCTTAATGAATAATAAAACCTTTACTTATAAAAAAAGTGGCGTCAACATTGATACCGCTGATAAATTTGTTAATTTCATATCAAGGATTTCATCAAAAAATAAAGGCAATAAAAAGTTTAATAATATAGGTGGGTTTGGCTCAATTTCTAATATCCCAAAAGGAGTTAAAAATCCTAAAATAGTTGCATGCACTGACGGTGTAGGAACAAAGGTTGAAATAGCTAATCTATTAGATAAATATGACACAATAGGTATAGACCTTGTTGCAATGAGTGTTAATGATTTAATTGTTCAGGGTGCAAAACCTATTTTATTCTTGGATTACATTTCAACGAACAAAATTATACTTAGCAAACTTAGATCAATTATTAAAGGAATTAAGAATGGTTGTGAAATAGCCAACTGTGAACTTGTAGGTGGAGAAACAGCAGAGATGCCAGGTACATATGAAAAAGGAAAATTTGATATCGCTGGATTTGCAGTTGGTATCGTAGATCAAAGTAAAATATTAAACAAAAGAAAAATTAAAAATGGTGACTTAATATTAGCTATTCCATCATCAGGAATTCATTCTAATGGATATTCTTTAGTGAGGCATGTTTTATATAAAAAAAAAATAAATATAAAAAAAAATATCTTTTTAAAAAAAGAGCTTATAAAACCAACAAAAATATATGTGAATGAGATACTAAACTTAATTAAAAAAAAACTACTCAATGGCTGTGCAAATATAACCGGTGGTGGATTGTCGGATAATATCAAAAGAGTAATACCAGATGGTTTGTGTGCTGATATTTATTTAAATAAAATCAAAACTTTAAAAATATTTAAATGGTTAAAACAAAATAATATTTCTGACAAAGAAATGTTGAGAACTTTTAATTGTGGTGTAGGTTTTTGTTTAATTATTAGTTCTAAAAATTTAAAAAAAATAAATAGATTTTTTTCAAAAGGATATAAGCCTTATATAATTGGAAAAATTATTCGTGGTAAAAGTAAAGTTAAAATGAATGCCAAAATTAACTGGAATTAAAAAAGTAAATATTGCAGTATTCATTTCTGGTAATGGAAGCAATTTTAAAAATTTAATTTTTGATTCTTTAAAAATAAAATCAAAGTATAAAATTAAATTGGTTATATCTAGTAAAGTAAATGCTAAGGGTCTTAAATATGCCAAAAAATTTAAAATTAAAAAAAAGATTATAAATTATCAAGATAGAAAAAAAGCAGAAAAAATTATTTTAATAGAATTAAAAAGAAATAAGATAGACTTAATCTGTCTAGCTGGATTTATGAGAATATTATCAAATGATTTTTTAAAAAAATTTAGAGGAAAAATAATGAATATTCACCCATCATTATTACCTAAATATAAGGGATTAAATACACATCAAAGAACTATTAATAACAATGAAAAATATTCTGGATGCACTGTTCACTTTGTAAATTCAAAATTAGACTCTGGAAAAATTATTTTACAGAAGAAAGTAAGAATTTATAAAACAGATACCAGTAAAAAACTTGCAAAAAGAATTCTTAAGCAGGAACATATTATTTATCCAAAAGCTTTAAAAAAAGTTTTAATTAGTCTTTAAAAAAAAATTCTATTTCAGATTTAGCATTATCTATACTATCAGATCCATGAACAGAGTTTTTATCAATTGAAATTCCATATTGTTTTCTTATAGTACCTTCTTCTGCATCAGCCGGATTAGTTGCACCCATTAATTCTCTGTTACCCAACACTGCATTTTCTTTTTCAAGAACCATTACAACAATTGGGCCAGATGACAAATATGTGCATAAATCATTGTAAAATGGCTTCGTTTCGTGAACTTTATAAAATTTTTCTGCTTCTGATTTCTCTATTTGAATTTTCTTTTCTTTTACAATTGAAAACCCTTTATCTTTAAACATTTTTTTTATTTCATTTTCCAATTTTCTTTCAACTGCATCTGGTTTGATAATTGATAGTGTTTGCTCTGTATTACTCATAATTATCTTCTATTAGTTTATTTAATAATCTTACACCATAACTGGTCGCTCCACCTGAATTTAGAGCTCCACCATATTTTGAAAATGCCATACCTGCTATATCCAAGTGTGCCCAAGGTGTTTTGTTTAAAATAAATCTTTGTAAAAACTGTGCTGCAGTTGTAGATCCTGCTCCACCAACATAATTGATATTTTGCATGTCTGCATTTTTTGAATTAATAAGTTTATCAAAATTTTTATGTAGAGGCATTCTCCATAATTTTTCTTCTACCTTGTTACCTGCATCTATCAGTTGTTTTGATAACTTTTCATCATTTGAAAATAAACCAGCATATTCAGAACCTAATGAAACTATAATAGCACCAGTCAAAGTAGCAAGATCAACAATTAATCTAGGTTTGTATTTTTTTTCTGTAAAAGTTAAAGCATCTGCTAAAACTAATCTACCTTCAGCATCTGTATTTAGAATTTCAATTGTTTGTCCGCTGTAAGATTTTACAATATCACCAGGTCTTTGTGCATTTCCACTTACCATATTCTCTACAAGACCAACAACACCAACTGCATTAATTTTTGCTTTTCTCATTGCTAAATTTTTCATTAAACCAACTACAGTTGCTGAACCTGCCATGTCATAAGTCATGTCTTCCATAAACTTTGCAGGTTTTAATGAGTAACCTCCAGTATCAAAACAAACACCTTTTCCAACAAAAGCTAAAGGTTTAGAATTATTTTTTGCACCGTTCCACTCCATTGTTACTAGGTACGATCCGCGAATACTTCCTTGACCTACACCTAACAAAGCATTCATTCCAAGTTTTTTTAATTTTTTTTCATCATATATATTTATTTTCAATCTTAATTTTTTAAGTGTATTTATTCTTTTTGCATACTCATCTGGGTGAAGAACATTTCCTGGTTCTGACACAAGGTCTCTTGCAAAAAAACTCCCTTCTTCTAGTGCTTTGAATCTTAAATGATCTGACTTAGATATTTTATTTTTATTTCCTATAACATTAATGGAAATTATTTTTTTATTTTTTTTTGATTTGTAAATATTAAATTGATAAGATTTTAATTTTAATCCGTGTAAAAAATATCCTACAAAATTATTTATCTTTGTCGTAATTGAGTCTGATTTTACAACATATTCTCTGTTCTTATTTTGATTAAGAAAACTATAAAATTTAGCTCCCAAATTTTCTATATCTGAAATTTTTATATCTTTTTTAACAGACACTAAAAAAATTGTTTTTTTTGAGTTAATTTCAAAAGAAAGAATATCTTTTTTTAAATCACTAGTTTTTAATAAATCGGATATATAAGAAAATTCATTTTTTGAAATATATTTGTTTAAACCGCTAGAGCGAAAATTTTCTCCCACAAATAGGACTAAATTACTTGAGGTTTTTTTCAAATCCCTATTTTTATAATTAATTTGAACAGTCATAAATTTTAAATACAATCTATACGAGATGAGTGGTATATAAAGTTTAATTATATTTTCAATGAAAAAATTAATTATTAGAAAATTTTATAAAGATTTAACAATTTTTTTTTTAGTTAGCCTAGTATTAACAGGTATTATTGTATGGACAATTCAGGCTGTGAATTTTTTCGATTTTGTCACAGAAGATGGGCATGGTCTGAAGATTTATTTTTATTATTCTGTTTTAAACTTTCCTAAAATTATTCACAGAATACTCCCATTCATTTTTTTTATTTCGATCTTTTATATAATAATTAATTCTGAGTTAAGAAATGAAATTTCCATTTTTTGGATTTATGGCATAAGTAAAACTGAGTTCTTAAATCGTATGTTATCATTCTCAATCATTTTAATGATAATCCAAGTGATTTTAGGTTCGTATGTTTCACCATTATCAAAATTGAAAGCAAGAGATTATCTAAAAAATTCTAATGTTAATTTTTTCACATCTTTAATTAAAGAAGGAAAATTTATTAATATTACAAAAGGTTTAACAATATTTATTGATCGAAAAGAAATTGATGGAAATTTTAAAGATATTTTCTTAGAAGAAGTTGGCAAAAATAATACTAAAATGATTTATGCGAATGAAGGTAGACTAATTGATAATGAGTTTCAAAAAACTTTAAGACTTTCAAAAGGCCGAGTAATAAATATTGAAGATTCTGCGGTCAATATATTTAATTTTGAACAAATAGATTTTAATTTAAAAAATTTAAGTTCAAAAACTATTACAACTCCAAAAATACAAGAGATAGATACTAAAATTTTATTAAGTTGTTTTTTTAAAATTGAAAATGAAAAATTTAAATCTTTCAAATGCACTGAAAATTTAATTAAAGAGATAAAACAAGAATTAATTAAAAGATTTTATAAACCTATTTATATTCCGTTGATAACCTTGTTTTGTTGTTACTTATTGTTGTTTTCAAAAAATCAAAAGAATTTTAAAACCAAGATCAATCTTATATTCTTGTCTGTATTTTTACTTCAAATATTTTCTGAAGTTTCGGTTAGATATTCAATTGTTTCAATAAATTCTATGTATGTTTATTTAATTACTCCAATATTAATCTTTATTTGTGGATACATTATTTTTATGAGGCTGTCTAGAAATGCTTAAGATTTATCAAAAATATATTATTAAAAATTTTTTAGTAAAATTTATAACAGTCTCATTAGTTTTTTTATCGTTAATTTATATAATGGGTATCCTTGAAGAAATTAAATTTTTTAAAGATAATAATACAAATTTTTTTCTACCATACCTACTAACATTGTTGAATGTGCCGATTACACTTTTTGAGACATTCCCATTTATATTGTTTATATCAACACAATTATTTTTATTTGATTTTTTTAGGAACGATGAGCTTGATTTATTAAAAAAAAGTGGAGTAGATAATTTAAAGATAATAAAGATTGTTATTCTATTGTCAGTTCTTATAGGTATTTTTAATGTTTTTATATATTATAATTTTGCCTCAAAATTAAAGTTTTATTATTCAGATATTAAAAATAATTTTTCTAAAGATAATAAATATCTTGCCATGGTTACTGAAAGTGGACTGTGGATTAAAGATGAGATTGATGGAAAAAAATATATTATTAAATCAAACTCTATTAAAGACGACTTTTTATTTGAAAACATAATTAATGAATTTAACTCAGATTTTGAACTCATAAGAACAATCCAAGCTAATAAAATTGATATTACAACAAATAATTGGTTGATATATAACCCCACAACAATGATTGATAATATTAACGAAAAAATCCAAGGCAATATGGAATTATCTTCAAATTTTAACTCTGAAAAAATAAAAAATTTATTTTCTAATATTGCCTCTTTTGATCTATTTAAACTCTATGAACTTAAGGAAGATTTTAAAAAATTTGGCTACTCTACTGATGAAATTAACATTCAATTATTAAAGCTTTATACTACACCTTTATTATATGGAATATTATCAATTCTATCTATTGTAATAGTGCTAAATTTTACTAAAAATAAGCCTCTCTTGTTTCACTTAATTTGTGGAGTAATGTTATCTGTGATTATTTATTATATAAATTTTATTTTTAATTCTCTTGGAATTAATGGAAAAATCCCACTTTACTCGTCTGTATTATTTCCATTTTTTTTATTAACAACCGTCTCATTTATTGGACTTTTAAGAATTAATGAAAAATAATTTTTTTACATTCCTAGTCTTGGGACTTTTTTATTTTTCTAGCAATGCATCGTCTGACTCATTTAATTTAAAGAGTAAAAAAATAGAAATATTGAAAGAAGAAAATCAAATTATTGCATATGAGGGAGAAGCAATATCAAGTGATAAAAATTTGCAAATAAAGTCAGACAAATTTATTTATCAAAAAGATTTAGATTTACTTAAATCTTTGGGAAATGGTCAAGCACTAATTATTTCTGAAAAAATTAAAATGAAATTTGATAATGCTATTTTTGATCAAAAAAATCAAAATATAAAAGCTAATGGAAACCTAGAAATTTTTCAAGATGATAATAAATTTATCATTAAAAATGATGAAATATTTTATGATTTAAAAAATAATATCATAAGTTCAAATAAAACTACTAAATTAGAAGACGATAAAGGTAACACTCATTTTGTTGATAGTTTTGTTTTTGAAATAAGTAAAGATTTAATAAAAGTTCAAAATCTAATTACTGAAGATAATCAATCTAATATTTATAAAACATCAATTGCATATCTAAATGTTAAATCGGGTAAAATTTTTGGAAAGGATATAAAGGTAGAATTGAACAACTCCTCAACCACAAACCAAAATAAATATAGATTCAAAGGAAATAGTGTCAAAATTGATGGCGAAATTTTAGATATTACGAAAGGTATATTTACTACTTGTGAAAAAAGGGAGGGCTGCCCTCCTTGGGTGTTTAGTGCAAAAAATATTAGACATGACAAAAAAAAAAGAGAAATATCATATAATGATGCATTATTAAAAATTTATGACACGCCAGTCGTATATTTTCCTAAATTTTTCCATCCAGATCCAACTGTCAAAAGAAAAACTGGGTTCTTAATACCTTCAATTAAAAATTCATCGAATTCAAGCAATTTTTTAAATATACCATTTTTTTACGCAGTGGCAGAAAATAAGGATTTCACTTTTAAACCAAGGCTATATGCGGAAAACAAATTTCTGTTTCAATCTGAATATAGACAAAAAAATTTAGACAGCAATCATATAATGGATTTTAGTGCTTATACTGAAAAAGATGGGAAATCAAAAAATCATCTTTTTTATGAATATAATAAAAACTCTAGAATAAAAAATTTTGAAACAAGCAAAATAGATTTTAAAATTCAACAAACATCTGATGATAAATATTTAAAATCAAATAAACTAGATGGTAAAATTATCAATGATGTTGAAATCCTAGAAAATTCTTTAAATATAGATTTGTACTCTAATGATTTATCAATAAACCTTAATACAACTATTTATGAAAATTTAAATAAACAAAATAATGATAGGTTCGAATATATTTTTCCAAAAATCTTATTAACAAAAAATTTTGCTAATATAAATAACTTCAATGGGAATTTCTCATTAAAATCAAATACTGAAATAAGACAGTACAATACAAATGTTCTCGAAAAAGAGAATATAAATGATTTAATTTTCAGTTCAAATAATAAAATTAATAAATTTGGTTTTTTAAATAACCATCAATTTTTATTAAGAAATACTAACAGTGAAAATGATAACTCTGATTATAAAAATAAAAAGAGTTTTTATCTGTCAAGCATGTATCAATACAATTCTACTTTACCTCTGATAAAAGAAAATAATAAATATAGAAATATACTTAAACCAAGATTGTCAATTAAAGCAGCTCCAAATCATACTAAAAATGAGAGAAATTTAGAGAGAAAGACAGATATTACAAATATATATTCCATGGATAGAATTACTGGTAATTCAAGCGTCGAAGGTGGTTTGTCTTTGATTTACGGTTTAGATTACTCAGCCCTAAATAAATCAAAAAATCGCGAAGTATTTAATCTCAAGTTAGCTAATAATTTTAGGTTTAAAGAAAATGATGATCTTTCAAATATGAATCAAATTGATGAAAAAACTTCTAATATATTTAATGAGATTTCATATCAACCAAATAATTTTTTGTCTTTAAAATATAATTCTTCAATAAAGAACAATTTAAAAGATTTAGCTTATGAAAGTTTCGAATCTAAATTCAATATTTATGACTTTATTACAGAATTTGATTACGTAAATGAAAACAATACATCTGATAAAAATTCATATATATCAAATAAAACAACTTATTCATTAGGTGAATTTAATAATTTTCAATTTTCTACAAGAAAAAACAAAACAAAGGACTTAACCGAATACTATAACCTAATGTACCAATATAAAAATGACTGTTTAGCTGCGTCTATAGAATATAATAAAGATTTTTATAGTGATGGTGATTTAAAACCACAGGAAAGTATTTTGTTTAAATTGACAATTACACCATTTACTGAATTTTCAAGTCCAAATATCAAGCAATGATAAGAAAAAAAATAATTTTACTTTTGATCACATTTTTTTTTTCTAATAATATTTTATTTGCTGAGATTAAAATACTTCTTAGTGTAGATGATGAGGTAATCACAAATCACGATTTAATTAAAGAGAGTAATTATTTTGAAATATTAAATCCAAATGTCAAAAAATTAAATAATAATCAAAAATTAAATTTAGCAAGAAATTCATTAATAAAAGAAATTATAAAAAAAAAAGAAATAGAAAAATTTAGAATTGAAAAAAATACTAATCGAATGGTTGATAATTATATGAATAATTTTTACAAAAAATTGGGCTTTAACTCTTCAGAAGATTTTGTTGCAATGTTAAAATTAAAAGAAAATTACACTTTAAATGAAATTAAGAATAAAATTAAAATTGATTTTATGTGGAACGAACTAATTTACTCAAAGTATATAAATCAGGTTAAAGTAAATAAAAATGAAATAATAAATAAGGTCGACACATTAAAAAATGAATTCGAAAAAGAGTTTCTTTTATCTGAAATTATTTTTACGAAAAAAAAGGACAAAACTTTAGATGAAATATCTAAAGAAATTAAACTTAGTATTCAAGAAATAGGGTTTTCGAATACCGCAAATATTTATAGTGAGTCCGATAGCGCGAAATTTGGAGGTAAAATAGGCTGGATAAGTGAAATAAGTTTATCTAAACAAGTAGCAAAAGAATTAAAAATTTTAGAAGTTGGCGAAATTACAAATTTAATTAAGATAGGTAATAATTTTTTGATTTTAAAGATAGAAGACATCAAGTTAAATAAGAAAATAACTAATAGAGAAAAAGAAATTCAAAATCTAATTATTCAAGAAACTAATAATCAGTTGGAAAAATTTTCCAAAATATTTTTTGATAAAATAAAATTAAATTATTCTATTAATGAAATCTAAACCAATAATTTTAATCTCAGGTGAGCCAAAAAGTATTTTTTTTGAAATTTTTTTTAAAGCAATAAATTTAAAAATTTACAAATCGCCATTAATTTTAATTTGTTGTAGGAAAATTCTTCTTTCTCAAATGAAAAAAAATAATTTTAAAAAAAAATTAAATATTCTAGAATTTGATAAATTAAAAAAATATAATTTAAATAACAATAGTTTGAATTTAATTGATATAGAATGTAAAAAAATAAATAAAAAATTTTCTACGAAATTAACAAATCAATATATAGAAAATTCTTTCGAGTTAGCCTTAAATTTAATAAAAAATAAATTTTCTTATAAATTAATTAATGGACCAATAAATAAAAAATCTTTTTTAAATAAAAAATTTTTAGGAATTACTGAATACATCTCAAAAAAGTCTAAATCTAAAAATACAGCGATGCTAATATATAATAAAAACTTATCTGTTTGCCCTGTAACTACTCATCTACCAATAAAATTAGTTAATAAAAATATTACAAAAAAAATAATTAAAGAAAAAATTGATATAATTGATGCTTTTTTTAAAAAAAATCTTAATTACAAACCAAGAATTGCTGTAACAGGTATGAATCCTCATTGTGAAAGTATTTTGAGATTTAATGAGGATGATAAGATAGTTGCAAAAGCAGTAAGTGAACAAAAAAAAAGAGGAATTTATGTATATGGTCCATATTCTGCTGATACTATTTTTTTAAAAAGCAATAGAGATCAATTTGATGTTATTCTAGGTATGTATCATGATCAAGTTCTTGGACCTATTAAAACCCTTTATGAATTTGATGCAATCAATATAACTATGGGATTACCTTTTTTGAGAGTAACGCCAGATCATGGACCAAATGAAAAAATGCAAAATAAAAATGCCTCAAATCCAGTTAGTTTAATAAATGCTTTAAATTTTTTAGATAAACATTGATTAAAGCAAAAAAAAGTTTAGGTCAAAATTTTTTAATTGATCAAAAAATTATTGATAAAATAATTAACATTGTAAATATAAAAGAAAAATCGATCTTAGAAATAGGTCCAGGTACTGGAAATTTAACTTTAAATATCTTAAAAAAAAATCCAAAAAAAATGATAGTTATTGAAAAAGATAATCAATTAGTCGAATTCCTCGCAAAAACTTTTGAAACTAAAATTAAAATTATTAATGAAGATATTTTAAAATTAGATGAAAATGAATTAGATAATGATATTTTAACTGTTTTTGGAAATTTGCCATACAATATTTCTACCGAAATTCTTTGTAAATGGATTTTAAATATTAAAAATAAAAGTTTCTGGTTTGATTATCTTATCTTAATGTTTCAAAGAGAAGTCGCAGACAGAATTATCTCTAAATTTAATACCAAAAATTATGGAAGATTATCAATTTTAGCTAACTGGAAATTAAATATCGAAAAAATTTGTGATGTAAAACCTTTAAGTTTTTCTCCAAGACCCAAAGTTGATAGTAGTATTTTATTATTGCAACCTAAATTAGATTTTTTTTCACTTAAAAATCCAAAAAATTTGGAAAAATTAACCAGAACATTTTTTATGCACAGAAGAAAAATGTTAAAAAAACCATACAATCAATTATTTAATGGAAATTTAGAAATTGCCAATAGACTCAAAATTAATCTTAATTTAAGACCCCAAAATCTGAATTTTGAAACATATTATAAACTCACCAAGGAATATGAAAATTTAAGAGGTTAGTTTTTCAACATGATTTCTTATAAATTCTACATCATAATCTTTCGAACCATTGGTAACTTCTGCAGTGATTAAGTTATGAATTTTTTTATAACACGCATCCAAATCGTCATTAATCACTACGTAGTTATAATTTATCCAGTGAAGTACATCTCTTTCAAATTGCTTCATTCTTTCCTCAACTATCAATTTATCTTTCATATCTCTGTTGGACAATCTTTCAAATAAAATTTTTTTACTTGGAGGCAAAATAAAAAATGTAATTAATTTAAAATCTAAATTCTTATTTTTAATTTGATCAGCACCTTGCCAGTCTATATCAAATAAAACATTTATTCCTTTATTGAGTTTATTTATTACTGGAGTTCTAGTAGTTCCATAAAAATTATTAAATACTTTGGCATACTCTAAAAATTCCTCATTTTTAATTAATCTTTTAAATTCTTGGTCAGAAACAAAAAAATAATCTTTATCAGGTGTTTCGTTTGGACGTGGTTGTCTAGTTGTATGAGAAATAGAAATGTCAAAATTACCTTGATCAGATAATAATTTAACTAAAGTCGTTTTACCAGCTCCAGATGGAGAAGACAAAATAACCATTATCCCATCATTTGAAGTGGGCATTAAGAATTTTATTAGTTTGCTTTGCCTTCAATAAATTTAACAGCATCACCAACAGTTAATATTTTTTCAGCTTCGCTATCAGAAATCTCTGAACCGAATTCCTCCTCAAAAGCCATAACTAACTCTACAGTATCTAAACTGTCTGCACCTAAATCATCTATAAAACTTGAGTCTTCAGTTACCTTTGCCTCATCAATTCCTAAATGATCTGCTACTATTTTTTTTACTTTGCTTGAAACATCTTCTGACATATTGATCCTTTTGTTTTAAAATCGTTAATAGATTAATTACTTGGTTTGTCAAGCCATATACATGCCTCCATTAACATGTATAGTTTCACCATTAATATAATTTGAATTATCTGAGGCTAAAAAAAGAACCGCATTTGCAATATCCTCTGGTTCACCCAATCTTGCAGAAGGTATCTTTGAAATTATAGTTTCTTTAAATTTATCATCTATTTTATCTGTCATTGCCGTCTTGATAAATCCTGGGGAAATACAATTCACATTAATATTTTTTTTAGCATATTCTATCGCTAAACTCTTTGACATTGCAACTATACCAGCTTTAGAGGCGGTATAATTTGCTTGTCCCAAATTGCCAGAATGGCCTACTACAGATGTAATATTTATAATTTTTCCTTTTTTATTTTTTAGCATCTTTTTAATAGAATACTTACTCATTAAAAAAGTAGATGTTAAATTTATATCTATTACTTTTTTCCATTCATCTATGCTCATTCTAATTGCAAGGTTATCTTGTGTTATACCGGCGTTATTAACAATACAATCAAGCCCACCAAGCTCATTTGAAGCATTGTCTATAAATTCTTCAATTTTTTCGTTTTGAGAAATATCAAATCTTAATGTTTTAATTTTATTAAACTTATTTTTTAATTCATCGAGTTTCTCTTTTTTTGTTCCTGATGCAAGAACATTTGCACCACACTCATTTAATTTTTCAACTATAGAATTTCCAATCCCACCAGATGCACCTGTAACGATGATTCTTTTATTCTCTAGATCTTTCATATTTTTATATTTTTAATTTCCTCTATATTATTAATTGAACGTATTTCGACATCTTTATTAATTCTTTTTACTAGACCAGATAAGACTTTTCCAGGACCAATTTCTATAAATTGATTAACGCCTTTATTGACCATATTTACTATACTCTCCCTCCATCGAACCCTATTTTCAATTTGCTTAATAAGTAAATTTTTCAATTCATCAGCACTAAAAATTTCATCTGCTGTTATATTTGAGATTAAGGGATTGATACCTTTTTTAAATTTTAGTTTAGATAGCTCATCTTTCATAATCTCTGTTGCTTTATTCATCAAACTACAATGGAAAGGTGCACTTACAGGAAGTTTAATATTTTTAATTTTTTTTTCTTTTAATACTAAGCTTAATTTTTCTAGATCTTGATTTTTTCCACTTATTACAATTTGGCCATCTGAATTATCATTTGCAATTTCTACAAAGAAATTATTTTGGTTTTCTTTTAATATGTTTTCAATTTCTTCAACTTTAGCACCCAAAACTGCAGTCATTCCACCCTCACCTTTAGGTACAGAATTTTGCATTGCATTTCCTCTGATCTTTAAAATTTTAATTGTATCTTGAAAATCTAAATAACCAGCACATGCAAATGCAGAATACTCTCCCAATGAATGTCCAGCAAAAAATTTTGCCTTATTCAAATCTATATTAAATTCTTTTTTTATTACCTGAAAGATAGAATAACTAATTAAGAAAATTGCTGGCTGAGTATTTGCTGTTAAATCTAATTCTTCTTTTGGACCCTCTAAAATTATTTTTGACAAAGGTATATTAAGTACCTCATCAGCCTCTTTAAATAAAGATCTTACAAAATCATAATTTTCATAAAATTCTTTTCCCATTGCTACAGATTGAGATCCCTGACCTGGAAAAATTACTGAAAACATATTAAAATTTATTTAAATTTAGCTTTTTTACTATTGTAATTGAAGATTTATAATAGTATATCCTCACGTTTTATTAAAGAATTTAAATGAATTTATACGAACATACAATTATTGCTAGACAAGATACCTCGCCAAGTGAACTTAAACAACTTACTGAGAAATATTCTAAAATTGTTGAAAAAAATGACGGTGAAATAGTAAAAACTGAAAATTGGGGCCTTCTAAATCTTTCTTATTTAATCAGAAAAAATAAAAAAGGAAGTTACATTCACTTTAAAATTAAAGGGAAAGGCAAAGTTGTTAAAGAGTTAGAAAAGAATGAGGCAATTGATAAAAAACTGTTAAGATATTTAACTGTTAGAGTTAAAAACTTTGATTTAGACACGAATTACTTTACTAAAAAAGATGAGACCGAAAAAGCCGAAAAAAAGGAGAAAACATCTAATTAATCATGCCAAAAAGACAAAGTGGAAACCGAAAAAATAAGCAAAGTAATTTTGCAAAGTTAAGTATTTTTCAACCTAATAAATATAAATTTAAGAAAAGCTGTCCTTTATCAATAAAAGGTGCACCAAAAGTTGATTATAAAAACATCAAATTACTTAAAAAATATATATCAGAAAACGGAAAAATATTACCTTCTAGAATTACAAATGTCAGCCAAAAGAAACAAAGGGAACTATCTCTATCAATAAAAAGAGCTAGAAATTTAGCATTATTATAAAATGAAAGTTATATTATTAGAAAATGTAAAAAGAATTGGATCAATAGGTGAAGTGATTGATGTAAAAAGAGGTTTTGCTAGAAATTATTTAATATCAAATAAAAAAGCTTTATATGCCTCTAAAGAAAACATCAAGGAAGTTGAAAAAATAAAATCTGATTTGGCTAAAAAAGATAATGATAAAAAATCTGCAGCTCAAAAAATTTCCGAACAAATCAATAACAAAGAATATGTAGTCAAAAAACTTAGCACTGAAAATAATGAATTGTATGGCTCAGTTAAACCAACCGAAATTTCAAAATTAATTCAAGAGACAGATAAAATTGATATTAAACCATCTATGATACAACCTGTTAAAGAAATTAAAGCTCTTGGAAAACACAAAGTAAAAGTTTCTCTACACTCTGCAGTTGATGCTGAAATTTCTGTTAATGTTCAGTCTGCCGATACAATTCAGTAATTATACAATTTCATCCACAGAGATATTTTTAAATTTTTAATAAAGTTTTTTTCAAATACATTGTTCTTATGGA
Source organism: uncultured Pelagibacteraceae bacterium (assembly GCA_902622805.1). Lineage (GTDB taxonomy): Bacteria > Pseudomonadota > Alphaproteobacteria > Pelagibacterales > Pelagibacteraceae > Pelagibacter. The sequence goes on along the minus strand of CACNRG010000009.1, from coordinate 11,930 downwards.
AAAAAACTTAAGTATTATTAAAGATAAGTTTAAAGAACTTCCAAATAATATTGAAGCAGAACAGTCAGTTATTGGCTCCATTTTAGTTACAAATGAAATATTTGATGAGATTAGTACAATTATATCAAATGGAAATTTTTATGATCCAATGCATCAAAAAATTTATAATGCTATTGAAAGTTTGATATATAAAGGAATGTTAGCAAACCCTATAACTCTTAAAAATTATTTTGAAAATGAAAAAGATGATTTAGATATTCCTGAATATCTAGTTAAAATTACCAAATTTTCAACATCAGTTAGGCAGGCTATTGAATATTCAAAAATAATTTATGATATGTTTGTAAGACGTGAATTAATTAAAATTTCAGAACAAACTATTGATACTGCTAAAATAAATGATCTAGATACTAATGGTCAAAATATTATAGAAAATTCTGAAAAACTATTATTTGATTTAGCTGAAAAAGGATCTTTCAATTCATCATTAATTAAGTTTGATGATGCTATGAAGCAAACAATTGAAATGGCTTCAGCTGCCTATAAAAATGAAGGTGGAATAGTGGGTGTTCCAACTGGCTTAAGAGATTTAGATAATAAGCTTGGTGGATTGCATCAATCTGACTTAATTATAATTGCTGGTAGACCCTCAATGGGTAAAACTTCTCTCGCAACTAATATTGCTTTTAATGCTGCAAAATATATTCAAGATAATGGAAAAAAATCATCTATTGCTTTTTTTTCCTTAGAAATGTCATCAGAACAATTATCAACTAGAATTTTATCTGAACAAGCTCGTATTGGATCTAATGATATTAGGCGTGGGAGGATTTCTGACGAACAATTTGACCAATTTTTGGAAACTTCAAAAAATATTTCTGAACTTCCATTATTTATAGATGAAACTCCAGCAATTAGTATCGCAGCTATGAGTAATAGAGCTAGAAGAATTAAAAGACTACATGGTTTAGATATGATTGTTGTTGATTATATCCAATTAATGAAAGGAACTACATTTAACAAAGATGGGAGAGTTCAGGAAATTTCTCAAATAACTCAAGGACTAAAAGCAATAGCTAAGGAACTTGGTGTTCCGGTTGTTGCGTTATCTCAATTATCAAGACAAGTCGAACAACGCGATGATCATAAGCCTCAGTTAGCTGATTTAAGGGAATCAGGTTCTATTGAACAAGATGCTGATGTAGTAATGTTTGTTTACAGGGAAGGTTATTATTTACAAAGAAAAGAGCCTAGAGAAGCAACTGTGGAACATGCTGAATGGCAGGCAAAAATGAACGAAGTTGCTCATTTAGCTGAAATTATTATTGGTAAACAACGTCACGGACCAATTGGTAAAGTAACTCTTGAATTTGAGGAAAGATTTACGAAATTTAAAGATACTCAAATTAATTAATTTCCAATATAAAAGATATTATGATTGCTAATTTGTATGAAAATACAATTTTAAAAAATCCAAAATCTATCTTTTTAATCTTATTAATAACACTATTGAGTTTTGGATATTATTCAAAAGATTTTAGACTAGACGCTTCTTCTGAAACATTATTAATTGATGGAGATCCTGATCTTAAGTATTTAAGAGAAATTACTAATCGATATGGATCGAAAGAATTCTTGGTACTCACGTACACTCCTAGTGAAGCAATGGTATCTGATGTGTCTATTAATAATTTACTGAGTTTGAAATATAAAATTCAAAGTTTAGAGTGGGTTCATAGTGTCATTACCCTTTTAGATATTCCGCTTTTAGATAATTCAGATGCTCCACTCCAGGAACGTTTGCAGAGTTTTAAAACTCTTAAAGATGAAGATGTAAATAAACAAAGAGGTTTTAAAGAAATTTTAAATAGTCCAGTTTTTAGAAATTTTGTAATTAGTGAAGATGGTAAAACAAGTGGAATAATCGTAAATATAAAAAAAAATCCACCTTTAGAGGATATCCATAATAAATCACAGGATGAAATAGAAGAGTACCGAGACAAAATAAAAAAACAAAATCATAATAACATCTTAGAAATAAGAGATGTTATTAAAAGTTATGAAGATATTGGAAAAATATATCTAGGTGGAATTCCAATGATTGCTGATGATATGATGACATTTATTAAAAGTGATATTATAGTATTTGGTTTGGGAGTTTTGTTATTTATTATAGCAACTCTTTGGTTTGTATTTAAAAAAATAATCTGGATTATAGTTCCAATTAGTAGCTGTTTTTTTTCAGTTATTATTATGATGGGAGTTCTTGGTTTGCTTGGCTGGAAAGTCACCGTCATCTCATCTAATTTTATTGCTTTAATGTTAATTTTAACAATGGCAATGAATATCCATATGAGCACAAGGTTTCTACAAATTAGAAAATCAAATCCTTTAAAAACAAATTTGGAAATTTTAACTCTTACTACTAGCAAAATGTTTTGGCCTATACTCTACACAGTGCTTACCACCATAATTGCATTTTTATCTTTAATCTTTAGTGAAATTAAACCTATTATCGACTTTGGTTGGATGATGACATTTGGTTTAATTACATCATTTATCATTACATTTACTCTTCTTCCTACTTTGTTAAGTTTTGCGCCTACTAAAAATATAATAGTCCAAAAAAATGAAGGTTCAAAAATAACAAAACTATTTGGAAATTTATCATTAGACTATCAAATACCTATTTTTATAATGACAATTATCATTGTTACTCTAAGTATTTTTGGAATTTCAAAATTAGAAGTTGAAAACAGCTTTATTAATTATTTTAGTAAAAATACAGAAATTTATAAAGGAATGAAATTGATTGATGAAGAGCTTGGAGGAACAACTCCTCTTGAGGTTATATTGAAATTTCCAGAGGCTAAAAAAGATGAAAATAATGAAGATGATGAATTTGAAGATTGGGGCGATGAAAATGAGCAGGATGATGAAAAATATTGGTTCACAAAAGATAAAATTGATACAATAACAAATGTTCATAACTATTTAGATGGGTTACCACAAATTGGTAAAGTATTATCTTTTTCATCAATTATTGATGTTGCAACTAAATTAAATAATAATAAGCCCCTTGGAACATTGGAAATGGGAGTTTTATACACAAAAATTCCTAATAGTATCAAAAAGGAAATAATAGACCCTTATATTTCAATTAAAGATAACGAGGCTCGTATAAGTTTAAGAGTAATTGACTCTCAAAAAAATCTACGAAGAAATGATTTAATAAATAAAATTAATTTTGATTTACAAAATAAACTTGGAATAGAAAAAGATCAATATAAATTAGCAGGTGTCTTAATTTTATTTAACAATCTTTTGCAAAGTTTATTTAAATCTCAAATTTTAACTTTAGGTCTAGTAATGATTGGTATTTTTGCAATGTTTTTGATTTTGTTTAAAAATATAAAGCTTTCTTTAATTGGAGTTGTGCCTAATTTTATAGCTGCCTTTTTTATATTAGGAATTATCGGAATTTTAGAAATTCCTTTAGATATGATGACCATTACAATTGCAGCAATAACAATTGGTATCGCAGTTGATAACAGTATTCATTATATTTATAGATTTAAAGAGGAATTCCAGAAAATAAAAGATTATAAAAAAACATTAATAACATGCCATTCAACTGTTGGAGCTGCAATATTAAATACTTCTATTACAATTGTTTTTGGTTTTTCAATTTTAGTTTTATCAAAATTTATACCAACGATTTATTTTGGAATTTTTACTGGTATAGCAATGTTACTTGCGATGATATCTGTTCTTACATTACTTCCATCTTTAATATTGATCATTAAACCTTTTGGGAAATGATTAATGTTTGAATTTCTTGAAGAGTTTTACGATACAACCTCAATAATTGATATTATATATTTAATAATAACAATCTTATCTTTAATTAAATGTTATAAGAATGGTTTTGTCTTAAGCATTTTATCTATGTCAAAATGGTTGTTGGCATATATTATTACACTCATAATTTTTCCTAAAGTTAAACCTTACATGGAAGATATAATTGATAATGAATATGTTTTAGATTTAAGTCTGGGGATTACTATATTTATTGTTGTTATCTTTCTAGTATTAATGATCAATAAAGGAATCAGTAAAGCTGTTAGATATACTGGTATTGGAAGCTTAGATACATTGTTTGGATTCTTTTTTGGTTTTTTGAGAGCTTATATAATTTCTACGTGTATATTTTCTGGTATCCATATTGTGTATAATTATGATAAATGGCCAATAAATATTAATAAATCTTATGTCTTTCCATATTTAGAGAAAGGTAGTAATTATCTTTTAAAAGAATTTCCAGATGAAAAAACATACCAAGATTCTAAAGAAAAAATTGAAGATCTTTAATCCAAAGCTTAAGGAAGAGTGTGGTGTATTTGGTATAAGCAATATTGAGGATGCTTCTGCTTTGACTGCTTTGGGTCTTCATGCTCTTCAACATAGAGGCCAAGAAGGGTGTGGTATTGTAACTTTTGATGGAGAACAATATTTTTCTGAAAAAAGATTTGGTTTAGTTGGTGATAATTTCAATAAAGAAAAAGTTTTAAAAAAACTCAAAGGAAATTTTGCAATTGGTCACAATCGATATAGTACAACCGGAAGCAATACTTTAAGAAATATTCAACCTTTTTTCGCAGATACTAATGCTGGAGGGATTGGAGTAGCTCACAATGGAAATTTAACCAATTCGATTCATTTAAGAAATAAATTGGTTGAAGATGGAGCAATTTTTTATACTACCTCAGATACTGAGACAATTGTTCAATTAATTGCAAAATCCAAAAGAGTTAAGACAATCGATAAAGTAGTTGATGCAATTTTTCAAATTCAAGGAGGATATGCTTTGGTAATGCTTACACAAAAATCATTAATTGGTGTTAGAGATCCATATGGTATTAGACCACTAATAATTGGAAAACTTAAAAAAAGTTATGTGCTCGCATCTGAAACTTGTGCACTAGATATAATTGGAGCAACTTTTGTAAGAGAGGTAGAAAATGGTGAAATTGTTTTAATTGAGAATGATAAACTCAAAAGCATTAAGCCTTTTCCACCAAAAAAAGTTAAACCATGCGTTTTTGAATATATCTATTTTGCAAGACCAGACAGTATTTTAGGAAATTTAACTGCATATGAGCATAGAAAAAATTTGGGTAAAGAACTAGCTAAAGAAAATGATATTGATGCTGATATCATTGTACCTGTTCCTGATAGTGGAAACGCAGCAGCTTTAGGATTTGCACAATATTTGGGTAAAAACTATGAACATGGTTTAATTAGAAATCATTATGTTGGAAGAACTTTTATTGAACCTAGCCAACAAATTAGAAGCTTAGGTGTTAAATTGAAACTCAATGCAAACAAAACAACAATAAAAGATAAAAAAATAATTTTAATTGATGACTCTCTTGTTAGAGGGACTACATCACATAAAATAGTAAAGATGCTTTATGAAGCTGGTGCTAAAGAAGTACATGTCAAAATTGCTTGTCCTGAAATAAAATTTCCAGATTTTTATGGAGTTGATACTCCTACTCGAAAAGAACTATTAGCTGCTAATAAAACTAATGATGAAATATGTGAATATATTGGGGCTAAATCTTTAAAGTTTTTGTCTATTAATGGAATGTACCGGGCTATTGGATTTGATAAAAGAAATGAAAATTACCCTCAATTAACAGATCATTACTTTACTGGAGATTACCCCGTGAAACCTATAGATGAACTAGGAGATAATAAAATTACTCAACTATCTCTACTAAGTACTGGATCAAATAATTGATAAAATAATGAATTTTACCCTTTCAAGAAATTATATTCTTTACTTTGAACAAATAAATTAAACTTATTTAATAAATTAATGATTAATAAAAAAGAACAAATTATTGAATATTTCAAATCGGGTATAAAAAATTCTAAAGATATTAAAATTGGAATTGAACATGAAAAATTTTTATTTAATAACCAAAATAATAAACGAATTAATTATTTAAAAATAAAAGAGATGTTTTCTGCTTTATTGGAGTTTGGTTGGAATCCTATCCTAGAAAAAAATAATATTATAGGTCTTAATAAAGGTGAGAAAAACATCACTCTTGAGCCAGGAAATCAAATAGAATTATCAGGTGAAAAACTTAATAATATTCACGAGGCTTGTGCTGAGTCTCATGATTATTTATTTGAATTAAAGCAAGTTACAAAAAAATTGAATATAAGTATTGTGAGTGCTGGATTTGATCCAATATCCAAACTTGATGAAATCCCAAATAATCCAAAACAAAGATACAAACTCATGACAAAAGATATGCCTTCAAATGGTGAATTAAGTTTGGATATGATGTATCGTACTTGTGGAACACAATTAAATATAGATTACGATTCTGAAGAAGATTTTATTAAAAAATTTAGAATAGTTAATTCAATTGTGCCTATTTCAATTGCTTTATTCGCTAACTCTTCAATAGTTGAAAAGAAAAAAAGTGGTTACTTATCATATAGATCAAAAGTTTGGCAAAACACAGCTCGAGGAGGTCTACCAAAGATGTTTTTTGATGAATTAAATTTTGAAAATTATGCTGAATTTATTATGAATTTTCCAATTTTATTTATTAAAGATAAAGATGCTTATATTTCAGGAAAAAAATACATTTTTAAAGATTTCATGAATGGAAAAATTAATGAAATTGGAAATCGATTACCAAATGAAAACGATCTATCCACTCACCTAAGTACAATTTTTACAGAAAATAGACTTAAGAAGTATATAGAGCTTAGATCGATGGATACTTGTGGTTGGGATTGTTTATGTGCCGGACCTGCGTTTAATATTGGGATGTTATATGGTAATGTCGATGAAGTTTATGAATTAATTTCTAAGTGGGATAAAGAAAAAATAATTAATGCTTATTTAGAAGCTCCCCAAAAAGGGTTTAATACCCAATTAATGGGTAAAGATCTTCTTTACTGGGCTTCAAAACTATTAGATTTATCGAGAAAGGGATTAGAAAACAGAGATATACTGAACAAGAATAAGAAAAATGAGACTTTATTTTTAAATCACTTACAAAAGATAATTGATAATAAAACCACAAATGCAGAACATATGATTAGTAAATTTTCTAAAAATGAAGATTTGAACGAATTATATGATAAATAAGATTATTGCTATCCAAGGAAATCATCCTTCTAAACTAAATCCAAAAACTGATACAACTATTTTTCTAGCTAATGAAATTCAGAATAAAAAATATAAAATATTCTATTATGATCCTAAGAATTTATCTGTAATTAATTCTAAAGTTATTGCTAAGGGATTTTTTATAAAATTTGATTATAATAATAAAAAAAAATTTAGAATTTTAAAAAAAAAAGATCTAGATCTTGCAAAATGTAAATTTATTTTAATCAGACAAGATCCCCCATTTAATTTAGAATATATCTCAACAACTTATATTTTAGATACAATTAAAAAGAAGGTGAAAATTATAAATGACCCAACCTCAATCAGAAATATTTCTGAAAAACTTTATTCGGCTAAATATCAAAAATTTATGCCGGACACTATATTTACCCAAAATTTAGTTGAAATAAAAAAATTTTTTAAATTACATAAGAAGGTAATTCTTAAGCCTATTCATAGCTTTAGTGGAAATGATATTTATCTAAAAAGTAAATTTAATTTAAAATTTATCAAAAAATTTATTAAAAAACATGGGCATATTGTTTGTCAAAAATATTTATCTAAAATAAGCGACGGTGATAAACGAGTTTTTTTGATTAATGGTAAAGTTGTTGGTGTAATTTCTAGAGTTCCTAAAAAAGGTTCATTTTTAAGTAATATGAGTAAAGGAGCTAAACCAATTATTACTACACTATCAAATATAGAAAAAAAAATATCTGATTTAATTGCTAAAGATTTAAAAAAAAAAAATATTTTTTTTGCTGGAATTGATTTTATTGATCAAAAACTAAATGGAGATATCAACGTTACATCACCTACCGGATTAAAAACTTTTTATGATTTATCAAAAGTTAATCTTGCTAAAATTTTTTGGGAAGAATTAAAAGCATGAACAATCTTACTGACCAACAAAAAGGTTCTTTACTTGCTTTTGTGGCTGTAATGTTTATTACACCTGACTCTTTATTTATAAGACTTTCAAATATTGACACATGGGGTTTAGTTTTTTATAGAGGAATAATTCCATTTTTTACAGTTTTTTTTGGAATGTTAATAATTTATAAATTAAACTTCTTTAAGATTCTTTTTACAAGTGGTTATCACGGACTTATTTATGTGGGTACATTTAGTGTAACAAACATCACATTTGTAGTTTCAATTCAGAATACAAATGTAGCAAATACACTTGTAATGATTGCTACTGCTCCAATGTTATCGGCTATTCTTGGTGCAATTTTTTTAAAAGAACCTCCTGACAAAAAAACTTGGATCTCAATAGTAATCACCTTTTTAGCTATAATTTATATTTTTTTTGACTCTCTGAAATTAGGTAATTTTTATGGAGATATTTTAGGATTTATTACAGCAATAGGTTTAGCAGTAGGTGCTGTTACTATAAGGTCTGCAAAATCAAAAAATCTTGTTCCTGCTGCTGTTGTTGGAAAATTATTTGTAGCAACTTTTGCTTTATTCTTTATTGAGAGTTTTGTGCTTAATGAAAAAGACCTTATCATAGTGCCTTTAATGTGTATCTTATGCGTTGCAATACCTTTTGTATTGGTAACCATAGCTCCAAGATTTATTCCTGCAGCTGAAGTCAACCTATTTTTCTTATTAGAGACCATCGTAGGTCCAATCTGGGTTTGGCTGATAATAAAAGAGCAACCAAGTATTGAAACACTTTATGGAGGCATAATAATAATTCTTACTATTGCAATTCATTCTTTTTTAAAGCTAAAAAATTCTTAAGCTTGTCACAATTAAGACTTGATTTAATAATAGATCGCGAATAGTTACTGCAATTTTTTATGAATAAAGTTTTAAAAAACTCTTGGGCACTCTTTTTGGGTATGGGATGTATAATGATGGCTTATGGATTCCAAGGTTCATTACTTGGTGTAAGAGCTGTACAAGAGGAATTTAGTCTAACTGCAACAGGCTTTATGATGTCTGGTTATTTTGTTGGATATTTTATAGGTGCAGCTACAATTCCAAATATAATTTCACGAGTTGGACATATAAGAGTTTTTGCAGCATTTGCTTCATTAGCATCATTAGTTATTTTAGTTCACTCTATATTAATTAACCCATTCATTTGGTTTTTGTTAAGAGTGTTAACTGGAATAAGTATGGTTTGTATTTATACGGTAGCTGAAAGTTGGCTTAACGATAGATCCAGTAATAGAAATAGAGGAAGTGTTCTGTCTATCTATATGGTCATTCTTTATGGATCAATGGGTATAGGAATGTTTTTACTTAATTTTAGCAGTCCTAAAAATTTTCAACCTTTTATTCTAATATCTGTGATTACATCAGCTGCTCTTATTCCTATTTTATTAACTAAAAAAAAACCACCTACCTTTAAACGTATTAAAGCAATGACATTAAATGATCTATATGAGGCATCTCCATTTGGAATGGTAAGTTCTTTTTTTTACGGAACAATCCAAGCTGCTTTATTTACTTTATTGGCAGTTTACGCAACTTCAATGAATTTTTCAATTTTAGAGATTTCAATTGTTACATTTTTGTTGGCAATTTCTGGAGCTGTTTCACAGTTTCCTGTTGGAAAAATATCTGATATCTACGATAGAAGATTAGTTATTGTTATTTCTACTTTTGGTGCAGCATTATTCGCACTTCTTGCAATTTTAGTTTCAAGACAGATGTATTTACCTGGAGGTTTAGCTACTAGTAAAACTTGGTTTTATATTTTTTTAATACTCTTTTCATTTTGTAGTTTGCCAATGTTTTCCTTAATTTTAGCACATACAAATGACTACATACCGAAAGAAAAATTTGTTGCTGCAGGTGCAGGTCTACAATTTGTATTTGGATTGGGTGCAATGAGTGGCCCTTTTTTATGTTCTATTTTTATGGATATTGTTGGATCAAATGGATTTTTTATATTCTTATTTTTCTTTCATGCAGTAATTGGTATCTTTGGAATTTATAGAATGAAAGTAAGACAAACAGTAGATAATCCAGACTCACAGTTTGTAGCAATGCCACAAACTATTACTCCAGCAGGGATTGAATTAAATCCTCAAACAGAACCAATCCAAGAACCTAAGTCTACTATAGAGACATTTTCAAATTTAGATAATATTATAGATTCTAAAGAAAAAGATGAAAGAAAATATTAATTTTTTAAAACTTTATCAATTGATTTTGACATCTTAATCAAAACTTCTTTTTTATTTAGCTGATCACTTCTAACTAAAATGGCATCTCTAACTTTAACTAAAGGACTATTTTTCCTTTTCTTGTCTAAAGAAGTTCTAATCTTTAAGGATTTTTTGACTTCTTTTAATGGAACTGATTTCTTTAAATCAATCCAACGTCTGAAGGCAGCAACTTTTAAACTACATTTAAAATAGAAAGCTAAATCATATTTTGGATTTATAGCTAAAATTTTACTAGCAATATCTCGTCCCTCAACACAAATTCTACTATTTTTTTTTATCATTTTCATCTGAAATTCATTAACAATATTTCTAATTTTTTTATTTTTTGCCAGAATTGCAACATGATTTGAAATTTCCTCTGTATGAAGATTTTGCTTTGATATAGATTTATAAGAAATTTTTTTTAGTCTTTTTTTCAAAAACAGAATCGGATTTTTAGGTTTTTCTTTAATAATCAATTTGCTACAGTATCTATAAATTAGACCTGAATTGATTAATAAAAGTTTGTACTTTTTTGAAATTAGCTTTGCTGCCGTACTTTTTCCACTTGCTGATTCGCCATCACAAGCAATAATTAATTTTTTAAATTTAACCATATGATCTAATAGACTATTCTATTAAAGTTTAAATAATAAAATAGTAAATATTCAATAATTTGATAATCTTGATAACATTAAATAATTAACTACAATTAATGAAACCTTTATTTGGATACTTTTTTCTTACATCTGCAATTTTATTTGGCATAGCTTGTAACAGTTTAGCAAAAATGTCTGACGGTTTCACAAAATTAACTCCTTCTGTTCTATGTATTTTATTAATGTGTATTACAATGTTTTGTATAGCTAAAGCAATGCAGGTGCTTCCAGTTGGATTTGCTTATTCAACTTACAGTGGGCTAACAGTCACTGGTGTAGTTTTATTTGCTCTTGTAAAGTACAATCAATTCCCAAATATTTATGGATTAATTGGAGTCGTTTTGATTATTATTGGAGTGGTAATGGTAAATTATCTAGGTAAATTAAATTAATATCAAAATTTTTTATTGATTTAATTAACTAATTCTTTTTTTAAGACAATTTCTAGTTGAACTCAATTTAAACATTATTTCAAAAAAAAAACAAAGATAAAGTTGAAAATTCATAATTTCTTTGATCAAATAATTCTTTTAAGAAATGACTTCGAAAAATAAAAAAAAAAAAAGTAGAGTTAAAACTCAAAATAAGCAATCCAACTTATCAAAGTTAGCATCTATAACGACAAATTCTTTGAGTAGTGCTTATTCTAAATATAAAAAGAATCTTGAAAAAAAAAAGATTAAAGAAATTAAAATAAAAAAGCTGGAGGAAAAAAACGAAATAATAAAAGAAAAAAAAGATCTAAAAATTTTCCAAGAAAAACTTCAAAAAGAAAATGATAAAATAATTTTAAAAGAACAAGAGCTTAAATTAAAAGAAAAGGAACTCAAAATTAAAGAAGAAGCTCTTAAAATAGAAAATAAAAGACTTATTAAAAAAGATGAAGATTTGGGACTTATC
>CACNRG010000008.1 GCA_902622805.1 uncultured Pelagibacteraceae bacterium | reverse complement strand
CCTTCAAAGAGCAAGAGTAATGTTTAAGTTTAAAGAATTAATTGAAAAAAATTCTGATGAACTTACAAAATTGATAGTTTCTGAACACGGAAAAGTTTATGAAGATGCACGTGGTTCATTAACAAGAGGTTTAGAAGTAGTTGAATTTGCTTGTGGAATTCCTCATTTACTAAAAGGTGAATTTTCTGAAAACGTTGGAACAGATGTTGATAGTTGGTCAATTAGACAGCCACTAGGAGTTGTAGCTGGAATTACACCTTTCAACTTTCCAGCAATGGTTCCAATGTGGATGTTCCCAATTGCTATCGCATGTGGAAATACCTTTATCTTAAAACCTTCAGAAAAAGATCCTTCCTGCTCTATTAAATTAGCAGAATTACTTACTGACGCAGGATTACCTGAAGGTGTATTCAATGTAATAAATGGAGATAAAGAGTCAGTTGATGCAATTTTAACTAATCCAGATATTAAAGCAGTTAGTTTTGTTGGATCAACGCCTATTGCTAAATATATTTATGAAACTTCAGCTAAAAATGAAAAAAGAGTTCAAGCACTAGGTGGAGCTAAAAACCATTTAGTAGTTATGCCCGACTGTGATTTGGATGGGGCCGTGAACGGTTTAATGGGTGCAGCGTATGGCTCCGCTGGTGAGAGGTGCATGGCTCAATCTGTTGCAGTAGCTGTGGGAGATATAGGTGATGAGTTAGTTTCAAGATTGTCAAAAAAAGCTGAGGCTTTAAAAGTTGGCCCTGGTATGGACAAAAAATCTGAAATGGGACCTTTAGTAACCAAGGAGCATTTAGAAAAAGTAAAAAGTTATGTGAACCTTGGCGTTGAAGAAGGAGCAAAGCTGGTAGTAGATGGAAGAAACTTAAATTTACAAGGTTATGAAAATGGATTTTATATTGGTGGTTGTTTATTTGATCACGTTACAAAAGATATGAGAGTTTATAAGGAGGAAATATTTGGTCCAGTTCTTTCAGTTGTTAGGGTAAAAACTTTTGAGGAGGCAGCTAAACTAATTAATAATCATGAGTATGGAAACGGTGTGAGTATTTATACTAGAGATGGAGATGTAGGTAGAACTTTTGCAAGTAAAATTCAAGTAGGTATGGTTGGTATAAATGTACCAATACCTGTTCCAATGGCATTTCACAGTTTTGGAGGATGGAAAAGATCATTATTTGGAGATAGTGCAATGCATGGCATGGAAGGAATTAAATTTTATACAAAATTAAAAACAATAACATCAAGATGGCCTTCAGGTATCCGTTCAAATGTGGAATTTGTAATGCCAACGATGAAATAAGGAAAAAAATGAGTAAAATATCTTTGATTGGTGCAGGTCAAATAGGTGGAACTTTAGCACACTTAATTGGAACAAAAGAATTGGTTAATGAAGTGGTTTTATTTGATGTCGCAAGTGGAATTGCAAAAGGAAAAGCACTTGATATAGCACAATCATCATCAGTTGACGGTTTTAACGTAAAATTTTTAGGTACGGATGATTATAAAGATATCAAAGACTCAGATGTAATAATTATTACTGCTGGTGTGCCTAGAAAGCCAGGTATGAGTAGAGATGACTTGTTAGGAATTAATTTAAATATAATAAAACAAGTTGCAGAAGGTGTTAAGCAAAATGCTCCTAATGCCTTTGTAATATGTATAACCAATCCTTTGGATGTTATGGTTATGGCATTTCAAAAATTTTCAGGTTTACCAGCAAATAAAGTTGTTGGGATGGCCGGAATTTTAGATAGCTCAAGATTTAAATTATTTTTATCTTTAGAATTAAATGTTCCAGTAAAAGAAATAGAATCAATGGTGATGGGTGGACATGGAGATACCATGGTACCAATGCCTAGATTTACAAAAGTCTCAGGAAAACCTTTGCTTGATTTGGTAAAAGAAGGAAAAATTTTAAAAGAAAGATTAGAAGAAATAAATCAGAGAACAAGAGATGGTGGAGCAGAAATTGTAAAATATCTTGAAAAAGGATCAGCATTTTATGCGCCTGCAGCATCTGGAGTTCAAATGGCAGAAGCATACTTAAAAGATGAAAAAAAGCTATTACCATGTGCCATACAATTAAATGGGGAATATGGGGTAAATAATGTTTATGCTGGTGTACCAGTAATTATCGGTAAAAATGGAGTAGAAAAAATTGAGCAAATTGATTTAAATGATAAAGAAAAAAAAGAATTTATGCACTCTATCGATGCAGTCAAAGCTCTTTGGGAAGCAGCTTCTAAAATAGACCCTGATCTTTTGAAGTAAAAATGAATATTCACGAACATCAAGCTAAGCAAATTTTAAAGAAATATGGAGCAACTGTTCCAAATGGAGTATTTGCCCTAACCGTTGATGAATTAGTAGAAAAAGCAAAATCATTAAATACAAAAAAATATGTTTTAAAAGCACAAATCCATGCAGGTGGAAGAGGAAAAGCAGGTGGAGTAAAGATACTGAATAATATTGACGAGCTAAATCAGGCTGCAAAAGAAATGATGGGAAAAACTTTAGTTACTCATCAAACAGGACCAGAAGGACGAGAAGTAAAGAGATTATATGTTGAAGAAACATCCGATATAGACAAAGAGTTTTATTTATCTTGTTTAGTTGATAGGGCTAGCTCTAAAATTGCGTTCATATCTAGCGACCAAGGTGGAATGGATATTGAAGAGGTTGTAAAAAGTTCTCCTGAAAAAATTACAACAACTAAAGTGGATATAAATAATGAAATTCCTGACAATGATTGTGACAATATAGTTAAAATTTTTAATTTGAATGGTAGCGCAAAAATACAAGCAATTTCTGTAATAAAATCAATTTATAAAATGTTTATAAGCACAGATGCAAATATGATTGAGATTAATCCATTAATTTTAACTAAAGAAAAAAAGGTTATTTGTTTAGATGCTAAAGTAAACTTTGATTCTAATGCTTTATTCAGACATCCTGAAATTTTTGAACTCAGAGATTTAAATGAGGAAAACTCAACAGAAATAGAGGCAAGAAAACATGATCTAGCTTATATAAAGTTGAACGGAAATATTGGCTGCATGGTAAATGGGGCAGGTTTAGCTATGGCTACTATGGATATAATTAAATTATATGGAAAAGAACCTGCTAATTTTTTAGATGTCGGTGGTGGCGCTTCAAAAGAAAAAGTTTCTGCAGCCCTGAAAATGATTCTATCAGATAAAAATGTAAAAGGAATTTTAATTAATATTTTTGGGGGAATAATGAGATGTGATGTTCTTGCTCAAGGAGTGGTAGATGCAGCTAAAGATATGAATATTAACGTTCCATTAGTTGTAAGACTGGCAGGAACAAATTTTAAAGAAGGAAAAGAAATATTAGATAATTCTGGATTAGAATTAATATCTGCTGAAAATTTAGACGAGGCAGCAAAAAAAATTGTAGAAGCAATTAAATAACATGTCTATTTTAGTAAATAAAAATACAAAAGTAATCTGTCAAGGTTTTACTGGTGCACATGGCACTTTTCACTCTGAACAAGCAATAAATTATGGAACTAATTTAGTTGGTGGCGTAACTCCAAAAAAAGGTGGTCAAAAACATTTAGATAGACCTGTTTTTAATAGTGTTATCGAAGCAAAAGATAGTGTTGGTGCAGATGCAACAATGATTTATGTGCCTGCTAAATTTGCTGCTTCAGCTATCATAGAGGCTATTGATGCGTCAATAGAATTAATTGTTTGTATTACAGAAGGCATTCCAGTTCAAGACATGCTTAAAGTAAAACAAAAATTAAATGGTTCAAAAAGTAGATTGATTGGACCAAACTGCCCAGGAATAATTACGCCAGACGAATGCAAAATTGGTATTATGCCAGGAAATATTCATAAAAAAGGTTCAGTTGGAATTGTTTCTAGATCTGGAACTTTGACGTATGAGGCAGTTGCTCAAACAACAGAGAACGGCCTAGGTCAGTCAACATGCATTGGTATTGGAGGCGATCCAGTCATTGGAACTAATTTTATTGATTGTTTAGATTTATTTTTGAATGACGAAGAAACAAAATCCATTTTAATGATTGGTGAAATTGGGGGGACTGCAGAGGAAGAAGCAGCAGAATTTATTAAGAATCACAAAATTAAAAAACCAATTATCGGATTTATTGCTGGAATTACGGCACCCAAAGGACGTAGAATGGGTCATGCTGGAGCTATTATCTCAGGAGGAAAAGGTAGTGCGAAAGATAAAATTGATAAAATGGAAGAATCTGGAATTACAGTGGCAAAATCCCCTTCAATAATTGGAAAAACTTTATTTAATAAATTGTCAAATTGAAAAATTTTATTAGAGGACTATATTAACTAGATAGATGTCAGCATCAAAAAATCTTGAGTACGAAAAAAATTCCTTTTTAAATAAATCTAATAGTGCATTTATTGAAAGAATGTATCTTAAGTTTATAAAAAATGATCCCGATTTACCAGATAGCTGGAGAGATTACTTTGAGAGAATTGGTGATGAATTAAAAATTATTGCAAAAGAAATTAACGGACCCTCATGGGGACCTAAAAGAAATGATGTAAATATCGATGAACTTCAAAATAGGATTGATAAGATAGATCAAAAAGATAATGAAACAGATACAAATAATTATCAAAAAAATATAAGCTTATCCAAGTCTAATGAAAATTCTATAAAAGCTGTATCAATGATTAGATCATATAGACAAAGAGGCCATCTTATTGCAAAATTAGATCCATTGGGATTACTAAAATCAGACTATTTAGATGAACTGCACCCTGAATCTTTCGGGTTTAAGAGGGAGGATTATAAGAGAAAAATTTATTTAGGAGGAGTTACTAATAAAAGATATTCAAATATCACTGAAATATTAGGATTTTTAAAAAAAACATATTGTGGGACTATTGGTTATGAATATATGCATATATCAAATCCTACTGAAAGAAAATGGTTTAGAGATAGAATTGAGCTGTCCAAAGATAATTTAAATTTTACCAAGAATGGTAAAGAAGCTATCTTAAATAAACTAATTCAAGCTGAAGGTTTTGAGAAATTTCTTCACAAAAAATATGTTGGAACTAAAAGATTCGGATTAGATGGTGGGGAAAGCTTAATACCAGCTTTGGAACAAATAATTAAGATTAGTGGCCAGTCACATGTAAAAGAAGTAAAGATTGGCATGTCTCATAGAGGAAGATTGAATGTTTTAGCTAATGTTTTGCAGAAATCTTATAAAAGAATATTTAATGAATTTGCAGGAGAATTTGGGACTTCATCAGATGAAGAAGCGGGAGACGTTAAGTATCATTTAGGTGCATCATCAAATAGAGAGTTTGATGGAAATTCTGTTCACGTTAGTTTGACTGATAACCCATCCCACTTAGAGGCAGTTAATCCAGTTGTGCTAGGTCAAACTAGAGCAAAACAATATTTTCATAAAGATAAAGAGAGAAAAAAGGTTATACCAATATTAATACATGGTGATGCAGCATTTGCAGGCCAAGGCGTTGTAGCCGAATGTTTTGCAATGTCAGGTCTGCCAGGTCATAATACTGGTGGTACGATACATATAATTGTTAATAATCAAATAGGTTTTACAACAAGCCCAAGATTTGCCCGATCCTCCCCATATCCCTCAGATATAGCAAAAATGGTTGATGCTCCAATAATTCATGCAAACGGCGATGATCCAGAAGCAGTTGTTTTTGCAGCTAGAATTGCAACAGATTTTAGGCTTAAATTTAATAGAGACGTGGTTGTAGATTTAATTTGTTACAGAAGATTTGGTCATAACGAGGGAGATGAACCATCTTTTACTCAACCTTTGATGTATAAAAAAATTAGGTCTCACCCTTCCACGACAGAGGTTTATGGAAAAAAACTTGTAGATCAAAATGTTATTTCACAGGAAAAATTGAGTAGTTCGATTGAGACTTTTAAAAATTTACTTAATGATCAATTTAAAAATGCAAAAGATTATAAGCCTAAAATTGCATGGTTTGAGGGTACGTGGTCGGCCTATAAACCAGAGAGAGGAAAAGACAAAAGAGGTGTAACAGGAGCAGATACCAAAAAATTATTAGAAATTTCAAATAAAATAAATTCATCATCTGATGAACTAAATTTGCATAAAACAATTGTTAAAATACTTAATAGTAGAAAAGAAGCAGTTAGAAATGGATCTAATATAGACTGGTCAACAGCTGAAGCATTAGCATTTGGTTCATTATTAGAAGAAGGATATCCTGTTAGATTAGTTGGCCAAGACTCTGGAAGAGGAACTTTTAGTCAAAGACATTCTGTACTAAGAAATCAGAAAGATAACAGTCGATATGTTCCTTTAAATAATATTTCAAAAAATCAAAAACAATTTGAAATAGTTGACAGTTTTTTATCTGAATTAGCTGTTTTAGGATTTGAATATGGTTATAGTTTGGTTGAACCAAACACTCTTACTCTTTGGGAAGCACAGTTTGGAGATTTTGCGAATGGTGCGCAAGTAGTAATTGATCAGTTTATTGCATCAGGAGAGAGAAAATGGAGAAGAGCATCTGGATTGGTAATGTTATTACCCCATGGATATGAAGGCCAAGGACCAGAACATTCCTCAGCTAGATTAGAAAGATTTTTACAATTATGTTCTAATGATAATATGCAAATCATGAATTGTACAACACCTGCTAATTATTTTCATGCTCTCAGAAGACAAATGCATAGAGATTTTAGAAAACCATTAATCATTATGACACCAAAATCGTTGTTGAGAAATAAATATTGTGTTTCAAATTTAGAAGATTTTAATAAATTAAATTCTTTTCATAGAGTACTTTGGGATCACGCTATAGACCCAAAAACGAAAGGATTTATAAAATTAAAAAAAAGTTCTGAGATAAGAAAAGTAATTTTGTGTTCAGGTAAGGTTTATTTTGATTTATTAGGTGCTAGAGAAAAATTAAAAAAAAATGATGTAATATTGTTTAGAATTGAGCAATTATATCCATTCCCTGCAAAAACTCTAGTTAAAGAGCTTAAACCATATGCAAAGAATGCTAAATTTTTTTGGTGTCAAGAAGAGCCTAAAAATATGGGTGCTTGGTTTTCTGTAAGAGATTATATCCAATGGACATTGGATAATATTAAGGCTAATAATAATCAAATTTCTTATATAGGAAGAAGTCCAGATGCATCACCAGCAACGGGTTATGCAAAAAGACATATTTCTCAACAAAAGGAAATTATTAAAAAAGTATTTGAATAAAAGATGAGTGAAAAAATTGTAGTACCAGTCCTTGGTGAAAGTATAACAGAAGCAACTGTTTCTAAATGGTTAAAAAATGAAGGTGAAAAAGTCGAGGCAGATGAACCTATTGTTGAATTAGAAACTGATAAAGTAAATTTAGAAGTACCATCACCAATTAGTGGTGTTTTATCAGAAATAATTTCAAAAGATGGAACTGTGGTAGAGGTAGGGGCATCACTTGGTTCTGTGATAGAAAATGGATCAAGTACAATTAAAAAAGAAAAAATAGAAAAAATCAAACCATTGGTAACAGATAATAATGTTGTTAATTTAGAAGTTCCAAAAAAAGAACTAAAAGTATTTGAGGAAAAACAAGAAGAAAAAATTCCTGATGAGGAACCATTAATTTTAAAAAATGAGATTAACCAAGAATTTAACTTTGAAGCCAAAAAAGAAAATCAAACTCTATCACCAGCTGTTAGAAAAATAGTTGCTGAAAAAAAACTTGATATTCAATCTATAAAAGGCACAGGTAAAGATGGAAGAATTTTAAAAGGTGATCTAATGAGTCTTATGGGAGCGCAACCGCAGCCATCTGAAAGAAAAGCTAAGTACGGGCCAGAAGAAAAAATTAGAATGACTAGGTTAAGACAAACGATCGCTAAAAGACTAAAGCAAGCTCAAGAAAATGCAGCCTTATTAACAACTTTTAATGAGGTCGATATGTCTAGTGTCATGGAAATGCGCGCAGAAAATCAAGAAGATTTTCAAAGTAGATATGGCATAAAGTTAGGGTTTATGTCTTTTTTTGTGAAAGCATGCATAGTAGCACTCAAGTCTTTTCCAACAGTTAATGCAGAAATAGATGGTGAGGATATAATTTATAAAAATTATTATAATATCAGTTTTGCTGTTGGCACTGAAAAAGGTTTAGTTGTGCCTGTATTAAAAAATGCCGATGAAATGTCTTTTGCAGAAATTGAAAAAAATATCAAGATAATCTCTGAAAAAGCAAAAGATGGTAAATTAACAATTGAAGATCTTCAGGGAGGAACCTTCACAATAAGTAATGGAGGTGTTTATGGATCAATGTTATCAACACCAATTTTAAATTTACCTCAATCTGGTGTTCTTGGAATGCATAATATAGTTGAAAGACCAGTTGTAGTGGATGGAGAAATTAAGATCAGACCAATTATGTATTTAGCATTATCTTATGATCACAGAATTATAGATGGAAAAGAGTCAGTCTCTTTTTTAAAGATGGTTAAAGAAAATTTAGAAGATCCAAGAAGATTATTTTTGGATATTTAGATGTCAGATAAATTTCAAGTGGTTGTAATTGGTGGTGGTCCTGGGGGATATGTTTGTGCTATCAGACTATCTCAATTGGGTTTAAAAACTGCATGTATTGAGTCTAGAGGCTCATTAGGAGGCACTTGTCTTAATATTGGTTGCATACCGTCTAAAAGTTTACTTAATTTATCTGAGGAATTTTACAATGTTAAAAGCCTTTCTGATAAAGGCATAGAGGTAGGTGAGGTAAAACTGAATCTAAACAAGATGATGAAAAGTAAAGATAAAGCTGTGACAGTTTTGACTAAGGGAGTGGAATTCTTATTGAAAAAAAATAAAGTTTCATATTTTAAAGGGCATGGAAGTTTCAAATCTAAAAATGAAATTTTAATAAAGGATGATAAAAATAGAGAAACTATCATCCAAACAGAAAAAACAGTTATTGCAACAGGATCAGTTCCAGTTTCATTACCAGGAATAGAAATAGATGAGAAAACAATTGTCTCATCAACAGGTGCTTTAAAGTTAGAAAAGGTACCTAAGAAAATGGTTGTAGTAGGAGGAGGTTATATAGGATTGGAGATGGGATCTGTGTGGTCAAGACTCGGAGCAGAGGTTCAAGTTGTTGAATTTTTAGATCATATTACACCTGGAATGGATAAAGAAATTTCTTCAGAGTTTATGAAAATTTTAAAAAAACAGGGTATGAAATTTAATATGCAAAATAAAGTTGAAACAATTAAAAAAAATGCATCAGGTGCAGTAGTTTTAACAGTAGATAAAGATGGTAATAAAAATAATTTTGAGTGTGATGTTGTTTTAATCTCTGTTGGCAGAAAACCCAATACAGACGGTTTAAATTTAGAGTCTGTAGGAGTAGATCTTGATGAAAGAAATAGAATTAAAACTGATAAAAGTTTTAAGACAAATGTTGAAAATATTTATGCGATAGGTGATGTAATTGTTGGTCCAATGCTCGCACATAAGGCAGAGGATGAAGGTATAGCAGTTGCAGAAAACATAGTTGGTCAATCTGGGCATGTAAATTATGATACAATCCCTGGAGTAGTTTATACAACACCAGAAGTAGCATCAATCGGTAAAACTGAGGAACAATTAAAAGAATTAAATAAAAAATATAAAGTAGGGAAATTTTCGTTTATGGCTAATTCAAGAGCCAAGGCCATAGATGATGCAGAAGGTTTTGTTAAAATTTTGGCTGATGAGCAAACAGATAAAGTATTAGGTGCACATATAATTGGACCTCATGCAGGAGAATTAATTGCAGAGATTGGTGTTGCAATGGAATTTGGTGCAAGTGCAGAAGATATTGCCCGAACTTGTCATGCCCATCCAACATTTTCTGAAGCAGTTAAAGAAGCTGCTTTATCAGTAGATAAAAGAGCAATACACTCTTAATTTTTTTTCATATTATAAAAATATGAAATATCCGATTCTCGTACCAAATATTTTTAATCATCCATTTACTTATGAAAGTAATTTAACTCTTAAACTTGGTGATTATGTAATGGTACCTTTTGGAAAATCAAAAATTACCGGTGTTGTTTGGGATGAATTTGAAAAAAATAATAATAAAAATTTTAAGACTAAAAAGGTACTCAAGAAATTAGACGTTACCCCATTAAAAAAAAATACAATTAATTTTTTAAATTGGTTTGCAGAATATAATCTTATCCCAAAGGGTATGGCATTAAAGTTAGTGCTCTTAAGTAGTGATGCGGTAGAGAACAAAGAAAATCAACTTTATCAAATATTTGATAGCAAAATTAAACAAAACTTAATCAAGCTGTCTAGTGATCAAAATAAATCTCTAAAAAAAATGAATGTTTCAAATAAAAGATTTAGAGTTCATGTTTTACAAGGCACAACTGGATCAGGAAAAACTTTAGTTTATTTTGAAGCGTTAAAACCACTGATAGAGAGGGGTTTTCAAGGATTAATTTTATTGCCAGAAATAGGTCTAACTAGTCAGTTTGAACAAAAATTTTTAGAATATTTTGGTTTTAATCCTGCAGTTTGGCATTCAGGTATTTCAAAAAAAAAGAAAGAATTAATTTGGAGTGGAGTTTCTAATGGTAAAATAAAAATAATTATTGGTGCAAGATCTTCACTATTTTTACCGTTTAAAAAATTAGGAATGATAATTGTTGATGAGGAACATGATCAATCATTTAAACAAGATGAAGGCATAACTTACAATGCTCGCGATATGGCAATTTCCAGAGCATCTTTTGAAAATATTCCAATCAATTTGATTACTGCTGTTCCTTCTATAGAAACTTTTGAAAATATTAAAAAAGGTAAATACGAAGTTTCTAGATTAAATGAAAGGTATCAAAATGCAGCATTACCTAATTATGAAATTATTAATTTAAATCATACCAAACTTGAAAAACAATCATGGCTATCAAATAAAATTATTGAAAAAGTAAATTTACATTTGGAAAAAAAAGATCAAGTTTTGTTTTTTTTAAATAGGAGAGGTTTTTCTCCAAATGCTTTATGCAATAAATGTTTTACAAGTTTTACTTGTCCAAATTGTAGTATCAATTTAGTTTATCATAAAAATAAAAATAATTTATTATGTCATTATTGTGGATACAAATCTGGTCTTAAAAGGAATTGTACAAAAGAAGGTAATTGTGAATTTATTTTTAGTGGTCCTGGTGTTGAGAGAATTTCAGAAGAAGTAAAAAGAAAATTTCCTGGAAAAAAAATAGAGATTTTTTCAAGTGACACAATGAATAAAAAAGACTCAAAAAAAAAAATAGATAAAATTATTAATAATGAAACGCATATTTTAGTTGGAACCCAATTAATTTCAAAAGGTTTTCATTTTCCAAGCTTAAATTGTATTGTAGTTGTTGATATTGATCTTTCATCTCAAGGACATGATCTAAGAGGTGCAGAAAAAAATTTACAGCTTTATCATCAACTTTCAGGACGTGCAGGAAGAACTGGAAAACCAGCAACCGTATATTTTCAAACCTATGAAAATAATACTAAGATGATTTCAGAAATTACAAGTAAAAATCCAGATATTTTTTTAGAAAGAGAACTGCAGATAAGAAAAAAAAATAAACTACCTCCATTTCAAAGGTTTATTTCTTTAATCTTAACGGGAGATAATGAAATAAAATTAGAAAAAGAGGCTATTAATTTTAAAGATTTTATTGAAAACAAAATAGAAGGAAAAATACTAGGTCCAGTAAATGCCCCATTATTTAGATTAAAAAAAAAATTTAGAATAAGATTTTTGATAAGAGGCTTAAAATCTATGAAACTACAAAGCTCTCTTGCAAAAATTATTCCAAAATATAAATTTTCTTCTGGAATAAAACTTTCAGTTGATGTCGATCCAATTAACTTCAATTAACCGCAAAAAAGAGGTCTTTTTTACGAATCCGCTACTTGAAGACATAAGGGTCATATGCTATTTAGGGCGTGATTTTTAAATAATCTTCAACATTATAGAGGAACCAAGTTGAGTAAAGACACCGGATTTTCAATAACTTCAGCTGAAAGGTATTCTCTTGCGCTTTTTGAACTTTCAGAGGAAAACAATCTTTTAAGTCAGATCGAAGATCAGTCTTCATCTATTCTTAATTTAATTGATCAAAGTGAAGATTTTTCTAATTTGATTAAAGATCCAACTACAAGCCAAGAAGATTTACTAAAAGTAATCAATACAATCTCTGAAAATAATAAATTTGAGTCTTTATTTAAAAATTTTTTAAGTTTCTTAATTCAAAAAAGACGTTTCTTTTTTATTGAGCGTATACTTAAAAGCTTTATTGAAATTTGTTCAAGAAAAAGAGGTGAACTTAAGGCAGAATTAAAATCAGCAAAAGAATTATCTAATGAAGAAATTACAAAAATTACAGAGGAGTTAACAAAAAATTTTAGCTCAAAAATAAAATTAAACTACAAACATGACGAAAGTTTAATAGGAGGCTTAGTAGTACAAGTAGGAAGTACTATGGTCGATACCTCAATTAAAAATAAATTACAACAAATCGAAAATAGAATGATAGAGGCATAAATGGAAATAAATCCTTCAGAAGTTACTAAGATATTAAAAGAACAAATTAAAAATTTTGGTGATAAAGCAGAAGTTACAGAAGTTGGTCAAGTTTTATCAGTTGGAGATGGAATTGCTAGGATTTATGGTTTGGACAATGTTCAGGCTGGTGAAATGGTAGAGTTTGCAGATGGTTCAAAAGGTATGGCTCTTAACTTAGAAAGTGAAAACGTTGGTGTTGTAATTTTTGGTGATGACAGAAATGTTAAAGAAGGTGATGTAGTAAAAAGAACTGGTAATATTGTTGATACGCCAGTTGGAAAAGAATTATTAGGAAGAGTCGTTGATGGTTTAGGAAATCCTATTGACGGGAAAGGGACATTAGATAAAAGTATCAAAAAAAGTAGGGTAGAAGTTAAAGCACCTGGTATTATTCCACGACAATCAGTAAGTGAACCAATGCAAACTGGCCTTAAATCAATCGATAGTCTAGTTCCAATAGGAAGAGGACAAAGAGAATTAATTATTGGTGATAGACAAACTGGTAAAACAGCAGTTGCAGTAGATGCAATTATTAATCAAAAAAAAATAAATGAGTCTGGCGATGAAAAACAAAAGCTTTATTGTATATATGTTGCAGTTGGACAAAAAAGATCAACAGTAAGACAAATTCAAAAAACATTAGAGGAAGCTGGAGCTATGGAGTATACTACGATCGTTGCCGCTACTGCATCTGACTCTGCTCCTTTGCAATTTTTAGCACCATACACAGGCTGTACTATGGGTGAGTATTTTAGAGATAATGGAATGCACGCGTTAATAATTTATGATGATCTGTCTAAACAAGCAGTTGCTTACAGACAAATGTCATTGTTATTAAGAAGACCCCCGGGACGTGAGGCTTATCCTGGAGATGTATTTTATCTACATAGTAGATTGCTTGAAAGAGCAGCAAAATTAAGTGATGAACATGGTGGCGGATCGCTTACTGCTCTTCCAATTATAGAAACGCAAGGTGGAGACGTATCTGCATTCATTCCAACTAACGTTATTTCAATTACAGATGGACAAATTTTCCTTGAAACAGAATTATTTAACCAAGGTATAAGACCTGCAATTAACGTAGGTTTATCAGTGTCTAGGGTTGGTTCATCAGCTCAAACAAAAGCGATGAAAAAAGTTTCTGGTTCAATGAAATTAGAGCTAGCACAATACAGAGAAATGGCAGCTTTTGCTCAATTTGGATCTGATTTAGATG
This sequence comes from uncultured Pelagibacteraceae bacterium, assembly GCA_902622805.1. Classification (GTDB taxonomy): domain Bacteria; phylum Pseudomonadota; class Alphaproteobacteria; order Pelagibacterales; family Pelagibacteraceae; genus Pelagibacter. Next base: position 29,280 of record CACNRG010000008.1, on the reverse strand, counting down.
CATCTACTCAGCAACTTTTAAATAGAGGCTCTAAACTAACTGAACTTTTAAAACAAAAACAATATTCACCAATGACTGTTGCAGAACAAGTTATTTCAGTATTTTGTGGAGTAAAAGGTTATCTGGATGATATTGATTTAAAAGACGTTGCTGAATTTGAGAGCAAGATTATTGAAAAATGTAAATCAGATAAGCCTGAAATTATAGAGTCAATTTTAAGTTCAGGAAAACTTGAGGAAGATAAAGAAAAATTACTTGTTGAGGTAATCACTCAATTAAAAGGAAATTTTAAATCTTAATAATTTATGGCAAGTTTAGATGACCTAAAAAAAAGAATAGCTAGCGTAAAGTCTACACAGAAAATCACTAAAGCTATGAAAATGGTTGCAGCAGCTAAATTAAGAAGAGCTCAAGAAAATGCTGAGAAAGGAAGACCTTATTCTGAAAAAATGAACAATGTTATTTTAAATTTATCAAATGGATTATCTGATAAAGAAAATGCACCAAAGTTATTGTCAGGTACTGGTCAGGAAAAAACTCATCTTTGTGTAGTAATGACCTCTGATAGAGGTTTATGTGGTGGATTTAATTCTAATATTATTAAAAAAGCCAAAAGTTATTTTTCAAAAATTTTAGATGAAGGCAAAGAACTTAAAATCATAACAGTGGGCTCTAAGGGAAATGATCAATTAAAAAGAGTTTATGGTGATAAGATAATTAAAAACATTTCTTTCAAGGAGTCTAAAAACGCAAATTATTTTGATGCTGATAAAGTTGGAAAAATGGTAATTGAAAAATTTGAAACAGGTGAATTTGATGTTTGTACAATTTTTTACAACCAATTTAAAAATGTGATTACTCAAATTCCTCAAGCACAGCAAATTATTCCTTTAAATAATGAAGGAGAAGAAAGTAATTCAGATGAAAGTTACGAATTTGAACCAGACGAAGATGAAATTTTGAGTAATTTATTGCCAAAGAATATTTCTACGCAAATATTTAAAGCAATGTTAGAGAATTCAGCTAGCGAGCAAGGGTCTAGAATGAGTGCAATGGATAATGCAACCCGTAACGCAGGTGAAATGGTTGATAAACTTACTATTGAATATAATAGAAGTCGTCAGGCAGCAATTACAAAAGAACTAATAGAAATTATATCAGGAGCAGAAAGTTTATAATTATGAGCAAAGGAATAATCACACAAGTCATTGGAGCGGTAGTAGACGTAAAATTTGATGGAGAACTACCAGAAATTTTAACAGCATTGGAATGTAAAAATGGTGATAACAGACTAGTTTTAGAGGTAGCACAACACTTAGGTGAAACTACAGTTAGAACAATTGCTATGGATGCTACTGAAGGACTTAAAAGAGGTGATGAAGTCACTAACACAAATGCTCCTATACAAGTTCCAGTTGGACCTGAAACTCTTGGAAGAATTATAAATGTAATTGGTGAACCAATTGACGAAAGAGGTGAAGTTAAAACTAAAGAGAGCTGGCCAATTCATAGAGCTGCACCTGAATTTAATGACCAATCAACAGAAACTGAAATACTTGTAACGGGTATTAAAGTAATTGATCTGCTTGCACCATATGCAAAAGGAGGAAAGATTGGATTATTTGGTGGAGCAGGAGTAGGAAAAACAGTTTTAATTATGGAATTAATTAATAACGTTGCAAAAGCTCACGGTGGTTTTTCAGTTTTTGCAGGAGTTGGAGAGAGAACTAGAGAAGGAAATGATCTTTATCATGAAATGATAGAGTCTGGTGTAATTAAAAAAGAAGGAACTGGTTCGAAAGCTGCTCTAGTTTATGGACAAATGAACGAACCTCCTGGAGCAAGAGCAAGAGTTGCACTTACAGGATTAACTGTGGCTGAATACTTTAGAGATCAAGAAGGTCAAGACGTACTTTTCTTTGTAGATAATATTTTTAGATTTACTCAGGCAGGATCAGAAGTTTCAGCTTTATTAGGAAGAATTCCGTCTGCTGTTGGATACCAACCAACATTAGCTACTGACATGGGAAACTTACAAGAGAGAATTACGACTACAAACAAAGGATCTATTACATCTGTACAAGCAATTTATGTACCTGCTGATGATTTAACAGATCCAGCTCCAGCTACATCGTTTGCACATTTAGATGCAACCACCGTACTTTCAAGACAAATTGCAGAAATTGGTATTTATCCTGCAGTCGATCCACTTGATTCTACATCAAGAATTTTGGATCCAAGAATTGTTGGAGATGAACATTACAGAGTAGCAAGGGATGTTCAAAGAATATTACAATCATATAAATCACTGCAAGATATTATAGCTATTCTTGGTATGGACGAGTTATCTGAAGAAGACAAATTAGTTGTAGCAAGAGCTAGAAAAATTCAGAGATTTTTATCACAACCATTCTTTGTTGCAGAAGTCTTTACTGGTTCGCCAGGAAAACTTGTTGATCTTGATTCAACTATCAAAGGTTTTGATGCAATCTGTAAAGGTGAATATGATCATTTGCCTGAAGCAGCTTTTTATATGGTTGGTACAATCGAAGAAGCTATAGAAAAAGCTGAGAAAATGGAAAAAGAAGCTGCTGCTTAATGAGTGAAGAGTTTAAAGTTGAAATAGTAAATCCTGAAAAATCTTTTTTAGTAAAAGATGATGTTTCAGAAGTTGTGGTACCTGCTTTTGAAGGAGAAATGGGAATATTAAAAGATCATATTTCTATTATTTCTTTTTTAAAACCTGGAATAATAAAGATTTTATCAAAATCAGGACAGGAAAGCTATTACGTTGAAGATGGGATTGTTGAGTTTAAAAATAACAATTTATCTATTTTAACAAGTGCAATTTTCAATCTTGCTGACATAAATAAATCAAAGCTACAAGATCTACTTAAACAGGCAGAAGAAGAGGCTAGTAAAACTGATATGAATGATCAATCTAAATATCTGGTAGATCAAAAAATTGATGTATTAAGATCTATTAATTAATATTTTTTCGACTTTTTTCTGCACTTCTTGATATACATGAAGTTTAAAATCTACTACAAGCTTAGTTATTTCTTTTAAATCTACCCATTTCCAATCTAAGAATTCTGGCTTTTTCGTTTGAATATTGATTTCAGTATCATCACCTAAATGTCTCATCAAAAACCATTTTTGTTTTTGGCCTTTATATTTCCCTTTCCAAATAATGCCAAGTAATCGATCTGGAAGATTATATGTTATAAAACCATCGAGCTCACTGATGAGTTTTACGTTTTTTATACTAGTTTCTTCCTCTAATTCTCGATATGCAGCATCCAAAAAGTCTTCACCATCATCAACACCCCCTTGTGGCATTTGCCAAAAATTTTTCGGATTATCAATTCTTTTTGCTACAAAAACTTTATCTGCTTTATTAAGAACAATTACGCCAACACCACTTCGCAGTGGTAAATTCTTAAACTTTCTTTCCATTTTATCCCTTTAAAAGTTTGATAGCGTAATTGAGTTGATTATCAGTTTCAGATTTAATCTTAAATTCTTCACCCTCCTCATTTATTTCAATGTCGGGACTAACGCCTACCTCAGAAATTGATTTTCCAGAAGGCAAATAATATTTTGCAATCGTTAATCTAATTGCTCCTTTATTTTTCAAGGGAATTATCGATTGGACTGAACCTTTTCCAAAACTATTTTCACCTAAAATAATTGCTCTTTTATGATCTTTAAGTGCTCCAGCTACTATTTCCGAAGCAGAGGCAGAACCATAATTAATTAAAACTATTAATGTTTTTCCCTGAGTTAGGTCTCCTTTTTCTGCAAACCATTTTCTATTTTCAGAAGGCTGTCTGCTCTTTGTGGATACAATTTCACCATTATCTAAAAAGAAATCTGAGATTCTAATTGCTTGAGACAACAATCCTCCAGGATTATTTCTAAGATCTAAAATATAAGCTTTAATGTTTTGATTTTTTTTTAACTCTTTTATTTTATTTTCGATTTGTTCACTACTATTTTCATTAAATGAAGTCAGTCTTATGTAACCAATATCGTCTTCAAGCAAATCAGCTTTTACAGATTGAATTTTAATGATTTCTCTAGTGATGTTAAATGTAAGAGCTTTTTTTTCTCCTCTACGTCTTATAGTCAATTCAATACTTGAGCCAACAGGACCACGCATTAAATCAACGGCTTCACTTAAAGTTTTACCTTGTACCTGTATATTTTCAATTTTTACAATATAATCGCCTGCTTTAATACCTGCTTTAGAAGCTGGAGTATCATCTATAGGAGAGATTACTTTAACCACTCCAGATTCCATGCTCACTTCAATCCCCAGACCTCCAAATTCTCCACTAGTTTCAGTTTGCATCTCATTAAATATTTCTGGAGACATATAAGCCGAATATGGATCAAGTGATTGGAGAAGACCATTAATAGCAGAGTCCATGCTTTCAGATTGATTTATTTCATCAACATATTCTTCATTAATTTTTTCAAGCACTTCACCAAATAAATCAATTTTTTTATAAATATCATTTTCATTAGAAATAGAAAAATTATTGAAAATAAAACAGTTTAAGAAAAAAATTAAAATTAGATAATATCTCATATCATAACTTTTTCTTTTGGTATTAATTCTGACCAAATTTTTTCTAACTCATAAAACTTTCTTTTTTCTGGGTGAAAGATATGGACGATAAGGTCGATACCATCAACCAACTTCCATTCAGCACTCTCTTTACCCTCAATTTTAGAATTTCTTAGTCCATTGTCTTTTAATTTTTCTAAAACTTGCTCTGACAAAGATTGAATATGTCTTGATGATGTCCCACTTGCTATAATCATATAATCAGCCATTGAACTTTTGTCTTTAAGATTAATACTTACAATGTCGTGAGCTTTATTTAAATCAAGAGTTTGAATTATGATATCTTTTAAGTATGAATTTTTATCCATTAATTAAATAAAGATTATCAAATTTTTCTTAATTGAGAAGATGAAATGTTGACTTTATTAAATTCTACAAATGTAACAGTTTTATTGGTTGAATTTTTATATGTCTTTGAATTTAAAGAACTTTTTTTATAGCCATGTCGATCAAAAACAATAAGTTTCGATTTTTTTAGAATATTTTTCCATTTATACCATTTATGAAATTTTATGAGATTGTCTGCTCCTATTAAAAAAAATAATTCATATTTTTGAGTTTTGTATAGATAATCAATTAAGTCAGTTGTTTTGTTCGAATTTATTAAATCCTCAAAATATTTTACTTTTATAAATTTGTTATTTTTAATTATTTTTTTACAATGATTAATTCTTATTTTAAGCTCATTAGAAGTTTTTTTTTTGAATGGGTTTTGATTGGTAATTGCCCATATAACATATTTTAAACCAAATTTTTTAAAAGCTTCTTTTGAAATAGCTAAATGACCTTTATGAGCAAGATCAAATGATCCACCTAAAATTCCAATTTTTATTTTTTCTTTTTCCAATTTATTTTCTAATTTTGCCATTACTTGAAACTTGATATTTAAAAGAAACAAGCTGATCTAATCCCACAGGTCCTCTTGGTGGAAGTGTGTTCGTTGATATTCCAACTTCACCACCAAAACCAAATTCTCCACCGTCTGCAAATTGTGTAGAAGTGTTATGCATTGCTATTGAGCTTTTTACTTGATTTAAAAATTTTTTTGCTGTCCTGATATTTTTTGTAATAATAGAGTCCGTGTGCATTGTCCCATATTTATTTATATGATTTATTGCTTCATTTATGTTTTTTACTGATTTTACAGAAACTATAGGTCCTAAATATTCTTTAGTCCAATCTCTCTCTTTAGCAATTTTAATTTTACCTTTATAAAATTTATTAATTTTTTTATCTCCAACTATTTTACAACCATTTTTTTCTAAATTAAATAAGATTGGATTACAAAATTTTTTAAGTATTTTTTCATGAATTAAAATTGTTTCTGTTGCTCCACATATTGCAGTATTTCTTAATTTTGCATTTAAAGTAATTTTTTTTGACATTGATAAATTAGCGTTTTCATCAACATATGTATGACATATGCCCTCTAAATGACCAATCACAGGTATCTTAGACAATTCTTGTACTTTTTTTACTAAGCTTTTGCCGCCCCTAGGAATAATTACATCAACGTAATTAATCATTTTAGTTAATAAAAAATCTACAGTTTTTCGATCTTTTGACTTAATGAACTGAACATAGTTTTTACTTACATTGTTCTTTTGGAGAGCTCCTTGGAATAAATTGGTTAGTATTTTATTTGAGTAATAAGCCTCTGAACCACCTTTTAATATAACTGGATTACCAGATTTAAAGCACAGTGTTGCAACATCAGAAGTAACGTTTGGTCGACTTTCGTAAATTACTGCAATTACTCCGATTGGAATTGTTTTTTTTTCAATTTTGAGACCGTTGGGTCTTTTCCATTTTCTTAAAATTTGATTTACAGGATCTTTAAAACTGATAATTGCATTTATAGACTTTGTGATTTCTAAAAGTTTTTTTTTATCTAGTAAAAGTCTTTTTATAAGATTTTCCTTTATCTTATTTTTTCTGGCTTTTTTTAAATCTTTTTGATTTTCTAAAATAATTTTTGACTGATTACTTAATATTAGATTAATATAATCTTTTAGAACTTTGTTTTTTTTAATTGTGTTTACATTATTAAATGATGCTTTCTTAGCACTTCTTCCAAGATTTAATAAATAATTTTTCATCTAGTTTCTACCATATCATCTTTATGAACTACTTCAGATTTTGCAGTATAACCTAATATTTTTGTAATTTCTTTAGAGTGACAACCTAATATTTTTTTTACCTCATCTGACGAAAAAGAACACAATCCTCTAGCACATTCTTTATTAGACTTATCTAATATTCTTATATGATCTCCTTTTTTAAAATTACCATTTACTTTTTTTATACCTGCTGCTAATAAACTTTTACTATTTTTTAAAGCTCTTTTAGCACCCTCATCAATCACTAATTCTCCTTTTGGAGATATAGAGCTTATAATCCACTTTTTTCTAGCATCTAACTTTGAAACCTTAGATTTGAATATTGTATATTCGTCTTTTTTGAAAATTCTCTCTATGGGGTTTAAAAATAATCCATTTGAAATAATCATATCACATCCAGACAATTGACAGATTTTGGCTGCTTCAATTTTTGTATTCATGCCACCACTCCCGAATTCATTTATTCCTTTGAAATGTATATTTTTTAGTTCTTTGTTAGGATTTTCAATTTTTTTAATTAATTTTGCATCTTTATATATTTTTGGATTTTTTGAGTAAAGGCCATCTACATCTGATAAAAGAATTAAAGTATCGGCATTAGTTATTTGTGCAACTCGAGATGCAAGTCTATCATTATCACCATATTTAATTTCAGATGTAGCTATAGTGTCATTTTCATTAACTATTGGAATAAAATTTAAATTAAATAAGTTTTCAAATGTTCTTTTAGCGTTTAAAGATCTTCTTCTTTCTTCTGTATCTTCAAGAGTTAGTAAAATTTGAGATATATTTAATTTATATTTTGAAAAATTATTAGAAAATAAGTTCATTAATTCTATTTGTCCAATGGATGCTATTGCTTGGCTTTTATCTAACTTAAGATTTTTTTTATTATAATTCATTTTTATACATCCAAGTGCAATTGCACCAGAACTTACAATTACAATTTTTTTATTTTTATTTTTTAAGTATCTAATATCTTTAACAAAGCTATTGAGCCATTTTTTTCTAATCTTTTTATTTTTATCTACTAGTAAAGAAGATCCTATTTTAATTACGATTATTTTAGAGTTTTTAAGATACATATGAGATTAATTTTGCTTTAATTCTTGATACTGATTTTTTTTCTTGCGTTGAAAGTAATAAAATCTCTCCATTAATTTTTTTTGAAAAATCATTAGCAATTTCTTCTACTAATTCTTCTTTTATTAAATCTACTTTATTTAAAACAACTAGTTCTTTTTTTTTTATTAAATCTGGACTATAGCTAGTAAGTTCATTTCTAACTTGATTGTAGGCTTTTTCAATATCGTTAATTGTGATATCTATTAAGTGTAAAATAGTTTTACATCTTTCAATATGTTTTAAAAATTTAATTCCTAATCCAGTTCCCTCGTGAGCACCCTCTATTAAACCAGGAATATCTGCAATAGTGATTTCTTTATCATCATAAGATGCTACACCAAGGTTTGGATTTAAAGTTGTAAACTGATAATTTGCAATTTTAGGATTTGCATTTGTAATTGAAGCTAATAAACTTGATTTTCCTGCATTTGGTAGTCCAATAATTCCAATATCAGCAATCGTTTTTAATTGTAGCCAAATTATAAACTCTTCACCAGGGGTACCTTTAGTAAATTTTCTTGGAGCTCGATTTGTTGAGCTTTTAAATCGAGTGTTACCCAATCCTCCTCTACCTCCAAGTGCTGCTACAAATTCTTCTCCTGGTTTTATAAAATCATAAATTAAAGTTTTATTATCCTCCTCAAAAACTTGTGTGCCCATTGGAACTCTTAAAATTAGATCCTCTCCACTTTTTCCAGTTCTGTTTTGACCCATTCCATTTTCACCCTTTTCAGCTTTGTGATGTTGTTGATAACGATAATCAATTAAGGTGTTTAAATTTCTTTCAGATTTTAAAATAATTGAACCACCTTTGCCACCATCTCCCCCGTCAGGACCACCGTATTCTATAAATTTTTCTCTTCTAAAACTTGGGGAGCCATCGCCTCCATCGCCTGCTTTAACATATATTTTTACTTGATCTAAAAATTTCATAATACAACATCTATTTTAGTTGTACTATTAATTGGGTTTTACTGAAACGAAAGTTCTATCTGCTTTAGTTTTTTTAAAAACTACTTTCCCTTTTATTATTGAAAAAATCGAATGATCTTTGCCCATTCCAACATTTTCACCAGGAAAAATTTTTGTACCTCTTTGACGTACTATTATATTACCAGGTATCACAGTTTCACCACCATATTTTTTTACACCAAGTCTTCGTCCAGCACTATCTCGTCCGTTCCTTGATGATCCACCTGCTTTTTTTGTTGCCATAATTTACCTAATTACTTTTTTTCTTCCTTAGAAGTTACCTTAGTTTTTTTATTAGGAGCTATTTTTTTTTCAGCTTCTGATAAAATTTTACCATCTTTTGAAAAAATTTTATTTATTCTTATCATAGAATATTCTTGTCTATGACCATTTTTTCTTCTCGAGTTATGTCTTCTTCTTTTTTTAAATATTAATACTGTTTTATTTTTACCATTTTTAATTAACTCAGCTTCTACTTTTGCACCCTTAATTTTTGGAGAACCAATTTCAATAATTTTATCATCACCATAAGCAAGAATCTCATTGAACTCAATTTTCGTTTCAGGTTTTGAATCTAGTAACTTTTCAATTTTTAAGATCTCACCAGATTTAACTTTATATTGTTTTCCACCTGTTTGTATTACTGCGTATGACATAGTATTTGTAGTTAAATTTTGTTAGCGCAATATAGACTGAGGGCCTGTTTAGTCAAGTCGAATAAGCTAAAAAATATCCTTTAAATCTCTAAGTTTTGAGAAACTTTCAAAATCCTTTGTTCTCAAAAAGATATTGCAATCTAATTCCTCCTTAATTGTTGAAGGCAAAGTAGGCAATCCTTTTGTAATTCTTTTTTTTATATTTTCAATTTTTTTTTTTAAATTCAAATTCTTTGAATCATGTTTTAAACAGAATCTTGAATTATTAAGCGTATATTCGTGGCCACAATAAACTTTTGTTTCTTCTGGAAGAGACTTAATTTTATTTAAAGAGTTAAACATTTGTTCATAAGTGCCTTCAAAAATTCTTCCACACCCCAAAGAAAATAGAGTATCTCCTGTGAAAATTTTTTTTTCTTTAAAAAAATGAAAAGCGACATGTCCAGATGTATGACCTGGAACATGATAAATTTTTGCCTCAAAATTATCTTGTTTCCATATTTGGTTGTCTTCTAGAGATATATCAATCTCGGGTATACGATTTTCATCTCCAATAAATCCAACTACCTTAGAATTATACTTTTTTTTTAATTCAAGATTTCCACCTACATGATCATAATGATGGTGTGTATTAAGTATAAATTTTAAATTTATTTTTGAATTATTAAGATAGTTGATTATCGGTTTAGACTCGCCAGGGTCAACAACGCAAGCGGTTTGATTTTCCTCATCAATAATTAAGTAGCTATAATTATCCTGCAAACATTTAATAATCTCAACTTTCATTTATTTTTCTATTAAAAATATACCAAGTTCTCCAAATAAATTTTTAAAAATTAGATTTGAGTTATTAATATCAGAAACATTTTCATTAATTAACGCTAATGATTTAAAAATTTTAAAGTTAATAATCTTAGAAAATCTAACAAAATCTTTTATGGTACACATATGAATGTTTGGTGTGTTATACCAATTATGAGGTAAAGAGTTTGTAATTGGCATTGTTCCTTTAAATAATAAATTTAATCTTACTTTCCAATGCCCAAAATTTGGAATAGTTACTATAGCTTTTTTGCCAACTCGTAAAAGTTCTTTAATCACAATCTCAGGATTTATAAAAGCTTGTAAAGTTTGTCCAAGAACAACATACTCAAAAGAATCATTTGGAAATTGCTTTAAATCAAATTCTGCATTCCCCTCAATAACTGTAAGCCCTTTAGCAATACAAGTTTGTACTTTTTCTTTTGAAATTTCAATTCCTCTGATGTTGACATTTTTATTTGTCTTTAAAAATTCCATTAGAGTTCCATCATCACATCCTACGTCAAGAACTTTTGCATTCTTTTCAATTAAATTTGAAATAATTTTATATTCTGGTTTCATGAAATTTTTTCTGCATAAGATTTATCTAAAAAATTCTTTAGAGCTTTTAAGAAATCTGGAACATTAAGCAAAAAAGAATCATGGCCTTTGTCAGACTCAATTTCAACAAAACCCACATTTGCACCAATTGCGTTTAAGGCAATTACGATGTCTTTATTTTCTTGTGTTGGATAAAGCCAATCTGAGGTAAAGGATATTATAAAAAATTTCGCTCTAGTATTTTTAAAAGCATCAGATAAGTTACCATTAAATTGTTTTACTAAATCAAAATAATCCATTGCTCTAGTAATATATAAATAGCTATTCGCATCAAAACGATCTACGAATACTGAACCTTGGTATCTAAGATAACTTTCAATTTGAAAGTCAGCATCAAAACCAAATTTTAAATCATCTCTTTCTTGAAGTTTTCTACCAAATTTTTCTTGAAGTCCTTTTTTTGAGAGATAAGTAATATGTGCAGCCATTCTAGCTACAGCTAATCCTTTATCGGGTACAATATTTTTTGAATTATAATTTCCTTCTGACCAATTATGATCTGCCGCAATGGCTTGTCTGCCAAGTTCATTAAAAGCTATATTTTGCGCAGAATGGCTTGAAGTACAAGCAATTGGTACTGCTGTTTTAGCTTTATCAGGATAATTACTGATAAATTGTAGGACTTGCATTCCACCCATAGAACCACCTACAACTGAAAAAAGTTTTTTTATTCCAAAAAAATCCAACAAATTAATTTGTGCATTTACCATGTCATTAATTGTAATGACTGGGAAATCTGTTCCATAAATTTTTTTTGTCTTGGGATTTTCATGGCTAGGCCCAAAAGACCCCATACATCCACCTATTACATTTGCACAGATTACAAAATATTTATCTGTATCTATCGACTTACCAGAACCTACCGCGTAAGACCACCAACCATCTTTTTTGGTCACTGGATTTATACCTGTTACAAATTGATCACCTGTTAAAGCATGAAATACTAAAATTGCATTATCTTTTTCATTATTGAGTGAACCATAAGTTTCATACGCTAAAGGAAAATTATTAATAGTTTGACCACAATCTAATTTGAGTGGTTTTTCAACAATCAATGTTTTTATATTTTGTTTTATATTCATAATAAAAGCTGAAAATTGAATTGTGAGAAAAAAAACTTTTTTAGCGGTTTTTTTAAAGCGCTCGCAATTCAGGTAAATCAGCGCATAAATTTTGTACTAGAAGTTATTTAGTATGTCAATTTTTAAAAATAATTACACTTAAACTATATAAAAAAATGTTTTTTTATTTATAAAGGGCATAAAATTTATAAAAGACGGCAACTATGAGATTTAAGAGATTGAATATTGAAACCTATGAACCTGGTAAATCCAGTGTTAAGAGATTTCATCAAGTTGTAAAGTTATCTGCAAATGAGTCGGCCTTAGGGGTCAGCTCAAAGGCTAAAAAGATTTTGTCTAATAAAAATTTAAGTTTTTTTAGGTACCCAGATGGCAAGTCAAAAGCCTTAAGAAGACAAATATCTAAAAAGTTTAAATGTGATGAAGATAGAATTATTTGTGGTGCTGGATCTGATGAGGTTATTCAAATGTTATGTCAATTATTTTTGAATCCTAAGGATGAAGTTATTCTTCCTCAGTATAGTTTTTTGATGTATAGGATATATGCTAAGATAGTTGGTGCAAAAGTTAGTTTTGCTAAAGAAAATAATTTTAAAGTATCAATTCCTGAAATTATTAAAAATGTTTCAAAAAAAACAAAAATTGTTTTTTTAGCTAATCCTAATAATCCAACTGGAACATACCTAACAAGCTCTGAGCTTTTAGAACTTAGAAAAAAATTAAGAAAAAATATTCTGCTAGTGGTGGATGATGCATATGCAGAATATATGAAAAATAATGATTATAAAAGTGGACTAAAATTATTTAAAAATAAAGAAAATGTCTTTATTTTAAGAACATTTTCTAAAATATATGGTCTATCTTCTCTAAGAGTAGGGTGGGGATATGGTTCAAAAAAAATTATTAGAGCACTTAATGTTATTAAGCCACCTTTTAATGTTAATGAAGTAGCACAAAAAGCTGCCATTGAGTCTCTTAAGGATACTAAGTTTATAACTCGTTCAGTTAAACACAATATTATTTATGCAAAAAAATTGAAAAATTTTCTTAATCAATATGGAATTAATTCAAATAATATATCAGCTAATTTTTTATTATTAAATTTTGGGAAATGTAAATTTAAAGCGAGATATTTTTATGAAAAATTAAAGAAGAAAGGAATTATCTTAAGATCAACGGAAAATGGCTACAATATAAAAAATATGTTACGATTAACTATTGGATCTAAAAAAGATAATTTAAAATTTATGCAAGCAGTAAAAGGAATATTTAATTAATGGAAAATGTACTCATCATTGGCTGTGGCTTGTTAGGATCTTCGTTAGTAAAAAGAATTGCAAAAAAAAAATTAGCAAAAAAAATTTTCATTTTTGAAAAATCTAAAAAAAATATATCAAAGATTAAAAGATTAAAGTTACCTGGAATTATTGTAAATAAACTACAAGAAGTAGTTGCAAAATCAGATCTAATTATTTTTTGTACGCCAATGAGCGAATACAAAAAGATGATATTAAGATTAAACAATAATTTTAACTCAAAACAAATTATTACTGATATTGGTTCGTCAAAAATAGAGTCTTCAGAAATAATTAAAAAAAATTTAAAAAAAAAAATATCTTGGATACAAAGTCACCCGATAGCTGGATCAGAAGTAAGTGGACCTGAGCATGGTAAGGAAAATTTGTTTGAAAATAAGTGGTGTATATTGATAAAAAATAAGAAAATAAATATGAAACATTTAAAATTTTTAAATTCTTTTTGGAAAAAAATGGGTTCAAAAACTGTAATCATGAATGCGGAAAAACATGATAAAATATTTTCAATTACAAGTCATTTACCTCATTTAATAGCTTACAATTTAGTTAAATCAGCTCAAGATTTTGAGAAAAAGCAAAAATATGACTTAATTAAATATAGTGCGGGTGGATTAAGAGATTTTTCAAGGATCGCTGCATCAAATGAGATCATGTGGAGAGATATTTTTTTTGATAATAGAAAAAATGTTTCAAGAGCAATTGACATATTTATCAAAAATTTAAGATCTTTTAAGACAGATATTAATTCAAAAAATAATAAATCAATTCTTAAAAAATTAATTCAAACAAAAAAAGTTAGATCTAAAATTATTAAATTAAAACAGGATATAAATAAACCTGACTTTGGTAGAGATTAATAATTATTAATTTTGCTTACTTTTTTAACTTTTAGGTTTGCAGTTTTATCAATTAATTGAATTGTTTGTTTAGTTGGCATTACTACCACTTTTTTTTTTGGTCCATAAGCATGAATAAATTTAGACTTACTTAGACATATACCGACATGTCCTTTCCAAAATATTATATCTCCTTTACTTAAATCTTTACCTTTTTTTCTTTTACAAAACTTTATTTGATCCTTTGTATCTCTTGGAAAAAATATTCTATTATAATAAAAATAAATTTGGATCAAAGCAGAGCAATCAATGCCATCAGAGGTTTTTCCACCCCATAGATATTTACTTCTTTTAAATAATTTCATTATTTTTAAATAATCTTTTTCAAGATGATCAATTTTAACAATATCACTTTTTTTTATCCATCTGTCTTTTTTAAACTCAATTAGCCTTTTATTTTTATTTAAAACTGATATGCCAGAGGCAAAGTAAAGATAATTTTTTGTTGGTAAAAACTTATTTTCTTTTTTAATAAATATTCTAGATTTTATTTTTTTTATCTTAAAAGTTGGCTTAAAATTTTTGTAAAAATTATTTTTTTTAATATAACCCGTATAATTGTCAAAATTAGTTTTAATTTTAACCCAATTTTTTTTATTTTTTAAAACCTTAAATTTTTCACCATATAAGATTTGTGATAAAGTTTCAGAATTATTAGAAGGTTTTGAATTTATGTTTCCAAGAGAAAAATTATAAAAAAAATTATTTTTCATTAATCTTTAATTTATTTCTTATTATCCATAATATAATTAAAGATGGTATTACCATTATAGCAGTTAAAATAAAAAATACCCCCCAGTCTCCATTAAGCCAATCAACTAAAGCACCCGATGATGAGGCTAATGTAGTTCTTCCAGCGGTACCTATTGAGGCTAATAGAGCATATTGAGTTGCTGTGTAAGTTCTATCAACTAACAACGATATAAATGCAACAAATGCAACAGTAGCAAAAGCTGCCGCTATGTCGTCAAAGATTACAGCTATTGCAAAAAGTATTTCAGATTTACCACTCCACGCTAAAAGACTGAACAACAGATTTGTGCTCGCCATTAAAATTCCTGCTAAAAACATTGCTTTTAAAACACCAGATCTTATTACAAATAGTCCACCTAGTAGAGTGAAGATGACAGTCGTTATCCATCCTAAAGTTTTTGAGTAAATAGCAATATCTGATTTACTAAAACCAATTTCTTTATAGAAGATAATAGACATACGCCCTAAAAAAGCCTCTCCAACTTTGAATAAAAAAACAAACCCTAGTATCCCCAAAGCAATTTGAAAGCCATTTTTTTTAAAAAAACTAATTATAGGTCCACTGATTGTTCCACTTATCCAAGTTATAGTTTTAGTAAGAAAATTTGAATTTTGAAATTTACTAGCAATTAATTGATCATTTTCTTTCTGATTAATTTGTCTTTCAGTCGAGTTAGTTTCATTGACAAACATCAATCCAATATTCATAAGAATTATTAAAATTCCTAAGATTAAAAAAGTTAGTTGCCAATAATTTTGAAAACCTAAATTTTCTAAAAAATCTGCAGAAAACAATGATAAAACTCCACCTAATTTATATCCGCTCCACCATCCAACGACAACCATAGCTGCCCCCGCAGCCATTGATTTACCCTCGTTTTCACTAATTTGCTCAATCCTTAAAGCATCCACAGTAATATCTTGTGTTGCTGAGGCAATTGCAATCAGTAAACCTACTGATATTACAAGGGCTAAATTTTCTGAAGGATCAACTATACTCCACAAAAATAATGAGATTAAGATTAATACCTGCATTAAGACAATCCATCCTCTTCGATGCCCAATTTTCTTTGTTAGATATGGTATTTGAATACGATCGATTAAAGGAGCCCATAAATAGTTAAATGCATAAACTGCAAATATAAGACCAGCCCATCCGACTGTAGATCTGCTTAAACCATCTTCTTTTAACCATAAACTTAAACTACTACCTATCAATACCCAAGGAAAACCAGAGATAGCACCAAGCAATAATATTTTTAACATTCGTTTATCGAAATAAACTGAAAATGTTTCTGAAAGGGATTGTTTTTTAATTTCTATCATTCTTTAATTTCTCCAGAATGAAGGTAAAAATAAAACCAATATAGCAAATAGCTCTAGTCTACCCAGTATCATTCCTAAAGTTAAAATCCATTTCGAGCTGTCAGGTAGAGTAGAAAAATCTCCATTAGGTCCAATTATTGATCCAAGACCTGGACCTACATTTGATATGGACGTTGCTGCACCAGATATTGAAGTAATAAAATCTAATCCAGTCAAAGACAATAATGCTGTTAAAACAAAAAAAATAACTAAATACATATAAATAAAAGAAATAATTGATGATATAAATTTGTTATCAATCGGATTTTGATCATATTTTAAAACAAAAATTCCTTTAGGGTAAATTATTTTTTTTAATTGATTAACAACAAATAAGTATAGTATTTGAACCCTGAATATTTTAACTCCACAAGTTGTTGATCCCGCGCAACCACCAATAAACATTAATCCTAAAAATAAAATTAATGTAAAACTACCCCAAGTATCAAATTCAGCATTTATATATCCTGTGCCAGTTAAAATAGAAATTACATTAAAAAAAATAGATCTTAAATTAAGTTCTACTGAGCCACTTATAAATATGTATAATGATAATATTATTATACTATAGATAATAATCTTAAAAAAAGTTTTAATTTGAACATCATTAATAATTATTTTTTTATCTCCACTAATAAACTTAATGTAAGTAATAAAAGGTAAGCTACCCAAAATTATAAAAATCATCGCTGAAATTTCAATTGAAACACTATTAAAAAAACCAATTGACTCATTATAATTAGAAAAACCTCCAGTGGCTATCGTGGTCATAGAATGTGTTAAACTATCAAAAAAACTCATTCCAAAAAATTTATAAGTAAATCCACATAAAAATGTTAAAGATGTATAAATGTAAATTAGTCGAAGTGCTATTTCTTTAGATTTAGGAAGTATCTTTTCGGATGAGTCGTTGTTGGAAATTTTAAAAAGTTGCATCCCCCCAACATTCATTATTGGCATTAATGTGATAGCCATAATTATTATCCCTATTCCGCCTAACCATTGCAGAATTGCTCGCCAAAGTAATATACTTTTTGGCATTTCATTTAAATTAGAAATGATCGTGGATCCAGTCGTTGTAATTCCAGACATACTTTCAAAAAAAGCATTAATGAATGAAAAATTTAGATCAGAAAAAATAAATGGTAGGGAACCAAATATCGCAATACTTATCCAGGATAGAGCAGTAAGAAGGAAGGCCTGCTGTAATGATAATTTCTTATCATGGTCTAAATTTGATAAAAAAAACAATATACCAAAAATGATTGTCACTAGAGATGCCCCAAAAAAAGATGAGTCGATTTCTGAATAAATAAATTGAAAAATTATTGGGATAAACATGAATACACCTAAAATTATTTGTAAAATTCCTAGTGTAAAAAAAACGGTTTTATAATTAGACATTTTGAAAGAACATTATTTTATGGTAAATAAATTTCAACTCTATAAGAATTGGCAAATTCACTATAATAATAAGTTTAAAGTGTAATTCATGATAAAAAAAGAAAACCTAGATAAAACTAATGCTTGGCCTTTTGTTGAGGCTAAAAAAATGCTTCGTGAAAGAAAATCATTTATTGAAAAAAAAGGTAAAATTACACTTCAAACAGGATATGGGCCAAGTGGATTACCACACATAGGGACCTTTGGAGAAGTTGCAAGAACATCTATGATGGTTAATGCCTTAAGTCAATTAACTGACTATCCAGCAGAAATAATTACTTTTTCTGATGACATGGACGGTCTTAGAAAAATTCCCGATAATGTTCCAAATAAAAAATTATTAGAAGCTAATTTACATAAACCATTAACAGAAGTGCCTGATCCTTTTAATAAATTTAAAAGTTTTGGAGAACACAATAATGAAATGTTAAAAAAATTTTTAAACAATTTTAAATTTAAGTATAATTTTAAAAGTTCAACATCACTTTATAAATCAGGTTTCTTTAACTCTTCTCTCCAAGTTATTTTAGAGAATTATGATGGTATAATGAATATAATACTTCCTACATTGGGAAAAGAGAGACAAAAAACATACAGTCCATTTCTTCCAATTTGTCCAGACACAGGTCATGTTCTAGAAATACCTGTAAAAAATATAAATAAAGAAAAGTCTACTATTGTTTTTGATAATAATGGAAAAGATTTAGAAACAAGCATTTATGATGGAAATTGTAAATTACAGTGGAAAGTTGATTGGGCAATGAGATGGTATGCGCTAGATGTTGATTTCGAAATGTATGGAAAGGATCTTATAGAGAGTGCAATACTTTCAACAAAAATTATCAAACTTATTGGGAAGTCAAATCCTTCAGGATTTGCATATGAATTATTTTTGGACGAAAAGGGGGAGAAGATTTCAAAATCAAAAGGGAATGGTATCACTATTGATCAATGGTTAGAGTATGCCTCCCCTGAAAGTTTGTCACTGTATATGTATCAAAACCCAAAAAGAGCAAAAAAACTTTACAAAGAAATAGTTTCAAAAACTGTTGATGATTACTTGGATCTTATTGAGAAAGCAAAAAATCAAAATGAATTGCAGCTACTAATGAATCCTGTATGGCATGTTCATAATAGCTTAGTACCAAATGAAAATATGATTATGTCATTTTCAATGTTATTAAATTTAGTCGAAACAAGTAACGCTGATAGTAAAGAACTCCTTTGGAAATTTGTTAAGAAATATAAAAAAGATATTTCAGAAAAAGATAATCCTATCTTTGATAACTTAGTAGGCTATGCAATAAAGTATTTTAATGATGTAATCAAATTAAAAAAAAATTATAAAAAGCCTAACGCTGAAGAAAAAAAAGCTTTAGAGGCTCTGGTAAAAACATTAGACAAGTGTGACGACAAAATGAAACCAGAGGATATTCAAACAATGATATATTCAACAGGCAAAGAAAATGGATACACTGAAAACCTTCGGGATTGGTTTAAATTAATTTACGAAGTAGTTTTTGGAGACGAAAATGGACCAAGGATGGGTTTTTTTATAAGTTTTTTTGGTGTGAAAGAAACAAAAGATCTTATATTAAATAAAATTAAATAATGTTTTCAAATTTAAGATCTTTAATTTTTAAATTAGATCCTGAGACGGCTCATAGTTTAGCGATAAAGTCACTAAAATTTAATTTTATTCCAAATATTTTAGATGAAGAAAAAAATAACCCTCTTTTTAAGTCAAAATTATTTAATAAAGAAATAGAAAATCCAATTGGTATGGCTGCAGGATTTGATAAAAATGCTGAGGTATATAATTCATTATTTAATTTAGGGTTTGGTTTTGTCGAAGTAGGAACTGTTACACCGTTAGAACAATATGGAAATCCCAAACCTAGAGTTTTTAGACTGGTAGAGGATGAGGCTCTCATAAATAGACTTGGTTTCAATAACCTAGGATCGAAAAATATCGTAGATCGAATTAAAAGAAATAGTCCTACAGGCTTACTTGGAGTCAATATTGGACCCAATAAAGACTCAGTAGATAGAACAAATGATTATATACTGTGTTTGAAATTATTTAACGGGATCTGTGATTATATCACTATCAATATTTCTTCACCAAATACCGAAGATTTAAGAAACTTTCACGATCAAAAAAAATTAGACGATCTTTTAAAACTAATAGAAAAAGAGAAGAGAGATCTTAATTCTAAGACACCTATAGCAGTAAAAGTATCACCAGATATAAACGACAAAGAAATTATGAAAATTTCTGAAGTACTTTTAAATAATAAGATAGAAGCAACTATTATTTCTAACACTTCTGATACAACAAGAGAAAATTTACAAAATACTCAAAGTCATCAAAAAGGAGGATTATCTGGGAAACCTATAGAATCCAAGTCGTCTGAGTTGATTAGAAAATTTTATAAAGTTTTAAAAGGTAGAATCAAAATTATAGGTGTAGGCGGCGTAGACTCTGGCAGGTCTGCTTACCAAAAATTTTTAGCCGGAGCAGATTATTTACAACTTTATACAGGTATGGTTTTTAGAGGTCCAAATATTGTCGGTCTCATTAAAAAAGAGCTGAAGGAAATATTATTAAAAGATGGTGTGAAAAACTTTAACGAAATAGTGGGAAAAAAGGATTAGAACAACCTAATAAACTTGACGCCATCAGCATCTCACTTTATATAGTCGGACAATTATGACAAAAAAATGTGAATTAACGGGAAAAAATCCTATGAAAGGTCATAATGTTAGTCATGCTAACAATAAGACAAAAAGAAGATTCTTACCCAATTTAAAAAAAGTAAAATTCACAAGTGCACTTTTAAAAAGAAGCTTAAGATTGACAGTTAGTAACGCAGGGGTTAGATCAGTGGACAAAAAAGGTAGTTTTGATGAATTTCTAAAATCAGTAAAGAATAAAAATTTATCTCCTAGATTAAAAAAATTAAAAAAAAACTTATTAATTAAATCTCCATTTCAAAAAAAAACAGCACAATCTAAAACAGCTTAATGAGTAAATGGTTTCTATTTCTATCATTGTTGATGGGTGTTGTTGTCCTATCTTCTAATTATCTCGTTCAGTTTCCAGTAAATTATTACGGTTTAAATGAAATATTAACCTATGGAGCTTTTTCATATCCGATCGCTTTTTTAATCACAGATTTGGCCAATAGATCTTATGGAAAAATAGTTGCAAGAAAAATTGTATATTTTGGCTTTGTACTAGGAGTTGGTTTTACAGTTTTATTTTCTACTGATTTTGCAGATTTTATATCTATTCGTATAGCTATTGGATCTGGAGTTGCATTTTTGACCGCACAATTATTAGATGTCCAAATTTTTGACAGATTAAGAAAAAAAGAATGGTTTGTAGCACCATTAACATCTTCAATGATTGGTTCATCAATTGACACATTTTTGTTTTTTTCAATATCATTTTATGGAACTGGTGTGCCATGGGTTACACTTTCGATTGGAGATTTAATTGTAAAAATAATAGTAGCTTTAATCATGCTGATACCATTTAGATTACTTTTAAAAACGTTTAAGCCAATCAAAGCTTAAATTAAAAATTTATAAGACAATATTTTATAAGCGAGTTTTGCAACAAGAAAGTTGTAAGAATTAAAACCTTTTATAGGGGCTAATTCATTGATATCAGCACCAACAATGTTTGAATTTTTTGCAGCTATTTTAATTATATTGAGTGTCTCATCCCATAATAATCCACCTGGTTCAGGAGTTCCAGTGGCCGGCATAATACTTGAGTCAAACCCATCGACATCAAATGTTAAATAAACTGTCTTATTTTTTATAAGTTTTTTAAATTTTCTTAAATCCCACTTTGACTTATCTTTTGCCCAAAAAATATTTATTCTTGATTTATTTTTTTTTAAGAATGGAATTTCACTTTCTGATATATTTCTGATCCCAAAAGATATTAATGATATATTTTTATGGTCTAAGCACCTTCTTATTGCTGATGCATGGGAGAACTTTTCTCCGTTATAACTATTTCTTAAATCAGCATGCGCATCGAAATGTAAGAGACAAATTTTTTTGTATTTTTTAACAAATGGATCAATACAACCGGGTGTAATTGAATGTTCTCCTCCAAACGTGATTGGAAAAAGTTTTTTATCTAAAATTTCTTTATTTATATTTGACATTTTCTCGAGTGCTTTTTTGATATTTTTGTCAATCTTAAAGGGCTTTAATGTTTTAATTCCAATTTTTTTATAAGGTTCACAATTTAGTTCTTCATCATATAATTCTACTTGATGAGAGGCTTTTATAATTTCTTTAGGTCCGTTTCTGGTACCACCACCATAACTAACAGTTTTTTCAAGCCCAAATGGAACTACAACAACTTTTTCTTTGAAATTAAATTTGTTTTCGAATCCTAAAAATCCATTTTTATTTGATAAATATTTCAATTTTTACTCAAAAATTTTTGTGAATTTTTTCTTATCCCTATTTTTCCACTCACCTTTGTGATAAGCATCACTAGCTATTAGGGGCAGTATGCTAGTGGCTTCAGCAAATACCATCTGTTCTTTGGTAACATTAACTTTGCCCCATGAACTTGCTTCCTTTAATGTTGAACTACTACATGCACCATCTCGAGAGTCAGCAACTGTAATTTGCACAGCATATTTATGCATGTCAACTTCCTTGCCTAATAATTCAGCACAAATTACAGTATCTTGAATAAAATTTTTAGGGACACCACCACCAATCATAAATAAACCAGAACCTTTTGAACGTATTTTAATTTCAGTTAATTCTCTAAATTCTCTTATAGAATCGATAGTCATATGCTTTTTTGGATTTTTTTCTTGATGCATAACTAAACCAAATCCTGCACTAGAGTCAGTAAAAGCTGGGCAAAAAATTGGAACATCATTATCATATGCTGTTTCAATCAAAGAATCTTTTTTTACAGAATTTTTTTTTAAATATTTACCCATTTCTTTAATGAATTCTCTAGATGTATAACTTCTAGGTTCTAATGTATCCGCAATTTCACATATTTTTTTATCACAGATCTGTAACTCATCTTCATCTATGTATGTGTCGTAAATTCTATCGATATAATTTTTTCTTAATTCTGTATCATCTTGGAACTGAGATCCTTGATAGTGTTTAAAACCGATAGCTTCAAAAAAATCCATATCAATTATTGAAGCACCAGTCGCTACTATTGCATCAACCATATTATATTTAACTAAATCCTTATAAATATTCATACAACCTGCAGCAGATGTTGAACCTGCTAATGTTAAAAAAATTGTACATTCTTTGTCTTTCAACATTTCATTATAAATATTGGCTGCATTCGCCGTCTCTCTTGAAACAAAAGACATTTTTTCCATGGAAGAAATAATCTTTCTAGAGTCAAAAGATGTAATATCAATATGTTCTACAGGTTTTTTTAAGAAATCTTTCTTACTATTGTGACCAAGATTTTTATTCTCTGACATTAAGCAACTAGAGTAGCTTTGTCTGAATTCTTATCATACATAGACATTACTGGATTGTCTTCAACCTCATATATTTCATCTGAAAAAAATCCATTAAATTGTGTTCTAAAAGTAAGTCCATATGCACCAAGTTGACCAAGCTCAATATAATCATTTTCCTTAATATTGTTTGGAAGAACAAAAGGTCCTTTCATATAATCCATACTATCACAAGTAGGACCGAAGAAATCAAATGCTGTCAATTTCTTTGATATAATTTTACTTGATGTTTCTTTAATCATTTTTGATGGAAAAATAATGTTTGGTGTGCCAGCATCAAATAAAGTTCCATAGGTTCCATCATTTATATATAATTTTTGTTTTTTTCTTAAGTTAACTCTAACTATTGTTGATCCACTTTCTGCCACTAAAGCTCTTCCTGGTTCACAAATAACTTTAGGCATCTTTACAAGATTTAAATTTTTTAAACTTTTTTTTATTTCCTTAAAATATTCTGCTAAATTTTGAGGTATTAGATCTGGATAAATTGTTGGAAAACCACCCCCAACATTTATATAATCTGGAATAATTTTAGTTTTTTTAATTATATTTCCAATCTCTGAAATCCCTTTTGCATATGAAATTGGATGCATACATTGTGATCCAACGTGAAAACTTAATCCAACCTTTTTAGCATATTGTTTTGCCAATCTTAGAAGACCTAGAGCTTCAGAATTAAGTGCTCCAAATTTTTTTGATAAATCAATTTCAGCATGCTCATTTGAAACAGCTACTCTTACAAATAATTCTAAATCTTTCGCATTATTTGTATTTTTAATAATTTTTATAAGCTCTTCCTTAGTATCTAATGAAAATGTTTTAATATCATATTTTAGATAAGCTTCTTTTATGCTTTCAGGACTTTTAACAGTGTGCATAAAAGAACATTTTGCTGTTTTTGTAAATTTTCTAACTTGTTTAATTTCTTCAATTGATGCTACATCAAATTGATCAACGCCACTTTCAATTAGAGTTTGAATGATTAATGGATGAGGGTTTGTTTTGACAGCAAATAAAACTTCACCTGGAAAATTTTTTTTAAAATATTTTGCTGCAGTTGTAACAGAATTTTTTCTGATACAATAAACAGGTTTTTCAGGTTTCAGTTGATTTACTAAATTTTCAACTGATTTAAATTTTTGCATTTTTAATGCCTCCAAAAAAAATTTAACAAAAAAAAAGCTTTTAAATAAATTAAAAACTTTTCATAAAACGTGCAATTAAGCCAATAATAAAGGCATGTAAAGTAAATAATTATCTATTGAATTTACCAGAAAAATCTCCATATAAGCTTTATGAAAAGCGAAACTGTACTCCAAAATTTAAGTGATTTTGATAATAAATCCTTATTAATTGTAGATGATGACAACCCTTTTAGAGAGAGGTTATCAAGAGCAATGGAAAAAAAAGGTTTTGAAGTTTTACAAGCTGAAAGTGTAAAAAGGGGCATTGAGGCGGTAAAAGTTAAAAAACCAGGATTCGCTGTTGTAGATCTAAGATTAGCTGATGGTAATGGTCTAGAGGTGGTAAAAGAAATTCAAACATCTAATTCATCAAGCAGAATTATTATGTTAACTGGTTACGGCAACATACCCACTGCTGTTGCAGCAATAAAAGAAGGTGCAATTGATTACTTAGCAAAACCCGCAGATGCAGATGACGTTGAAAAAGCTTTATTAGCAGATCCTGCAAAAAAAGCAGCTCCACCAGAAAATCCTATGTCCGCTGATAGAGTTAAGTGGGAACATATTCATAGAGTATTTGAGTTATGCAATAGGAATGTTTCGGAGACTGCAAGAAGACTTAAGATGCACAGAAGAACGCTACAAAGAATACTTTCTAAAAGGTCACCTAGATAAAGCTTTTTATTTTTATTAATTTTTTTGCCAGAAGGCTTAATAATAAAATTTTAAACACCTCAGCCAATAAAAATGGAGCTACACCCAAACTAAAAATTGGCTTATTCCAACCAATTAAAGTACCAAGCCAAATAACTCCAAATATATAGATAGTGGAAACTGCTAAAACTAATTTAATAAATATCTTAATAAAATTATCATTAACTTTCACTAAACTAGCTAAATAACAAGCAGATAAAAAACCAATCAAATAACCCATTGTAGGACCAGTAAAGTAAACCAGCCCTATTCCTCTCTCAGGTGAGTTTGAAAAAACTGGTAAACCAACAATACCCTCAAACAGATAGAGACCAACTGCTGATAAGCCAAGTTTGTACCCAAAACTTAAACCTAAAAGCAATACAACAAATGTCTGCATCGTCATTGGAACAGGATAAAATGGAATTTTAATTTTTGCAGAAATCGTTAACGCAATTGATCCTAACACAATTACTAATAGTGATTTTATTAATTTACCCTGAGAATTTTCTTTTATTAATTCCATTGCAAATAATAACCTTTATTCATATTATATTCTAGTAGTAAATTTTTGTTTATTGCAAATTTATTTTTGTATGAATAGATGATAATACAATTTATTAAATTTACACTTAATGACTAAAATTCAAAAAACTGATCATTTTTATTTAATTGATGGATCAGGATATATCTTTAGAGCTTACTATGCATTACCACCTTTGACTAGAAAAAGCGATGGCTTGCCAACAGGAGCAGTTAGTGGTTTTTGTAGTATGTTATTTAAACTACTCGAAGATTCTAAATCAAATGAAAATCTTCAAAAACCTTCACACTTTGCAGTGATTTTTGACTCAGCTAGAAAAACTTTTAGGAATGAAATTTATAGTGATTACAAGGCAAATAGATCTGAAGCACCAGATGATTTAGCACCACAATTTGATTATATAAGAAAATCAGTCTTAGCTTTTAATTTACCATCCTTGGATTTGCCAAATTATGAGGCTGATGATCTGATAGCTACTTATGTTGATCAAATCTTAAAAATAGGGGCAAAAGTAACTATTGTCTCATCTGATAAAGACTTAATGCAATTATATAAAAAAGATGTCCGAATTTTCGATCCAATGAAAAATAAATTTATTAGTGAGGATGACATTTTTAAAAAGTTTGGTGTTGATGCTAAAAAAGTCATAGATGTACAAGCTTTAGCGGGGGATAGTAGTGATAATGTACCTGGTGTACCAGGAATTGGGGTTAAAACAGCAGCAGAGTTAATAAATAAATATGGAACCCTAGAGACTCTTCTAGATTCTGCTCATGAAATTAAACAAAACAAAAGAAGAGAAACACTTATTGAAAATAAAGATAAAGCATTAATTAGTAAAGAGCTTGTAACTTTAAAACATGATGCACCGGTTAATAGAAAGTTAAATGAGTTAAAATTAAAAGAAATAGATAAAGACAAGCTTTATGAATTTTTACGAGAAATGGAATTTAATCGATTACTTAGTTCTGCGATTTCTGCTTATGGTGAACCTAATTTAGAGAAATCTAGCGAAAAAAAAATCATAACTGAAAATTCAAAAAAAATTAATAATAAAAATTATCAATTAATAAAAGATATAAATGAAATTGATGAATGGATTGACGAAGCTGAAGAAGTTGGAGAAATTGCAGTTGATACTGAAACAGATTCTCTTGATCCACATCAAGCAAACTTAGTTGGAATATCTTTAAGTACAAAAATAAGTAAAGCTTGTTACATACCAGTAGGACATAAATCTAAGCAATGTCTTAATAAAAAAGATGTTTTAAAAAAAATTAAACCTTTGTTAGAAGATCCCAGTATAAAAAAAATTGGTCAAAATATCAAATTTGATTTTATAGTTTTTTATAAAAATGGGATTAATCTTAATTCTTTAGAGGATACAATGTTAATGTCTTATGTTCTTGATGCTGGAAAAAATAGACATAACATGGATGTGTTATCGGAAATACATCTAAATCATAAAACAATTAAATTTAAAGAAATAGTTGGAACAGGTAAAAAAGAAATTAATTTCAGTGAAGTAGAAATAAATAAAGCAAAAGATTATGCTGCTGAGGATGCAGACATTACTTATAGACTATATAAGAAGTTTTATAAAAGTCTCAGATCTGAAAAATTATTAAATATTTACGAAATTTTTGAAAAACCATTAATAAAAATTTTAGCTTTTATGGAAATAGAAGGTATTAGAGTTGATGATAAATTCTTAAGATCTTTATCTTTAAAATTCAAAAAGAAAATAGAGGAGATACAAAAAGAAATTTTTAAGATTTCAAAAAAAGAATTTAATATTGCATCTCCTAAACAACTTGGTGAAATCATTTATAATGATTTGAAAATAGCAGGTCTTAAAAAGACAAAAAAAGGAAGCTTTGCAACCAGCGCCTCAGTTTTAGAGGATTTAGCATTTAAGGGGCACGATTTTGCTAAATTAGTTTTAGATTGGAGACAATTATCAAAATTAAAAAATACTTATTCTGACACTTTACCCGATCATGTAAACCCATTGACTAAAAGGGTGCATACATCTTTTCTCTTAGCAGCTACAACCACTGGAAGATTAGCATCGAGTGATCCAAATTTACAAAATATTCCAATTAAAACTGATGATGGAAGAGATATTAGAAAAGCATTTGTTGCAGAAAAAGATAATGTACTTATCTCTGCTGATTACAATCAAATTGAAATGAGAATATTAGCTGATTTAGCGAATGTAAAAGCATTAAAAAAAGCATTTGAAAACAATGAAGATATTCACTCGTTAACTGCAAGCCAAATATTTAATATTGATATTAAAAAAGTAGATAAGGATCAGAGAAGGAAAGCAAAAGCTATAAATTTTGGAATTATTTATGGTATATCACAGTATGGTTTAGCCAAACAAATTAATGTTTCAAACTATCAAGCAGAGGAATTTCTAAATTCATACTTTGCAAAATTTCCAGAAATTAAAGTTTATATGGATAATACAATTAAATTTTGTAGAAAAAGAGGATATGTAAATAATATTTTTGGAAGAAGATCTCATTTTAATTCTATAAATGATAAAAACTACAACATAAGAAATTTTCAGGAAAGAGCTGCTATTAATGCTCCTATTCAGGGATCTGCATCTGAAATCATGCGTTTAGCGATGATTAGATTAGACAATAAATTAAATGAGCAAAAATCTATTAAATCTAAAATGCTACTTCAGATACACGACGAGCTGATTTTTGAGGTTAAAAAAAGTGAAATTAAAAAAATGAAGAAGATCATAAAAGACGAAATGATAAGTGTTGCAAATAGTGATTATCACTCATTTTCAATCCCACTCACAGTAGATATAAATAGTGGAGATAATTGGGGAGTACTTCATTAATTTAATTCATTGCCCAAATTAGAACAATTTAGTATTTTTAAAGTAACTAATGCTTAAACAAACTATTGCTCTAGTGGATGATGATCGTAATATTCTCACAAGTTTAAGCATTGCTTTAGAGAAGGAAGGGTTTAAAGTTCAGACATATATTGATGGAGAAAGTGCTTTAATAGGACTAACAAGAACACCACCAGATCTTGCCGTAATTGATATTAAGATGCCAAAAATGGATGGTGAGGAGTTATTAAAAAAATTAAGAAAAAAAACTTCTATGCCAGTGATATTTTTAACATCAAAAGATGAAGAGGTGGATGAACTTTTAGGACTCAAACTTGGTGCAGATGATTTTATAAAAAAATCAGGTGGATTTTCTATTAAAGTTTTAATTGAAAGAATAAGAGTTCAGCTAAGAAAAAAAGATGCAGATAATACTATCGAAGAAAATAAAAACATCATTTCACATGGAAAGTTGAAATTAGATCCTTCGCAATTAGAGTGTGAATGGAATGGTCATCACTTACCAGATAAGTTAACAACTACTGAATTTCTTATAGTTAAAGAATTAGCTAAAAGACCAGGGATTATAAAAGAAAGAGCCCAATTGATGGACATAGCTTATAGAGAAGATACAGACATTGAAGATAGAACCATTGATAGTCATGTTAAA
>CACNRG010000007.1 GCA_902622805.1 uncultured Pelagibacteraceae bacterium | reverse complement strand
ACCGTTTTCGGTTTTATTACCTAATTTTTTACCAACTTTTAAAAAATTTGTTTCGTTTGGTTTATAAATTACATCGTAA
Source organism: uncultured Pelagibacteraceae bacterium (assembly GCA_902622805.1). GTDB lineage: Bacteria > Pseudomonadota > Alphaproteobacteria > Pelagibacterales > Pelagibacteraceae > Pelagibacter. The sequence continues at coordinate 43,689 of CACNRG010000007.1, read as the reverse complement.
AAGAATTTATTTTTACCTACCTTAGAAAAATCTAAGTCTATTTTATCATCATTTTTAAGACCAATACTTGTTGCATTGATGACCATATTAAATTCTGGAATTTCTCCCCATTCAACTATTTTTATATTTTCAAATGTATTTTTCAAACTCTCTGCTTTACTTTTAGTTCTATTGCTTACTATGACTTCAGATACTTTCATTTTATTCAAAGCGAAAATTATCGATGGTACTACTCCACCTGCTCCTAATATTAAAATTTTTTTTTTCGTCACCTCTAATTTTAAATCCTGAATACTCCTTTCAAATCCCTCAATATCAGTATTGTGACCAATTAATTTATTATTCTCTAAATAAATCGTGTTAACAGATTGGGTGCTTTCAGACTCAAAGGTTAATTGATCAAGATAAGGGATTACAACTTTTTTAAAAGGAACAGTAACATTAATTCCATGAATATCTTTTTTTTTAACTTTTAACATCAGGTCTGTAAGCTCATTTTCATTGAGTTTTTTTTTTTCATATATTGCATCAAGGTTATTAGCTTTGATCCAAAAATTATGTAATTTTGGTGACAAAGAGTGTTCAATGGGATTTCCAATTACTAAATATTTATTCATTTAATTTTCTTTAAGTACTCTTTAATTTGTTTTATTGGTAACCCCATTATTGTATTTTCATCTCCTTTTATATCTGAAAATAATTCTCTTCCAGCGCCTTCAATTTGATAAACATTATAAGCATATAAAGCTTTATCTGTTATTTTAGACAAATAAGATTTCAACTCATCATCACTAAAATTTTTCATAGTTAATGTCGCTTTATCAGTATAATTCCAAATCATAGAACCATTCTTTGAAATACAAACTGAACTAACTAAACAATGTTTTTTTCCATTTAATTTTTTTAGAATTTTAAAAGCTTCCTCTCTATTTTCAGGTTTGGATATTAATTCACCATTTAAATCAATTACACTATCTGCTCCTAAAACAATTTCACCGCTTTTTTTAAGACTTACCTTGTTTGCCTTTAATTCTGCTAAATTTTTAGAAATAATATCTGGAGTTGCTTTTTCTTTCAGTAAACTTTCTTTAACTATATCTTCATCAACGTTTGATGGTTCGGCTTCATTGGGAATATCGTTTTTATCAAGTATTTCTTTTCTAACTTCACTTTTTGAGGCTAGTATAATTTTATTTAACATTATTAAGATATATTTCGTGTATTTTTATTATTGAAGCTGCTGCTTCTTCAACTGATTTTCTTGTAATATCAATAACTGGCCATCTATATTTCTGAAAAGTTCTTTTTGCATCAATAATTTCTTTTGTGATATTTTCAATGTTTGTATAATTTTTATTTTCAGTTTCCTTTAAAGAATTCATTCTATTTTTTCTTATTTCTACCAATCTTTCTGGTTCGGTGGTTAAACCAATGACACATGTAATTTGTGGATTATCTTTTAATTTTTTAGGTAAAGAATTTTCATTTATTAATGGTATGTTTGAAGTTTTAAACCCTCTATTAGCTAAATAGATTGAAGTTGGTGTTTTACTTGTTCTGCTAACTCCAACAAGTATTATATCCGACTTTTCTATGTCTTTTGTTGATTTTCCATCATCATGATTCATTGTAAATTGAATAGCCTCTATTCTTTCATAATACTCATCATTCAAAACATGTTGTCCGCTTGGTTCGTGGGAAGCTTTCTGGTTGAGAATTTTTGAAAAGTTTAAAATTAAGTTTCCTAGCACTCCGAAACAAGGAATGTTTTTTTCATCGCTCATATTAGCTAAATATTTTGCTAAACTGTTATCAACAATTGTATATAAAATTACTGCGTGTTCATTTCTTTTAGCATCTTCTAGTATTTTTAAGATTTGATTTTCTGTTCTCGTAAACGAGTAAGAATGAACCTTATATTCGATGTTTTTAAATTGAGCCTTTAAAGCTAAAAAAATTCTATCTAAAGTTTCACCTGTAGAATCTGAAATCAAATAAATTTGATATGTATTACTCATGAATAAATAGTTAGTAAATTTGTATTATTTTAATAAAATTACTCAATTTAAATATTGGTTAATTATTATTGTAAAATGAGGATTTTATTAACATTAATAAATTAGTTAATAAAATAATACATTAAAAATAGTAAAATACTAAAAAGCTACATTTTAAACAATATTATTAGTTCAATAATGTTATTAAACTGTCGATATAATGTTAATAAAAAATAATTATCGTTATTCACACTCTATAATACTAATACAATAATAATATATACTATTTTAATATGACACCTCTACATGAAGTAATATTGAATAAGAATATTAGAAAAAAGCCTATATGGATAATGAGGCAAGCAGGTAGATATTTACCTGAGTTTAGAGAAATTAGATCTAAAAATAAAGATTTTATTAAATTATGTTTAAATTCAGATTTATCTTCTGAAATTACTATTCAACCATTAAAAAGATTTGATTTTGATGCAGCAATTATTTTTTCAGATATATTAATGTTGCCATACGGTTTAAATCAAAATGTGGAATTTAAAAAGAATTTTGGTCCAATATTAGGAAAATTCAATTTAAATGAAATATCTAAAATTAATGAAATCGACTTCACAAAAAAAGTTCAAAAAGTTTATGAAGCTATAAAAAATGTGAGCAATAATATTATTTTAAAAAATAAAAACATTATCGGTTTTGTTGGTGCTCCGTGGACAATACTAGTCTATATGATAAACCAACAGTCTCCAAAAAAAACAACTAAAAAAAGATTTTTTTCAGAATAAAGATTTAATAGACAAAATTTTAATTATCATTGAAAAGTTTTTAAAAATTCATATTAAAAACCAAATAGCTAGTGGCGCAAATGTAATCCAAATATTCGATAGCTGGGCAGGATTATTGGAAGATAAGGATTTACCTCACTACGTATATCATCCAACATTAAATTTGGTAAAATTTACTCAATCTCTAAATATACCAGTTATATGTTTTCCGAGGAATATAAAAAATTATAAAAAATATTGTGATTTTGTAAAACCTGATGTGATTTGTATTGATTATGAAGTTGATCCATTAACGATTGTAAAAGAAATAGAAATACCAGTTCAAGGAGGAATGGATCCCAAAGTTTTATTGACTGATAAACAAACTTTAAAAAAAGAGGCAAAAAGATATCTAGATATATTTAAAGATCATCCTTATATCTTTAATTTAGGACATGGTGTTTTACCAGAGACGGATCCTGGTATGATGGACTATTTAGTAAAAACAGTTAAAGACTATTAATATGGATTACACACACCCAAAAAGGAAAACTAAAGTAGTTTTTGTACAGCTCGGTTCACCGGCTGAACCAACAACTAAAGCTTTAAGAAAATATCTTAGAAAATTTTTAGGAGATCCTAGAGTTATTGATATAAATCCTTGGCTTTGGAAAATTATTTTGAACTGTTTTGTATTGCCTTTTAGACCACAAAAATCAGCTAAGCTCTACGCAAGAATTTGGGACGGTAAAAGTTTTCCACTAATTACTAATACAAGGGATTTTACAAAAAATGTTAGTGAAGAATTAAAAAAAATAGATCCCGAAGGATTTGTCGAAGTCAACCATGCTTTTTTATTATCCCCACCTTATGTGAATGAAGTTTATGACAGTTGGGAGGATGATTTGAAAAAAGGAGTTGGTGCAACCAAGCTTCTTGTAATACCAATGTTTCCACAATATTCTGAAAGTACAATAGCCTCAGGTATAGACGCTTTAGCAAAAGAATTATCTAAAAGAGTAAAAATACCAACATTTGAAGTGATAACAAATTTTCATAGAACACATGCATTTATCGATAATTCAGTCAACCAGGTTGATTTAAAATTAGATGAATTAAAAAATCAAGGGAAGAAAATTGATAGTTTAATAATAACTTTTCATGGAATGCAAAAGAGAAGAGTTGTCAATAAGGGAGATGATTATTATCGACATTGTTATGAAACATTCTGCCTTATTACAAAAAATCTTAAAAATATAAAACCGGAGCAGTGTTTGATGAGTTTTCAAAGTCGCTTTGGGTCTGAGGAATGGATAACACCTTATACAGAGGATGTGGTTAAAAAATTAATATCAGAAGGAAAAAAGGAAATAGCAATATACTCACCTAGTTTTGTCGCTGATTGTTTGGAGACAACAGATGAATTAGGTCATGAGTTAGTAAATGAGGCGAAAGAACTAGGCGGCAATATATACCCAGTGGAATGTTTAAACACTAATCAAAATTGGTGTAAAGATTTTGCAAAATATACTTTTACTCAAGCCGAGGGCTCTGCGCAAGATAAAGAAGATATAGAATATAAACTTGATAAAAAATACTATCAAGTGATGCCAAAACAAGAGATGAATAAAACATAGCATTATAATATGCATGAAACTTTAATAATTTATTCTAGTACAGATGGGCACACAAAAACTATTTGTAAACGAATATCAAATTTTTTAGATAGCAAGAATGAGACTAAAATCATGTCTTTGGAGGAAGCATCGAAGCTTGATTTGTCAGTTTTTAATAAAATTATTATAGGAGCCAGTATTAGATATGGAAAACACTCTAAAAAACTTTATAAATTTATTACACTAAATAAAAATTTATTAGATCAAAAACAAAGTATTTTTTTTTCAGTAAACGTAGTCGCTAGAAAATTGGAAAAAAACACTCCTGAAACTAACCCCTATATTAAAAAATTTTTAAAAATTTCTGCTTGGAGACCAAAAAAAATTGGAGTGTTTGCTGGCAGAGTAGATTATCCAAATTATGGTTTTTTTGATAAATATGTCATTAAACTTATTATGTTTTTAACAAATGGCCCTACGGACACATCCCAATCTTATGAATTTACAGACTGGTCGAAAGTAGATGAATTTGCGAGAGAATTAAGCTAAAATATACTGAAAAGCCTTAAAAGGCCGGTATTTTTAACATTTTTTAAAAACACAGGAACACTCTTGTAAAAGATTTAATAGTATATATATTATGCAGTATTATTAAGTCCTTAATAATTTTTTAATCATGAACATACAAGAATTAAAACTTAAATCATCTGAACAACTTATTACACAAGCTGAAGAGCTTGGAATAGAAAATGCTAGTACTTTAAGAAAGCAGGAAATTCTTTTTGCTATTTTAAAAAAAGTAGCTGAAAAAGAGGAAATTACAGGTGCTGGAGTTTTACAATTATTACAAGATGGATTTGGTTTTCTTAGAGCCATGGAGTCAAATTATCTACCAGGACCAGATGATATTTATGTAAGTCCAAGCCAAATAAGAAAATTTGGTTTGAGAACAGGAGATACCGTTGAAGGCCCAGTTAGGGCACCTAAAGAGGGTGAAAGATATTTTGCATTGTTACAAGTTAGTAAAATAAATTTTGAAGAACCTGATAAATCAAGACATAAAATCGCCTTTGATAACTTGACGCCTCTGTATCCTGATAAACAATTAGTCATGGAAGTTGAAAATACAAAAATTGAAAAAAAACCTGATCTTACACCTAGATTGATTGATTTAGTAAGCCCAATAGGAAAAGGTCAGCGTTCAATAATTATTTCTCCTCCTAAAGCTGGTAAGACTATGATTTTACAAAGTATAGCTAATTCGATCGCTAAAAATTATCCTGAATGTTACTTAATTGTGCTTTTAATTGATGAAAGACCGGAGGAAGTTACTGATATGCAAAGGACAGTTAAAGGAGAAGTTATTAGTTCAACATTTGATGAACCAGCCCAAAGGCACGTTGCTGTGGCAGAGATGGTTATTGAAAAAGCCAAAAGATTAACAGAACATAAGAAAGACGTAGTTATACTATTAGATTCTATTACCAGACTTGGCAGGGCTTATAATGCAGTAATACCTAGCTCAGGCAAGGTTTTAACAGGAGGTGTAGATGCAAATGCTCTTCAAAGACCCAAAAGATTTTTTGGTGCTGCTAGAAACATTGAAGAAGGTGGATCGTTAACAATAATATCCACAGCTTTAATTGATACAGGTAGCAGAATGGACGAAGTAATTTTTGAGGAATTTAAAGGAACAGGTAATAGTGAAACAGTACTTGATAGAAAAATTGCAGATAAAAGGATTTATCCAGCAATAGATATTACGAAATCAGGAACTAGAAGAGAAGAATTACTATTTGATAAAAATGATTTGCAAAAGATGAACGTATTAAGAAGAATTATTGCTCCCATGGGCACAATGGATGCTATAGAGTTTATCAGCTCAAAATTAAAAGATACCAAAAATAATGCAGAGTTTTTTAACTCAATGAATAAACCTGCATAATAGTTAATTATGCTGCTTAATTTTAAGCAAAATCTTTTGTTTGAAAAAGCTATTAAACTTCATGACAGTGGTGAAATTAATAAAGCAATTAAAATATATTCTTCACTAATTAAGAAAAATAAAAAAAATCAACATCTACTATTTACACTTGGCACTGCCCATTTACAAGTTGGAAACAATTCTACCGGCATAAAATATTTAAAAAATTTTTTGGATTTAAATCCTAATAGTGCGCCAGCACTCGTAAATATAGGAAATGCATTAAAAAATCTTAGAAAGTATGATGAGGCAATCTCTAATTATAATTCAGCAATAGACGCAGACCCTAATTTTGCAGATGCTTATAATAACCGTGGTATAGCTCTAAAAAATCTTAACCGATTAGAGGAAGCAATTTCAAGTTTTGATAAAGCTATTAAAATTAAACACGATCATTTTTTTGCTCATAATAACCGTGGTATAGCTCTAAAAAATCTTAACCGATTAGAGGAAGCAATTTCAAGTTTTGATAAAGCTATTAAAATTAAGCCTAATTTTATCGATGCATATAATGGTAGAGGTAATGTTTATAAAAATCTTAAATTATATAATAAAGCTCTTTTAGATTATGAAAAAGTTTTACAATTAAACCCTAATTATGAATACATTTTGGGAAAAATACTTCAATGTAAGATGTTTTTATCTGATTGGGATAACTTTGATCTACTTGTTAATAAAATTATTATTAATATAAATAAAGGATTAAAAACTATTGATCCTTTTTCATCTCTTGGAATTATAGATAACCCCGAAATCACTAAGAATGCCTCGGAAATTTTTGTAAAATATGAATTTAATAATAATGTAAAAAATCAAATATTGATTAAAGATAAAACAAAAAAACCAAGAATTGCTTATTTTTCATGTGATTTCCATGATCATCCAGTACTACATCTTATAATGGATGTCTTTAAAAATCACGATAAATCAAAATTTGATTTTTTTGGATTTTCATTTGGTCCAAACAAAAATGATAAATGGAATGAGGAAGTAAAAAAATATTTTTTTGAATTTAAGGAAATTAATAAAATCTCAGACAAAGATGTGGTGAATTCAATAAGAAATCAAGAGATAGATATTGCGATTGATTTAACCGGCTATACTGGCAAAAATCGTAGTTTAATTTTTTCAGATAGAGTAGCCCCTATTCAAATAAATTATTTAGGTTATCCTGGAACAACTGCGATACAAAATATGGATTTTATTATTGCAGATGAAACAACAATACCAAAAGAAAATATAAAATATTACTCTGAAAAAGTTTTATATTTACCAAATTGTTATCAGCCAAATATGAATAAACGTAAAGTATCAGACAAAAAATTCAAAAGAAGTGAGTTTGGGCTACCGGATAATGGATTTGTTTATTGTAGTTTTAACAATAATTATAAAATTACTCCCCAAATTTTTAGTTCATGGATGAAAGTTTTACAAAAAGTTGAAAATAGTGTTTTGTGGATACTAAAAACAAACGATATCGCTGCTGAAAATTTGAAAAAAAAAGCAAAAATATTAGGCATAAATCCAAAGAGAATTATATTTGCTGACTATTTACAAAATGATGAACATTTAAAACGTTTAGAATTAGCTGATTTATTTTTAGATACATTTCCTTATAATGCTCATACTACGGCTAGCGATGCTGTTAGGATGGGAATACCTTTAATTACACTTACCGGTAATTCATTTGCCTCTAGAGTTGCAGCCAGTATATTAAAAAATTCTCATATGGAAAATTTGATTACTTACAATTTAGTTGATTATGAAACATTGGCTATAGATTTAGGGTTACATCCTGATAAATTAAAAAAAATTAAGAAAAGACTTAAAGACTACCTGCCTAAATCACCTATATTTGATAGTGTAAGATTTACGTATAATTTAGAAAATCTTTATTCAAAATTATTAAATATTTAAAATGACAATTTACGCTCTATCATCAGGCCCAGGTGTTTCTGGGGTAGCAATTATTAGAATTTCAGGTCCCGAGGCATCGATAGCTATAAAATCTCTCACAGGAAAAGAAGTTACACAGCCAAGGGTAGCTACCCTTCGGAAAATAAACAATATCAACACTTCTGAGCTTATTGATGAAGGTATAATAATATGGTTTCCAGGCCCTCAGAGCTACACAGGGGATGATATGGCTGAAATTCATATACACGGAGGAAAAGCTGTAGTTATGGCAGTTCAAAATGAGATTTCAAAAATTAAAAATTGCAGATTAGCAGAGCCGGGAGAATTTACAAAGCTTGCATTTCAAAATGGGAAAATAAACTTACTCAAAGCCGAGAGTATAGCGGATCTTATTTCTGCAGAGACTGAAATTCAAAGATTACAAGCGGTAAAAATTATGAGGGGAAAATCTTCAGAGAAATTTAATGAGTTAAGAGAAAAATTATTGAAAATTTTGTCATTTGTTGAGGCAAAAATAGATTTTCCAGATGAGGATTTACCAGATGATAATCTGAAAAAAATAAAGGAAGACTCTTTAGATATAGTAAATGAGATTAATAAAATTTTAAATGATCAAAAAGTTGGTGAGATAATCCGTGAAGGTTTTAAAATTGCAATTGTAGGACCAACTAATGCAGGTAAATCAAGTTTATTAAATAATTTATCAAACCGAGAGGTTGCTATAGTTTCTGAGATAGCTGGCACAACGAGAGATGTTGTTGAAATCCATCTAAATATAGATGGGTATCCTGTTATTATTTCTGACACAGCTGGTATAAGAGAGTCAAAAGATGAAATCGAAAAAAAGGGAATAAGATTATCTCTAAAAAAAGCTGAAAATGCTGACCTAAAATTAGTAGTAGTTGATGCTAAAAGTATTGATTTAAGCGGTTTTTTGAATGATTTGTTAAAAAATGATGCAATTCTTGTTGTCAATAAATCTGACTTAATAAAAGATAAGTTAGACCCAGAAATTCTTAAACTTAATCACGTTTTAATTTCATTAAAAGACAACTCAAACATTGATGAGTTGATCAAAAAAATTAAAAACTATTTAAGAGATAAATTCATAACTGAGGAAGATGTTTTAATCACTCGAGAAAGACACAGACAACATTTGGTTCAGTGCGTAGATCATCTGAAAAACTTTTTGGATAAAAATAGTAAAAAAGATTTTGATAAAGCAGCTGAAGATTTAAGGTTAGCAACTAGACATTTGGGTATGATTGTTGGAAAAGTTGATGTAGAGGAGATATTAGGCAGTATTTTCAACGATTTTTGTATTGGGAAATAAAAGCAATTTTGCTGTATTTTTAGGTCTTTTTTTTCGATTTTCGTTGATAAATATAGCTTATTTAAGAAAAAAAACTGAAATCTTGTAAATATTCTAATCGAATATAAATTTAGATCATGAAAAAAGATTTATCATATGATGTGGTAGTAATTGGTGGGGGTCATGCAGGATGTGAGGCAGCAGCTGCATCAGCTCGACTTGGAATTAACACTGCCCTATTCACTCACAATAAAAATACCATAGGAGAAATGTCATGTAATCCCGCTATTGGTGGTTTAGGTAAAGGTCATTTGGTAAGAGAAATTGATGCTTTAGATGGGATTATGGGTGAGGTTGCCGATAAGTCTGGAATACAGTTTAGACTGTTAAATAGAAGTAGAGGTCCAGCAGTAAGAGGACCAAGAACTCAATCTGATAGATCATTATATCGAAAATTTATGCAAGAAAAACTTGTAAACTACTGTAATTTAAGCATTTTTTCTGATCCTGTAATTAAGTTTATTTTTGATAATAATGAAATAAGTGGATTTTTAACATTAAAAGGTAATAAAGTAAGTTGTAAAAAGTTAATACTTACAACTGGCACATTTTTAAACGGCTTGATACATATTGGTGATGAAAGAACTCCTGCTGGTAGATTTAATGAAAAGCCAAGCACTGGTTTAAGTGAACAGTTAGAGAAATATAATTTTAAAATAGGTAGGCTTAAAACTGGAACACCACCAAGATTAGATTCTAGAACTATTAATTTTGAAAAATTAGAAAAACAATTTGCAGATGATGATCCTTATTTTTTTTCTTTCTTAACAAAAAAAAATCTAAACAAACAAGTATCGTGCTCTATGACCTACACCAATGAAAAGGTTCATAAGATTATAGAAAAGAATTTATCTAAAAGTGCAATGTACTCTGGTAGCATTCAAGGTGTTGGTCCAAGATATTGTCCCTCAATAGAAGATAAGATTGTAAAATTTGCCGATAAGACTAGACATCAGATATTTCTAGAGCCAGAGGGCCTGAATGATAACACAATCTACCCAAATGGTATATCAACATCCCTACCAGAGGTTGTGCAACATGAAATACTTAATAATATCAATGGTTTAGAAAATGTTAAAGTGATTAGACCAGGATATGCTATAGAATATGATTACGTAGACCCTAGAGAACTATTTTTGACATTAGAGACTAAGAAAATAAATAATCTATATCTTGCAGGTCAGATTAATGGAACTACAGGATACGAAGAGGCTGCAGCTCAAGGTCTTATAGCTGGGATTAATGCTGCCCTCTCACTTAAAAAAATGGAACCTTTTATACTTGATAGATCAGATGCATATATTGGAGTAATGATTGATGATTTAGTAACCAAGGGTGTTGCTGAGCCTTATAGAATGTTTACGTCCAGAGCTGAATACAGATTAAGTCTTAGATCAGATAATGCTGACTTAAGACTTACTCACAAAGGAATCAATATTGGTTTAATTTCAAATAATAGAAAAGAGATATTTGAAGATAAATTTCTAAAATTGAGTAAAATATCAATGCAGATGTCTAATTTGAATATCTCTCCATCTAAAGCTGCGAAATTTGGAATTAAAATTGCTAAAGATGGCGTTTTTAGAACAGCTGAAGAAATATTAACTCAAAAAGACGTTAATATGAGTAAAATTAGAGATATTTGGCCTGAAATTCTTAACCATGGTGCTGAGATTGATGAACAGATAGAGATTAACTCTCATTACAGAGGTTACTTGAAAAAGCAAAAAGCTGATATTCTTGCCTTTAAAAGAGATGAGAATTTGTCTATCCCAGATAATATTGATTATGATCAATTTTCAGGTCTTTCTAACGAGGTTAAAGCTAAATTTAAGGAAATCAGGCCTAAAACTATGGGTCAAGCATTAAGAATAGATGGAATAACGCCTGCAGCTGTATATATTTTGTTGTCACATGTCAAAAGAAAGTCTATTAAGCATATAGCTTAATGGATAACGTAATTTTAAATTCTTACTCTCAGATTTCCAATTTAAATGTTTCACGTGAAACTTGTAATGAGCTTGAGAGCCTAATTTCCATGATACAGCAAAAAAATAGAGAAATTAACATAATTAGCAAAAAAATGTATGGAAAAAAGGAGATAAGAGAGCGTCATATAATTGATTCAGCGCAAATTATTGATTTTGTTGATTTAAATAATAATACAACCTCAGATTTAGGAACAGGGGGAGGAATGCCCGGTCTTATTATAGCAATTGTGATGAAAAATATGAAAAATAATATGAAAGTTCATCTATACGAAAAAAGTTACCATAAATGTGTTTTTTTACGAGAAGTTTCAAAAAAGTTAAAATTGAACACAGAAATAATTCAAAAAGATATTTTTACAGTTAAAAATATTGAAACAGGAACAATAATGTCGAGAGCATTTAAGCCTATGCCAGTAATTCTAAATTTGGTTAACGAAAATTTTAAAAAATATAAAAACATAATTTTTTTTATGGGAGCTAATGGAAGAAAAATTTTGAGTGAGACAATTAAAGAGTGGGATTTAGATTATGAAGAAAAAAAAAGTTTAACAAGTGAAGACTCATTTATATTAAACATAAAAAAAATTAAAAAAAAAGTTTCATGAAAATTATTTCAATAATAAATCAAAAGGGTGGGGTTGGAAAAACTACGACTGTTATTAATTTAGCTTCAGCCTTAACACAGCAGGGAAAAAAAATTCTTGTTATCGATCTTGATCCTCAAGGAAATGCAACAACTGGATTAGGATTATCAAATACAGAAAAATCAGATCAAACTATATATGGAATTCTTAATGGAACAACTTCAATTTCTAATGTGATTAAGAAAACCAAATTTGAAAATCTAGACTTAATTACTTCAAATGTTGATTTATCAGGATTAGAGGTTGAAACAGCAGGTGATAGTGATAGAGCCTTTATTTTGAAGACTAAATTAACCGCATATTTAAACAATTCTAAAGGGTTATACGACTATATCCTTATAGATTGTCCTCCCTCCTTAAGTCTACTTACCGTTATGGCCTTAGTTTCATCCAATTCTCTCCTAGTGCCTCTTCAGACAGAATTTTTTGCATTAGAAGGCCTTACTCAGCTAATGAAAACTATTGATCGAATAAAAGTTAACTTGAACCCACTTTTAGAAATTCAAGGAATACTTTTAACAATGTATGATAGAAGAAATAAACTCTCGTCTCAGGTTGAGCAAGAAGCAAGAAATTATTTTAAAGATAAAGTTTATAAAACTGTAATACCAAGAAATGTTAGATTATCTGAAGCACCATCTCATGGAGTACCAGTTTTAGTATATGATAAAAATTGTCCGGGAAGTAAATCATATTATAGTTTTACAGATGAATTTATAATTCAAGAAAATAAAATTGGGAGTGCAGCTTAATGAATTCTCAAATAAAAAAAGGGCTAGGCAGGGGCTTATCTTCTTTAATTGGTGAAACAAAAGTTGAGTCAAAAACTAACAAATTATTATTAAGTGATATTGTACCAAATAAATATCAACCAAGAAAAAACTTTGATGAAGAAAATTTAGATGATTTAACAAAATCAATTAAAGAGAGAGGAGTTATACAACCAATTATAGTTAGAAGCTCAAATTCAGATAATTCAAAGTATGAAATCATAGCAGGTGAAAGAAGATGGTTGGCTGCGAAAAGAGCAGGCCTTCATGATATTCCAGTAGTTGTTACTGAAGCAGATGATTTAAAATCACTTGAATTTGCTATTGTTGAAAATGTTCAAAGGCATGATTTAAATCCATTAGAAGAGGCCCAAGGTTATAAAAAATTGATTGATGAATTTAATTATGACCAAGAAAAAGTGTCAAAATTTATTGGTAAAAGCAGAAGTTATATCACGAATTCTCTAAGACTTTTAACTTTGCCACCAGAAGTAATTAAATTAATTGAACAACAAAAAATTACTTCTGGTCATGCAAAAATTTTAGTAGGTCTTAATAATGCAAGTTTTGTAGCTAATAAAATTATAGAAAAAAAACTTTCAGTAAGACAAACAGAAAAGTTTGTAAAAATCTTTAAAACAAAGAAACCGAAAGCTACCAATAATAGAGATGCTAATATTAAAGATTTAGAAAATTCTTTGTCAGAAAAGATTGGTATTAATGTAGTCATTAAAAATAGCAAAAATAACAAAGGGACAATCACTTTCTTATATAAAGAAATTGATCAATTGAATAAAATTATCGATATAATTAAAGATAATTATTAGGAATATCTAGCATTTCCATAACAAAACCATTTGTTATCTGATAAGAAAAGTTTGAGTTTTTTTTAATCAACAACTCCAAGTTATTAACTCTTTTAATAAAAGCTCGAATTTCAGTTAAAGATAGAACTTTTAATTGCTGTTTAATCACTTCTTTATCTTTCCAAAATATTGGCGGTTTATAGGACGAAATAACCTGCTCTACACTTTTTTTATTTTCAACTTCGATTTTTAGTTTTTTTAATCTTTTAAGTTTGTTTAGAAATGTTCTTACGATCAGAATATTATCTTCAATTGTCGGTATATTTTCGTTAAGTATATTTATAACTTTTTTCTTATTTTTAATAAGGCAATTATCAATTAGTTCTGATATATTGTAATTCTCTGCTGAATTAGTCAACTTAAGAATTTCATCAAATTCAATAAATTTTTTTTTATGACAAAAATTTTTTATTTTTTCTAATTCGTTTTTCAAATTAGATCTACTATTTCTAGATCTTTCAATTATAAAATTTATATTTTGTGTTGAAATTTTGATTTTATTTTTAAAAAAGAAATTTTTCGCAATTAATGATAATGATTGATAATTATCTTCATAAAAAGGTGTGCATATTGCATTTAAATCTTTTTCAAAAAAACTTCTTAGTTTAGATTTTTTTTCTAATACACCAGCTTTAATAATAATTACAGTTTCACTAATTTTTTTTTCTATTAAGTCTCTTATAATTCTCAAGATTTTGTCAGACCCACGACTTATTATAATCAATTTTTCATTATCGAAAAAAGATTTGTTTAATATATTTTCCTCAAATTCATCAATATTTGAAGTAATTTCATTTTCATCATAGCTAAAAATATTCTTTGGTAGTTTTGGTTTAAGAATATTTTCAATGGTCTCTTCAATTAGACCACCATTTACACCATATAATAAATAAAAATTTTTATTTTTACCTAAATTTTTTGATAGATCCGCAGCTTTAACAATCATAGTAAATTAAAAATTAAAATAATTTCCTCTGATATTTTATCTATTAAGTTGCTTTTTACTTCATTTTGATATTTGGTTAACTCGAATTTATTATCTTTATTATTGTAGGAAGTATCAGCAGATAAATTTTTAGTTTCAATAATATCCCTTTCATTTTTTATTGTTAATACAGTATTAATTATTGATCGATAAGTCTCTACTTGACCTTTAGAATTTTTAGAAGTTTCTTCAATAATATAATTCGTTTTTAATGACAGTGTTTGTCTGCTTGAAAAATCAATTTCTAAATTTAAGTTACTAATAATTTGTCTATTTATTTTATCGTCTCCTTCGAGGACAATTTCATTAAACTTTGTGATTAGTTGGTCATTTTTATAATATATTGGTTTATAACCACATGAACTGCTAAAGAGAAAAGTAAAAATTAGTATGATTTTTATTATTTTCATTTAATTAAATAATTTAATATTTTATTTGGTACAAAAATTTTTTTAACAACATCTTTGTTCTTTATTAAATTTTGAATTTTATCATTTTTTTTGATTAATGTTAAAATTTCTTTTTCATCTGTATCTTTTTTTACTTGAATAATTTCTCTTTTTTTACCATTTATTTGAACAACGATATTTACTTTTTCATCATCTAAAAGACTTTTATCGTAATTTGGCCAATTAACATCTCCCTTAATTCCTAGATCAACCAAACATTCATTTGCAAAATGAGGTATGACAGGAGAGAAGCAAATAAGGATTTTTTTGTAGTTTTCTTCTAAATTTTTTAAATTTTTGTTTTTTTTAACGTAATTAATTAAGTAGTTGTATGTCTCATACATATTAGCGACAATTACATTATAATTAAATTTTTCTAAATTGTGTGTTATTTTTGATATGACTTGACTGGTAAACTTATCAATCTCTTTATCTTGTTGATCTTTCTTTTCATTAGAAATTTTCATCTTTATTTCATTATGTAGGCCCCAAAGCTTTTGAATAAATTTATAAGCAGACACCATACCTTGCTCAGACCATTGAACATCTTTTTCGGGAGGACTATCAGATAAAATAAATAACCTAACAGAGTCAGCACCATAATTTTTAATAATAAATTCAGGATCAATTACATTTTTTTTTGATTTTGACATTGACTCTGAGGGACCTACTTTCACAGATTTATTTGGATCACTTTTTAAAACAAATTTATTGTTTATTTTTTCTACATCATCTGGACTTAGCCAATTATTTTTTTCATCTCTATAAGTCTCATGGCAGACCATGCCTTGAGTAAATAGACTCTGAAATGGTTCAATAATATTAAAATTTTTGTTATTATAATTGATTGCTCGCATAAAAAATCGTGAGTATAAGAGGTGCAATATTGCGTGTTCAACTCCACCAATATACTGATCTACAGGCATCCAATAATCAATATCCTCTTTTTTAAATCCATAATTATTCTCTTTTGGAGAACAAAATCTTAGATAATACCATGAAGAACAAACGAAAGTATCTAAGGTATCAGTTTCTCTTGTCATCTTTTTTCCATCGATAATGATTTGCTTCCAATCTGTCTGACTATCTAAAGGATTGCCTTTCACTTTAAGATTTATATTTTCTGGAAGTTTGACTGGTAGCATAGATTTTGGTAGAGCATGTACTTTTCCTGTATCGTCATAAGCTACTGGTATTGGACATCCCCAATATCTTTGGCGAGAAACGCCCCAATCTTTTAATCTAAAATTAACCTTTTTTTTTCCAAGTTTTTTTTCTTCTAAAATTTTAATTGTTTCTAAAACGGAGTTTATAGGAGCCTCAAAACCATTTAAGAATTTTGAATTGATAATAATCCCTGGCCCAGCGTAAGCTTCGTCTAAAACTTTAAAATTTTCATTTTCATTTGGGGGTCTGACAACAGTTTTTATTTGTAACTTATACTTTTTAGCAAAATCAAAATCTCTTTGATCATGACCTGGGCACCCAAATACAGCTCCAAAACCATAGTCCATCAATACAAAATTAGCGAAATACACAGGAACTTTTTGAGTGCTGTCCAGTGGGTTAATTGCTTCAAGATTTGTTTTAAAACCAATTTTGTCACCTACTGCTATTGCTTCCTCAGTGGTCCCAGTTTTTGAGCATTCTTCTTTAAATTTTAAAAATTCTTTATTTTTTTCAAAATAACTCGATATTGGATGATCAATAGATAATGCTAAAAATGAAAATCCAAATAGAGTATCTGGCCTTGTGGTAAAACATTTTATAATATCTATTGGTAAGTCACCTTCAACTTTAAAGTCGATTTCGCAACCAAAAGATTTACCAATCCAATTTCTTTGCATGGTTTTAACTTTATTGGGCCAAGTCTCTAAATTTTCAAGACCATCTAGTAAATCTTGAGAAAATTTAGAGATATCGAAAAACCATTGATTTAATTTTTTTCTTTCAACAATTGCACCTGATCGCCAACCTTTTCCATCAATAACTTGCTCATTAGCTAAAACTGTTTGATCTACTGGATCCCAATTCACATAATTTTCTTTTCTATAAACTAATTTTTTTTCAAGGAGTTCTAAAAAAAAAATTTGTTGGTGCTTATAATAATCTTCAGAACAAGTTGAAATTTCTCGATCCCAGTCAATTGAAAGTCCAAGTTTTTTAAGTTGATTTTTCATAGTAGCAATGTTTGAGTTTGTCCAAATTTTAGGATCTAGATTATTATCTCTTGCAGCGTTCTCAGCTGGCATACCAAAAGCATCCCATCCCATTGGATGTAGAACGTTGAAGCCTTGAAGAGTTTTATATCTAGCTAGCACATCACCAATAGTATAGTTTCTAACATGACCCATGTGAATTTTTCCAGAAGGATAAGGAAACATTTCTAGGCAGTAAAATTTCTTTTTCTTCTTATCTATACTAGTTTTAAAAAATTTATTATCTTCCCAATATTTTTGCCACTTTTTTTCAATATCTTGAAAATTATATCTATTCATACAAATGGATAATTAGAATAAAATTTGTCGTTAGTTTTTAATTAATTAAAAATTTTTTGGCAACTTATATTCCCCAAGTTCTTCTTTTAATTTCTCAATATCTTTTTTTTCATAAAGTGATGCAATTCTTAGAATTTTCTTAGAAATTTCATTTTCTATCTTATTACTTTTTACCTCTGAAATTTTGCATTGATTATTATTGTTACATTTTTTTTCATGGAGACTAATTCTAAGAGCATCTGATCTTATTTCGTTAGATAGAAATTTAATTGTGATTTTATAATATTCATTTAATCTTTGGTCATCACTTGATATCCAGTCTGTTATAATTATACCACCAGAATAATTTGCGTTTAATAGTGGAGCAAAATCTAAAACATCTAAACTTGCTCTCCAAAGTGGATTTGAGCTTGCAAATTGGAAATTCGTTCCTCCTTTTCCCACAAGCCCAGTTAGTCTTAAACCTTTGCCCTCTTCTAAATTTTTTTTTACTCTTTCACGAGGATCAGGAGAAACTTTTCTTGCATCAGTTTTTTTATAAATGCCACAATTGTTTAGGAATAGTAGTACTACTAAGAAAATAGTGTATAAAATTTTAGTTTTTTGAAACATAGATCATTTAGTTGATTATTTTAAAATATGGTCTCAAATATCATAAAAAGGTTGAATTTACACGAAAATAGTAAAAATTGTTGTAAAATTGCAACACTAAAAGAAATAATAAGCATCGATAATAAAAAATTAGAATAAAATTTAGGATTTAAAGTAATTTGTCACCGTATTTAAATACAAACAAAAGGAAATAAATATGAACAATCTAAAGAAAATAGGTTTGACAGCACTTGCTGGTTCATTGGTATCTTTTGGTGCTCACGCAGCAGACATGTCTGTTTCAGGTGGTGCTAAAGTTACTTATGTATCTGAAAGTGGTGACTCAGACTCTCAAAAAGGTAACGTAACTGGTTCTCCTTTAGGTTTTGAGCAAATGCTAGGTTTTAGTGGCAGTGCTGATAACGATATTGGAACTATCAGCCTATACATAGGTTTTGATATGAGAGGTGCTGCTGCATCTTCATCATCTTTAACTATTGATATGGGTGATGCTGGTACTATCGGAATTGATGGTGGAACAGCTGCTTACGGTATGAATAACAAAAAAGATACTCTACCAAGAGCATCTGGAGCTGAACAAGCTTGGGATGATACTGCAGGAGATGCTTACACTACTGGTGAAGCAACTACTGGTATGATCGCTTATAGAAATCAAATCGCTGGTATGAACTATGATGTAGTTTATGCAAAGAACGGTGGTGGAAACTCTAACGATGATACACAAACAGCTGCAGGTGATGACTCAAGTAAAACATTGACTGTATGGACTGACTCATTAATGGATGGTCTACAAGTTGGTGCTGGTTATGGTAAGATCGATGATACAACTTCAATTGATGTTGAAAAACAAGCTACGGTTTGGGCTAAATATGCAGTTGGATCTGTAACATTAGGTATGCAAATGGCTGACCATAATAAAGCTGCTGATGATGAAAGCATCATGATGTATGGTATTGCATTTAACATAAATGATAATGCATCATTGTCTTACAACAAAAGAGAAGTAGAGCTTGGAGATCAAGTTGTTTCTGCAACTTCAGATCATGAAGATACAGGTATCGCTGCCTCTTACACAATGGGTGGTATGACACTTTCAGCTTTCCAAAACGAAGCTGACAACGTTGGTGGTACTGCTGGTAAGACAGACAAAAGAACTCAAGTATCTTTATCTTTTGCGTTTTAATTAGATAAAAAAGTTCTTAAAAACTTTAAACCCCTGATTTAGAAATAAATCAGGGGTTTTTTTTTGCAAAAAATTTACTAAAATTTTTAAAACTATTAATAGAAGATTTATATATAGGTTTATTTGCTTGATTGAAGCTAGCAGTTGCAATTGGGGACTGATTTTGTTCGTAATACTTTAAACAATTATCATCCCATTCAAGCTCACAATATTTCAAAATAGATTTTGTAGTCTCTTTATTATTTGTAACTAGATCTTCATAATCAACTTCAAAGAAAGAATTTGGAAAAATTATTTTCCAAAATTCTAAATACTCATGAAATAATTTATAATTTTTAGAAATATCATCTTCATCAAACGACCAATTTAGTTTTTTATTTGGTAAATAATTTTTATATATAGATAAAAAATTATCCTCAAATTTTCTTTTTAGAACAATTATTTTTGCGTCTTGAAAACAGGAGTGAATAAATCCTATTAATTTATAATTTAATAAACTTTTATCACTAAAAATATTTTTTTTATTCTTAATTTCAGATAATAATTCAAGATATTGACTATATAGATAATCTTTTTTTTCAAATAGTTTATTTTTAATTATTTCTATCTCTTTAAGATTAAAAATTTTTTCAGTAATTTCTAGCAGGTAGTCAGTTTCACCTAAGCTCATTACGTCTTTGTGAGATGACACGATTTGCTCTAATAAAGTTGTTCCAGACCTTGGCATGCCACAAATAAATATAATTTTTTTATCTTGTTTTGATATATTATTATTATTTAATAAATGATTATTTTTTTTATTAAAAATTTCTTTAATAAGTTCAAAAAACTTTTCTTCTTGATTAAAATCATATTTTATTCTTAATTTTGCTTTAGTATTTGCTAGTTTATAAAATTTGAATGACTCTTCATAAATATTTTTATCTTCATATGCTTTACCAAGAGCAAAAGATAAGATTATTTTTTGATCTTCATTTAAAATACCAGAATCCAACTTCTTTTCCATTGTTTCTAAATGATTTGATTTGTCCTCTTTATAATTTGTTAAGTCGCTAATAAGTTTATCAGCATTTGTTAATTTAGGCTCAAGCCTAATCACTTCACTTGCATGAAAAAGAGCTTCTTTCTTCTGCCTAAGATTTGCAAAACACGTGGCTAAATTAAAATGAATTATGGGAACGTTTTTGTTTATACTAAGAGCTTTTTCATACAAATGAGCAGCACTTTTATAATCTCTTTTTTCTTTTTTTAAATTTGCTAAATTATTTATAGCTTGAATATAATTAGGTTCTTGATCAATAATTCTTGTTAATAATAACTCCGCTTCTTTAATTTTGTTTTCTGATTTTAAAACTATGGAGTAATTAAGTTTAGCTTGTAAATATTCAGGATAATTATTTATAACTTTTAAAAAATATGATTTAGCATTATCAGTATCATTCAATCTTTGATAGCTTAATCCAATAATATTTAACAAAAAAGGTTCATGTTGAGGTAATATTTTTAAAAGTTTTTTACTCCTTGTAATAGCATCTATGTATTTTTCATTATTAAAATAATTTAATAAAATCTTAATTTTTTCCTCAACTTCTTTTTTATCCATAAATTTTCTTGACCCAGTCTATTGATCCTACATTTTTTATACCATAAAGATTTAGAAGTTTAATATTTTTGGAATTTATACCACCTAAAGCTGCTGTTTCTATATTTGTAGACTTTCTTAGACGCAAAAAATTATTAATTTTGAGCTGTCTTTCATTTTTCTTTTTGAAAACTGGACTTAGAAACAACAATTCAACTCCTTGTTTTTCTTTTATTTTTATTTCTTTTATATCATGAGCGGATCCTAATAATTTAAAGTTTTTTGGTGTGTTGCTGTTAATGCCAACGATTTCTTTGTTAAAGGAGGGCAAATAAGCACCATCAAATTCCAATGATTTGGCAATTTTCATGTTATTAGCCAGATATATCCTGAATCCTGCTTTACGGCAGAATGTTCTTAATTCTTTGTAAAATTTTATGCTAAATTCTTTATCGTAATTTCTAAATATTAAATTAATCTTATTATTAAGATTTAATATATGTTTTTTATTAAATTCACTTAAAAAGTAATATATTTTTATATTATTTAAATGCACGATTTAACACATAACTTATTAACTGTAAAAAATGAATTAAATATTATCAATCCAAAAATTAATATAATCGCAGTAAGTAAAACTTTTGATAGTAACAAAATTAGACCACTTATTACATCTGGACATATTCATTTTGGAGAAAACAAAGTTCAAGAGGCGGCTGGTAAATGGGTATCTTTAAAAGAGCAAAATAAGAATTTGAAATTACACATGATTGGTAAACTTCAAACAAACAAAGTAAAAATTGCAATACCTTTATTTGACTATATTCATTCTTTAGATAGTTTAAAACTTGCAGAGAAAATATCTATTGAACAAAAGAAAAAAGATAAAAAACTAAAAATATTCATTCAAGTTAATATAGGTAATGAACATCAAAAAAGTGGAATTGATGTGAAGGACGTTGAAGAATTTTATAAAACATGTTTTCATCGTTTTAACTTAGATATAATTGGTTTAATGTGTATTCCTCCTAATGACGAAAATGTAAATAAATATTTTATTCAGATGAAAAACTTAAATGATTCATTGAGACTTAAAGAGCTTAGTATGGGAATGTCTTCAGATTACTTAGAGGCTGCAAAACATGGCTCAACCTATGTAAGAGTTGGATCAAAAATTTTTGGAAAAAGAGCTTAGGTAATTTTAATTAGTGTTTTTTTGTTAATTATCCTTAATAAAATTAATAGGTCTTTTTTCTTAAGAGCTATACATCCTTCGGTTTTTTCATAATTTTTTGTTACATGAATAAAAATAGCACTACCTTTATTTTTAATTGGATTTTTTGTGTTATAATTTATGGGAATTATTAAATCGTAAATTCGATCTTTTCTAAATAATTTTTCATATTTTATATTCTTATTAATGTTTATTAGTTGATTGTAGTATTTGCTATTTATGTCATCACACCAACCCATTGTTTTATTGATAGAAATTTTTTTAAGTTTAGTGGTAGGATTAGGCAATTTATCTTTTCTAAAAAATAGTGATCCAAGAGAGTAAACTCCTCTTGGAGTTTTTAGATCTCCCTCTGTTTTATTTGATGTTACACCCTTTTTACCAATTGAACATTTGAATTTAAATTCGTCAAATAAAAGAGTATCTTTGTTCTTTAAAATTATTTGCATAAAAAATATATGGGTTCCAAAACTTTAATAATTTATAATTCACCTATCTTATTCGAGATTTTTGAAGAAATTAAGGAAAATTTAAATTTTGATGTAATAACTCTTGATGAAAAAAAAATGGTCAGATCGTATTTAGATAAGTTTGAAAATTACGTAATTGTTTCAAAAGATGAAAATAAAATTGAAAATTGTAATCTTTTAAATGTTCCATCAAGATTAGATAAAATTTTAGAACAAATAAATATTTGGTTTTTAGGTAATAAGTTTGCAAGTCAGTCAAAAATTCAAATTGGGAATTATTTTTTAGATTTAAATTCAAGACAAATTAGTAATTCAGACAACATGCTAAATTTAACAGAAAAAGAAACAGAGTTAATTTTATTCATTAAGGCAAATAAGTTTGTTACCCTTAAAGATTTAGAAAAAAAGGTATGGAAACATTCTTCAGATTTAGAAACGCACACTGTTGAAACCCACGTTTATAGACTAAGAAAAAAATTTTCTGAAAAATTTAAAGATAAAAAATTTATCAAACATGATAAGAAAGGGTATTATTTACAATAAAAACTTAAATACGTGCACCAATTTTTTGAATAATTGCTGCAGATAGCTCAGTTCCTTTTTCTAAACTTTCTTTAGTAGACTTATTATTTATTATCCCGTGTAAATATCCTGCAGCAAATAAATCTCCTGCACCAGTTAAATCTTTAATATCTAAATTTGTTTTTGCTTGGCATTCTTCTATTTCATCACCATTAATAGAAATTGCTCCTTTTTCACCTCTAGTAATTATAATATTTTTTTTAATTTGTTTACAAAAATTTATCACATCTTCAAAAGAAACCGAGTTTGTAAGAGATAAAATTTCTTGTTCATTTGCAAAAGTAATATCTAATTTATTTTTTACTAAATCTAAAAAATGGGATTTATGTCTTTCGACACAAAATAAATCTGATAAAGTCATAGCAACTTTATTGGAATGCATAATAGCTTTATCAAAAGCTTTTTTTGGTTCACCCACATCCCATAAGTAGCCCTCAAGAAAAATTATATCTGCACTTTTAATTTCTTTATCATTTACATCATCATTATTAATTTTTCCTGCCGTACCTAAAAAAGTACACATTGTTCTCTCAGAGTCGGGAGTAATAAGAATCAAACAAGATCCAGTGGGAATCGGTTCAGATTTTTTTTTATATAAATAATTAACATTTTCTTTTTTTAGTCCTTCCTCGTATTTCTTACCTAATTCATCGTCATTTATTTTACCTAAAAAACCAACGTTGTTTCCTAATTTTGATAAGCCAACAACAGAATTGGCTACTGATCCCCCAGAAATAGTTTGTTCAATCTTTAATGATGATAAAAGTTTTTTAAATTCTAGCTCATCAACTAACTTCATTGTACTTTTAGTTAATGAATTTTTTTTTAAAAAATCATCTGTTACTCTACAGAGAACATCAACAATTGCATTCCCTATTCCTAAAATTTTCATTATGGTTTTTTTACAATAAATGGTTTTTTTCTTTTAGGATAACAAGAAGTACAAATTTTACAACTGATTCCGTAGCAATCTCTTGCTTTACAATATTCCCTTCCATAATAGATAATTTGTAAATGAAGTTTGTTCCAATTTTTTTTTGGAAACAATCTCTTTAAATCATTTTCGGTTTGAATAACATTTTTACCGTTTGTTAAACCCCATCTTTGAGCAAGTCTATGTATGTGAGTATCTACTGGAAAAGCTGGATAACCAAATCCTTGAGACATCACAACGCTTGCTGTTTTGTGGCCAACACCAGGTAATTTTTCTAGTTCCTCAAATGTTTTGGGAACTTTTCCTTTATATTTTTTTATTAATATTTTTGAGAGATTGTAGATACTTTTTGCTTTGATTCTAAAAATACCAATTTTTCTAATTAAATTTTCAATTTTTTTTTGTCCTAATTTAACAAAGTGTTCAGGTTTATAATATTTTGGATAAATATTTTTTGTAACATTATTAACGTTAACATCTGTACATTGAGCTGAAAGAAGCACAGAAATTAATAGAGTAAATACATTTCTACTTTTTAATGGAACATCAATTCGGGGATAAGTTTTGTTGAGTATTTTTAAAACTTTTTTTGCTCTTTGAATTTCATTCATTATTTGAAATTCATCAAGTCTCTCATTGAATAAAGTCCTGATTTTTTATTCATTAACCATATTGCTGCTGTAAGTGCACCTTCTGAGTATAAACTTCTATCAAATGCCTCATGATTAAGTTTAATTATTTCTTTTTTATTTGAAAATAATACCTCATGTTCTCCAATAATTTCACCTTTTCTTATAGAATTGAAATTTATTTTATTTCCATAGGGGAATGAATTTTTATTTAGATATTTTTTGCCAAGTATTTTGTAAAAATCTTTATTTTTTCCAATAGCTATTCCTTTGCCTAACATCAATGCTGTTCCTGATGGAAAATCTTTTTTGTATTTGTGATGAACTTCAAAAATTTTACTTAGATATTTATTTCCTAGTGATCCTGAGGCAATTTCAGTTAAATACATTAAAAGATTAATACCTAGACTCATATTACCTGCTTTTAATATTGGTATTCTTTTGGAGTAAGATTTAATCAAACTTTCTTCTTTCTTTGTGAATCCAGTGGTACCAATTACTACTCTTTTTTTTAATTTTGATGCTATTTTTAAAACTTCGAAAGTACATTTAGGCATTGTAAAATCGATAATCACATCCGTATTTTTAAAAGCATCTTCAGAATTAAGTTGAGGTTTAATGTTATAAATTTTTTTGGATATAATTCTATCTTCTGTCAGACTATACAATTTCACTCTATTATTTTTTTTTGAGTTTTTAATAAGTTGTTGGCCCATACGACCCATACATCCTGTTATACTTAAATTAAACTTTTTCATTATTGAAATTTATAACTATCTTTTGATTTAATAAAAGCTTAGTTTTTCCAGAAGCTTTTAGCTTTTTCGAAGAATTTTCTAATACTTGGATTAGATTTTTCATTTTCTATTTTTCTAAATCTTTCTAATAAATCTTTTTGTTCTTTATTTAAAAAAACTGGTACTTCGGTTTTAACCTGGACATATAAATCACCATAGTCACCTCTTCGCATAAAAGGCATACCTTTCCCCTTTAATCTAAATTGCTTACCATCTTGAGTTCCATCTGGGATCTTAATTTTTGCTTTTTTACCATCGATAGTAGGTATTTCTATTGTGGTCCCCAATGCAGCATCAGCTATAGAAATTGGAAATTCAAAAAATAAATTTACATCCGATCTTTTAAAAAGGTTATGAGATTTTACATTTATAAATAGATATAGATCTCCGCTTGCACCTCCTCTAGTTCCTGCTTCTCCTTTTCCTGCTAATCTTATTCTAGTTCCATCATCAACTCCTTTTGGGATAGTTACAGATATTTTTTTTGAAGTCTGTTTATTTCCAGCTCCATTACAATCATTGCAAGGATTTGTGATTTCTTCTCCGCTACCAGAACATTGGGGACATGTTTGTTGGACAGTAAAGAATCCTTGATTTGACCTAATTTTTCCATTTCCACCACAATAAGTGCATCTGTCAGGCGTATGACCAGGCTTTGAGCCACTTCCCTTACAGGCATTACATTTATCAGTTGATGAAAATTGGATATTTTGTTTCTTGCCTAAATATGCGTCCTCAAGTGTTATAGATAGATCATATCTTAAATCTGAGCCTCTATTATTAGAACTTCTTCTGTTGTTTCTTCTTCCACCACCAAAATCTCCGAAAAAATCCTCAAAAATATCAGAAAAATCTGATCCACTAAAACCCCCAAAACCTCCTTGGCCAGCTCCACCATTTTCAAACGCAGCATGACCAAAATTATCATAGTTTTCTTTTTTACTTTTATCTGAAAGTATTCCGTAAGCTTCACTTGCTTCTTTGAATTTATCTTCTGCAGATTTGTCGCCAGGGTTTTTATCTGGATGATATTTAACTGCTAATTTCCTATAAGCAGATTTTATTTGCTCTGGACTAGCACTTTTATTGATACCAAGAACATCGTAATAATCTCGTTTAGACATCAGTTTAATCCCGACGAATAGATGTTAGTTTAAGCGCTCTTTTCTTGGTTTTTGTCTTTTTCTTCCTCTTTTACTTCTTCAAAGTCAGCGTCAACAACATTGTCGTCTTTTTTATCTTTGTTATCTTTACCTTCGTTTTTTCCAGGTTCAGGTTTAGCATTTTGTTGAGACTTATAAATTGCTTCGCCAAGTTTCATTGAAGCTTGAACCAATGTTTCAGTTTTCTTTTTTATTTCATCAGCATTTTCACCTTTTAAACTTTCTTTTAGTGAGTTTGATGCATCTTCAATAGCCTTTTTATCAGCATCAGAAATTTTTGATCCATGCTCTTTTAGATTTTTATCTGTCGAATGTAACAAGGTATCAGCCTGATTTCTAACATCAACAGACTCTCTTTTCTTTTTATCTGCTTCTTTGTTTGCTTCAGCATCCTTAACCATTTTTTGAATTTCTTCATCACTCAAACCTCCTGAAGCTTGGATTTGAATTTTTTGTTCTTTTCCAGTTCCTTTATCTTTTGCAGAAACATTTACGATACCATTAGCATCTATATCAAATGTAACTTCAATTTGAGGAACTCCTCTTGCAGCAGGAGCAATACCAACTAATTCAAAATTACCCAAAATCTTATTATCTGCTGCCATTTCTCTTTCACCTTGAAGAACTCTAATTGATACAGCAGGCTGGTTATCTTCTGCAGTAGAAAATACCTGGCTTTTCTTTGTCGGAATTGTTGTATTTTTTTCTATTAATTTCGTAGAAACTCCCCCAAGTGTTTCGATACCTAATGACAAAGGTGTAACATCAAGAAGTAAAACATCTTTTACATCGCCTTGTAAAACACCAGCTTGAATTGCAGCACCCATTGCTACTACTTCATCTGGATTAACACTTTTGTTAGGTTCTTTTCCAAAAAAATTTTTAACCTCTTCAACTACTTTTGGCATTCTAGTCATACCACCAACCATAATTACCTCATCAATCTCATTTGCAGTTATGCCAGCATCACTCAGAGCTGTTTTACATGGAGGCATAGTTTTATCTATCAAGTCTTCAACTAAAGCTTCGAGTTTTGCTCTAGTCATTTTAATATTTATATGTTTTGGACCAGTTTTATCTGCAGTAATAAAAGGTAAGTTTATATCAGTTTGTTCAGCAGATGATAATTCAATTTTAGCTTTTTCAGCTGCTTCCTTTAATCTTTGAAGTGCAAGTTTATCAGACTTTAAATCAATTCCATTATCCTTCTTAAATTCAGATATTAAATATTCTACAACTGCGTTATCAAAATCTTCTCCACCCAAGAAAGTATCACCATTAGTAGATTTAACTTCAAAAACACCATCACCAAGTTCAAGAATTGAAACATCAAATGTTCCACCACCTAAGTCGTAAACAGCAATTTTTTTATTTTGTTTCTTATCTAAACCATAAGCTAGTGAGGCAGCTGTTGGTTCGTTTATAATTCTTAATACCTCTAAACCTGCAATCTTCCCAGCATCTTTGGTAGCTTGTCTTTGTGCGTCATTAAAATATGCTGGTACAGTTATTACAGCTTTTGATACAGTTTGACCTAAATATTTTTCTGCAGTCTCTTTCATTTTTTGAAGAATAAAAGCAGAGATTTGTGACGGAGAATATTTTTCTGATTTCGCTTCAATCCAGGCATCTCCTTTTTCTGAATTAATAATTTTAAATGGTGCTGCCTCTACATCTTTTTTTACTGTAGGATCATCAAAGTTTCTTCCAATCAATCTTTTAACAGCAAAAATAGTATTTTCAGGATTTGTTACAGCCTGTCTCTTAGCTGGTTGACCAATTAGTTTCTCACTATCATCTGTAAATGCAACTACAGAAGGGGTTGTTCTTGCTCCCTCAGCGTTTTCAAGAACTTTTGGTTGACTTCCTTCCATGATAGCAACACATGAATTTGTCGTTCCAAGGTCAATTCCAATTATTTTACTCATAATACTATATTCTTTAACCTCATATAGGAGCTAAATTTAATTCTACAAGTTGATCTAAACATTAATTATTTTCTTTATTTTCCTTATTTTCAGCAGATTTTTTATTCTTATCCTCAGTTTTTTTGGAAACCCCAACCAATGATGGCCTTAATAGCCGATCTTTAATTGTAAATCCTTTTTGAATTTCTTGTATAATAGTCCCAGGTTCTTTTTGATCATTTTCAATTTCCATCATCGCTTGGTGAAAATTTGGGTCAAGTTTTTTGTTTAAACACTCAATAGGCTTAATATTATTTTTACTAAAAATTGAAATTAAATCTTTGTTAATAATTTCTAAATGTTCCAAAATTTTTTTTAATGCCTCTGTATTTTTCAATTTATCGTCATTTTCTAAAACTTGTTTTGATCTTTCTAAGTTATCAATTAAATTTAAAGCTTCTTTTGCAAATGAAAAACCACCATATTCAAATGCATCTTCTTTTTCTTTTTCAAAACGTCTTCTTTGATTTTCCATTTCAGCAAAAGCTCGTGCTAATTTATCCTCTAATTCTTTTATTTTTTCTTCATTGCTAATTTCTTTTTCATCATTTTCTTGATCACCCGTATCTGTACTAATAGAATTTTCCTCAAGAATTTCGTTCTCAGAATTTTTTGGTGAGCTTTCTTCTGAAGGTTTTTGTTCTTTATCCATAATTGCTTATATGGTAAGAAATTTATAAATTGCTAGGTTATAATGAAAAAAATTTCTAACCTTTTAATAGGCACTAATAATAAGGGAAAATTAAAAGAAATTAAGGCATTGTTGCCAAAGCGTATCAAAATTTACTCTACTTTAGATTTTAAAATTAAAAGTCCTTTAGAGAATGGAAAATCATTTGATGATAACTCAATTATTAAATCAAAATATTTTTCTAAAAAAACAAATTTACCATGTCTTGCAGATGACTCAGGTTTAGAAATAGATATTTTAGATAAAGCACCTGGTATTTTTTCCGCAAGATGGGCAGGAAAGAATTCAGATTTTAAAAAGGCTATAAATAAAGTTTATAGGAAATTAAATAAAAAGGATAAAAATTGGAAAAGGAAAAAAATAAAAGCAAGATTTATTTGTTCTTTATCAATATGTTATTTAGAAAAAAAAATAGCTTGCGTTAGAGGTAAAATAGAGGGAATGATAGCAACGGAGCCTAGGGGCAAAAATGGTTTTGGCTATGATCCAATTTTTATTCCTAATGGTAAAAGACTAACCTTTGGAGAAATTCCTGCTTCAAAAAAATATAAAATAGATCACAGATTTAATGCTTTTAAAAAAATTAAAAAATTTCTTTAATAACACCCTCTTCAATTTTATAAAAATTTAATTTATGGTTAATTTTATTATTCTCTATTTCAAAAATTCCAATTTTACCTTTAAAGGAATTTTTAGCCTTAAAAGTTTTTTCGATATTCAAAATTTCATTTTTTAATGAGAGATAATATACTAATCCAATAAGATCATAACTTAATAAAGATAAATGGTTAGGATTTTCATTAAATTCTTTAAAAAATTTTTTTTCAAACTTTTCTAAGTTTTTTTTATTAATTGAGGGGTAATAAATTGGCTGAGAAGCAGTTTCAATTAATAAACTTTCATCAAACCATTGATTTAAAGTTATAAAATATTTATCTTTTGGTGAAACATCTGTGTAAAGTAATGAGGTGATTACACTTTTTAAGCTTTCATCGAAATCAGCAATTATTACTGTATCAAAGTTAACATTTCCTATCGTATATCTTTTTTCAAGGTTTTTAATTTTTCTTTCTTTATTTGGATCATCAGAATTTTCCAGTCTTGCTATTTCATCAAATAGATTTTGTTTACGTGTCTCGTAATTGGTGATTTTTTCAATTTGTTTTGTAAGTTTTGTAGGCTCATTATCATAAAAATATTGTTTAAAGCTTTTAATTTTAGATTCTTTTATTCCTTTTTTTATCTCTAGATCATAATTTAGTTTGGGAGTTAAAATTATTGTTTTCTTTTTTTCATTTTGATTGATAAATTTTTTGATGGTATTTAATTGAGATGTTGAATTTATCCCAGTGCTTATTACATTTTTTGGTAGCTTAAGTGTTTTATTTGTAAATGACAAAAATATTAAATCTTTAATTTCATCAAGATAAATTAAGTTTTTATAAAAAACTGGACCAATTACTAAATTAATTCCGAGTTGTTTCAGTTCATTTGCAGATTTTAAAGTTTTATTCGGATCTGACTGAGTATCTCTTGGGAATATTTCTATTTTATCTGAATTTATATCATTTAAAGCCAAACGAGTAGCTT
The DNA here is from genome assembly GCA_902622805.1 of uncultured Pelagibacteraceae bacterium. Lineage (GTDB taxonomy): Bacteria > Pseudomonadota > Alphaproteobacteria > Pelagibacterales > Pelagibacteraceae > Pelagibacter. The sequence continues at coordinate 12,393 of CACNRG010000007.1, read as the reverse complement.
TTACAATTTGTAGACCAATTTTAGCATTGTCTCCAGACAATGGAACAAGTAATCCTATTTTAACTTTGTTATCTTCAGATATGCTTGGAGTGATAAATAAAAACAAATCATATAATAAAAGAAAAAGAATTATAAAAATTTTATTCATTTAGTGTTATTTATAATCTAATACTGTTTAAATTATGTTAAATCCTATATTGCATAAAAATAATTTAAAAAAAGGTTTATATCTAATACCAACTCCAATAGGTAATCTAGGCGATATTACCCTAAGAGCAATAGAAATGCTCAAAAAGTCAGATTTTATACTTTCTGAAGATACCAGAGTATCTAAAAAACTATTAAATAAATTTCAGATAAGTGCAAAATTAATATCAAATCATAAATTCAATGAAACAAAAAATATAGTTAAGATTATAAATATTTTGAAAGATAATAAAATTGTTTCAATGATTTCAGATGCAGGAACTCCAGGCATATCAGATCCTGGTGCAATTTTAATTAGTGAGTGTGTAAAGCAAAATATTGATGTAATTCCACTCCCAGGACCATCAGCTGTAACGACAGCTGTCTCAGCAAGTGGATTTAGTGATAAATATATATTTTACGGTTTTTTACCAGAAAAAGAAAAAATGATCATTGGGGAACTTGAAAAGTTATCAAAATTAAATTTTTGTATTGTCTTTTTTGTCTCTCCAAAAAAATTTAATAAAATTATTCCTTATTTGAATGCTTACTTCAAAGAGAGAAAAATATTAATTTGTAGAGAAATTTCAAAATATTATGAGGAATATTTAAGATTTAATTTAGGTAATTTAAAAAAATTTAAAACTGAACCAAAAGGTGAATTAACAATCGTTATTTCAGAAATACAATCAAAAAAAAATACTTCGCAAAAAATTAGTGAATCAGATAAGAAGAATATTCAAACTATGCTTAACAAATTAAGTACAAAAGAAATTAGTAATATAATAAGTCAGAATAGTAATATTTCAAAAAAAGAAATTTATGAATATTGTATTAAATTAAAGAATGAAAAATAAAATATTTATACTTTTTCTTTTAAGCATTATTTTGTCAGGCTGTGTCGGAGTTGCTTCGAAAGGAATTTTTGGGACAGGTGTAAGCGTTGCTTTTGATCCAAGAACAGTTGGTACACAAGTAGATGATTCTATCATGCAAAAGAATTTGTCAGCAAGAATAATATTAATGGATAAAAAATATTTATTGTCAGTCAAAACAAAAGTCTTAGACGGTAGAATATTTTTAACAGGGAAAGTTGATAATCCTGAGGAAAAACTAAAACTTACAAAATTAGCTTGGGAGACTAGTGGTGTTAGATCTGTAAGAAATGATATCAAGATAAAAGAAAATTTCAATTTTCAACAGTCGGCTAAAGATATCTTGATCACTTCACAATTGAGATCTGCAATGATCTTTAATAAAAATATAAAAGCAACAAACTATCAAATTGATACGTATAAAAAGAAAATTTACATTTATGGTATTGCGCTTACCTCAGACGAAAAAGATTTAGTTATAAGTGAGGCAGAGGAAATTTTAGACGTAGAAAGTGTTATCGCAAGTATAATTCTTGTAGATGATTTAAGAATACAAAAAGATTAATTATTTATTGTAGTCAATTTTTTCTGCTGAATAAGCTGCAATTGAAGCAAGATTAATTAGTTCAGATGTTGAAGTTCTTAAAGGCGCAATTTCTATTGGAAGACCCAAACCTACTAATAAAGGTCCAATAACTTTTGTATCTCCTAAGGTTTTCATTAATTTGTAAGATATAGCTGCACTATGTTGTCCTGGCATGATAAGTATATTGGCTTTACCAACAATTTTAGCAAAAGGATAAAGTTCCTTATATTCTGCGTTTAAAGCAACATCTGGCTGCATGTCTCCATCAAATTCAAAATCAACTTTTTTTTCTTTAAGTATTTCAACTGCATTTCGAATATGTTTTGTTCGATTTGTTAGAGGCTGTCCAAAAGTTGAGTGAGAGACAAAAGCAACTTTAGGATCAAATCCAAAAAGTCTGACTACTCTCGCGGTGGAAATGGCTATTTCTGCCATTTGCTCAGATGTTGGATATTCATGTACACTTGTGTCCCCGATAAAGATAGTTTTACCTTTATGCACTATCATATTGAGCCCAAACATTATTTCCCCTTTTCTAACATCTACAACTTGTTTAATTTTTTCAAGTGAAGCTCCAAAACGTCTTGTATTTCCAGTAACTGCTCCGTCTGCATCACCACAAGCTACCATACTTGTGGCCCATATAACTCTATCATTTCTAATCATTCTGTCACAATCTCGTTCTAGTAATCCCTGCTCTCTTTGTAGCTTCTCAAATAAATGTTTTACATATCTATTTCTTTTTTTTTCATCCTTTGAATTAACAATTTCAATATCAAAATTTTCACTGTAACCAATTTTTTTAATTTGTTCTTTAATTTTACTTTCTTTACCAACTAAAATTGGAATTCCTAATTTAGAATTTTTAAATGCTATTGCTGCTTTTAAAGTATTTTCATCCTCACCATCTGCAAATACAATTCTTTTTTGGTTTTTTTTGATAAATGAATTTATACCCTGCATTATTGTTACAGTTGGGTCTAGCCTTTGTTTAAGTTGATCCTTATAAACTTCAAAATCATCAATCTTTTTTCGAGCTACTCCACTTTCTATTGCAGCTTTTGCTACCGCAGCTGGTATTACACTAATTAACCTTGGGTCAAAGGTTGATGGAATAATATAGTCTTTTCCGTAATGAGGTCTTTCACCACCCATTGCAGCAACTACTTCATCAGGCACATCTTCCCTTGCTAATTCAGCTATTGCATTAGCAGCAGCAACCTTCATTTTTTCATTTATAGTTTTAGATCTGACGTCAAGAGCTCCTCTAAAGATATATGGAAAACCTATTAAATTATTTACTTGATTGGGGTAATCAGATCTTCCGGTTGCTACAATTGCATCATCTCTTACTTCGTTAACTTCTTCAGGAGTAATTTCAGGGTCAGGATTTGCACATGCAAATATAACAGGATTTTTTGCCATTGATTTAATCATCTCTTTTTTGAGCACTCCTTTTGAGGATAATCCTAAAAAAACATCTGCCCCTTTAAGAGCATCTTTAAGATTTCTGAGTTTAGTTTTTACAGCATATCTAGATTTCCATTTGTCAATACCATCAGTTCTTCCTTTATAAATTACCCCTTTTCTATCTAACATAATTATGTTTTCAGGTTTTACGCCAGAGTTTTTAAATAATTCAGTACAAGCTTGTGCTGATGCACCAGCTCCATTAACGACAACCTTAATTTTTTCTATTGATTTACCACAAATATCTAGAGCATTTATTAGTGCTGCAGTTGTTATGATTGCTGTGCCGTGCTGATCGTCGTGGAAAACTGGAATATCCAAAATTTCTTTTAATTTTTGCTCTATTATGAAACAATCTGGAGCGGCTATGTCCTCTAAATTTATTCCACCAAAACTTGGTGCAAAATTTTTAATGGAATTAATAATTTCATTAGTGTCTTTAGAATCTATTTCTAAATCAATGGAGTCAATATCTGCAAATCTTTTAAATAATACAGCTTTTCCCTCCATCACAGGTTTTGACGCAAGAGCACCTAAATTCCCCATGCCTAAGATTGCTGAACCATTACTTATGACAGCAACTAAGTTTCCTTTACTTGTGTAGTCATAAGCAGCTTCAGGGTTTTCACTAATCTTTTTAACTGGAGCTGCTACACCTGGAGAATATGCTAGAGCGAGATCTCGCTTAGTTGTCATATTTTTTGAAGAAATTATCTCAATCTTGCCAGGTTTTTTGTCTTTATGAAATTCTAAAGCCTCTTTATCTGTGTAATGATCAATTTTGGTTTTTTTCATTTCTGATAACAATATTTGTACAATTGGGGTAAAATTAAGACTAATATGATTTATGAACTTACTTAAGTCAACAGGCACATTTGGTTTTTATACGATCATCAGTAGATTGTTTGGCTATCTAAGGGATATTTTAATCGCAATTTTCTTAGGAACAGGAATGTTAGCTGATGCTTTTTTTGTAGCATTTAGAATTCCCAATACTTTTAGAAGATTGTTTGCTGAAGGTACTTTTAATGCTGCGTTTGTTCCAAGTTATTCATCAGAAATAATTAAAGGCAAGAAAAAATCTAATAAGTTTGCGAATGATATTTTTAATCTTCTATTTTTAGGATTATTATTTTTAACAATTATTATTGAGATTTTCATGCCAACATTTGTTTCACTTATTGCTCCAGGATTTATTGATGATAAAGAAAAAATGGCAGTAGCAATAAATTTAACGAGAATTACTTTTCCCTTTTTACTTTTTATTTGTTTAGCTTCATTTTTTTCTGCAATTTTAAATTCTCATAATAAATTTGCAGCTGCAGCTTCTGCTCCAATAATTTTAAATATTGTTTTGATATTAGTATTATTACTTTCTAAATCTTTGGGAGATAACCTCGTTTACTACTTATCTTATGGTGTTTCTTTAGCTGGTTTTTTACAATTAATATTTTTATACAAATATGTATCAAAGTATTATTTAATTAAATTGAGCTTAAAATTTAAAGTAAGTAATAAAGTGAAGTTTTTTTTTAAAAAACTTTTACCAAGTATTTTTTCCTCTGGAGTTACTCAAATTAATATTTTAATTGGGACAATAATTGCATCTTTTCAAGCAAGTGCAGTATCGTATTTATATTATGCAGATAGAATTTATCAAATTAATCTAGCAATTGCTGGTATTGCGATTGGTGTTGTTATTCTTCCCCAACTATCAAAATATGTTCAATCTAAAAAAAAAAATAAGATATTACTTATACAAAATAAAGCTCTTGAATTAAGCCTATTTTTAAGTCTTCCAGCTACGATTGCATTAATTATTGGATCAGAACAAATTGTTTCGGCTTTATTTGGGTATGGATCTTTTAATGAAACTTCAGTGATAAAATCAAGTTTGGCTTTGTATTATTTTGCATTAGGTTTACCTGCTTTTGCTTTAATAAAAGTTTTTTCAAGTTTTTTCTTTGCAAATCATGATACTAAAACACCATTCTATATTTCATTAGTTTCAGTAATGGTAAATATATTTATTAGTATTTATTATTTTAACGAAATAGGTTTTATAATAATTCCTATAGCAACATCCATTTCATCTTGGTTTAATTCAATATTGCTATTTTTATTTTTAAAAAATCGTCAATTATTCTTTTTTAATAAAATCTTTTTTGTAAAGTTTATTAAAATAATTATTGCATCAATTCTTATGGGTTTATTTTTTGATTTTTTATTAAGTTTTTTTCAAAACAAACTAGCATTCAATAACTTAATTAAATCCTTGTATTTAGTTTTATCTGTCTTTTTAGGATTATTGTTTTATTTAATTGTATGTTATTTCATCAAAGCTTTTCATTTCAAAGATATTAAATTAAAGTATTAAAATGAAAAAAAGAATATTTTCAGGAGTTCAGCCCACAGGTAACTTGCATTTAGGAAACTACTTGGGAGCTATTAAGAATTTCGTAGAATTAAATAATGATAATAATAATGATTGTATATTTTGTGTGGTAGATTTACATGCTATTACAGTAAAACAAGACCCGAAAGAACTTAGAGATAATATACGAGAGACGGTAGCAACTTTTATCGCATGTGGGATTAATCCAGAAAAAAGCATTATCTTTAATCAATCATCTGTATCTGCACACTCTGAAGCTGCCTGGTTGTTAAGTTGTGTGGCACGAATGGGCTGGTTAAATCGAATGACACAGTTCAAAGAAAAAGCTGGTAAAGATAAAGAAAAAGTTAGTGTCGGGCTTTATTCATATCCAATATTGATGGCTGCTGACATCCTTCTTTATGAGGCAACCCATGTTCCAGTGGGTGAAGACCAAAAACAACATTTAGAACTTTGCAGAGATATTGCTCAAAAATTTAATAATGATTACTTTGCTGGTGATTTTTTTAAAGTTCCAGAACCATTAATTCAAAAAGAGTTTTCAAGGATAATGAGTTTAAAAGATGGTACAAAAAAAATGAGTAAATCCGAACTATCTGATTTAAGTAGAATAAATTTAACTGATGATGAAAATTTAATTATAAATAAAATTAAGAAAGCAAAAACTGACTCATTACCAATACCATCAAATTCAAAAGAATTGGAAATGAGACCTGAAGCAAAAAATCTTCTAGGTATTTATTCAAGTTTGACAAATTTATCAATAGATGAGTCTGTAAAAGAATTTAGTGGAAAAAATTTTTCACAGTTCAAAGAAAAACTTTCACAAGTTTTAGTTGAAAAAATAAATCCAATTTCAGACAAAATTAAAAAACTAAATAATGATAAAGAATATTTAGATAGAATTTTATTAAACGGTCAGAAAAAAGCTAATGAATTTGCAACAAATAAATTAAAAAAAATGCAAGAAATTATAGGTTTTTTATAAAATTTCTTAAACAAGTTCCAATTTTGTAATTAATGACTATATATTAATTATGTTCGTTCAAACTGAAGCAACACCAAATCCTAATTCATTAAAGTTTTTACCAGGTAAAATAGTTTCAAATGGAGGCTCTTTTGAAATTACGAAAAAAGATGATGTTAAGAATGAATTAATAAGAAATTTAATGTCTGTTAATGGTGTAGAAGGAATTTTTTTAAGTAAGGATTTTATTTCGATAAATAAATATGATGAAATTTCATGGGATGAGATCAAGCACATAGTTATTTCTTTAATTAACGATTTTTACTCAAGTGGAAAAGATTTTGTTATTGATAAAAGCCCTTTTGAGACAGATGAAAATCTTGGAGAAATAGAAAAAAAAATCATTCAAATTTTAGATCAAAAAATTAGACCTGCAGTTGCAAAAGACGGTGGAGATATAAAATTTAAAAAATTTAAAAATGGTATTGTTATGGTTCAGTTACAGGGTAGTTGTTCTGGATGCCCTAGCTCTACGATGACTCTTAAACGAGGTGTTCAAAATCTTTTGTGCCATTATCTGCCAGAAGTTAAAGAGGTTGTGGCTATTTAATGATTAAAAAAAACTTTAGATTTAGGAAGAATAAGGTTTTTGATACACTTGATAAAAATAACCTGGGATCTTTAGCAAGAACTTTTTTGGGTAGCCTGGTTATTATCTCATTATTTTATTCATTACCATTGTTAATTAATTTTGCTAATGACAATATCTTGGTAACTAAGGAATTTAGAAACAATTCTAAAAAAGTTTTAGCATACACACTTGATGAAAAAATAAAGGGGTCATTAGATGGTGATGAAAAGTTTGATGAGAGGGATTTATTAGTAGATATCTATAGTTTAAACGAAAAAGAAACTGATGCTGTAAGATTAGATGCTTCAACTATAAAGCAGCTTTTTGAAGATACTGGTTACAAATTAGATGATATCAGGAAAAATAAATTAGTAAAACCAGTTGCTCTAGATTCATTCCCTCGTGAAATTAAAATGATAGAGAATACTAAAAAAAGAAAAGAACTATTTTTACAAATTGTTTTACCTTTAGTTCTTCAGGAGAACAACAACATACGAATAGATAGAAAAAGACTTTTTAATATTATCAATAAAAGTAATAACTCTGATTTAGAAAAAAGATGGTTAGATAAAAAATACAAACAGTATGGAATTCCATCTAAAGATTTATCTACTTTAAAAATAAGAATGGATGAGGTTCCAGTGTCATTGGCTTTAGCTCAAGCGGCAAAAGAAACAGGTTGGGGAACTTCAAGATTTGCACAAGAAGGTAATGCACTTTTTGGTCAATGGACTTGGTCAGGAGAAGGTTTGAAGCCTAAAGAGGCTGATGAAAATAAAGGGCATAAAGTTATGAAATTTAATATATTACAAGCCTCTGTGAGAGCTTACCAAAGAAATCTTAATACTCATAAAACATATAGAGAATTTAGATTGGCAAGAGCTCAATTGAGAGATGAGGGTAAACCATTAGACAGTATTATTCTTTCTCAGTATCTAGATGAATATGCCGAGACTGGTAAAGAATATGTAAAAATTTTAAGAAAAATTATTGAGCAAAATAATTTAAAAGACTTTGATAAAGCAAAACTTTTACCCTCTAGTCTTGAGCTAGAAAGTTTAATTTAATTATTTCTAATTATAAACTGAGTACCAAACCATCTCCATTTTCCGTCATCATTAAGTGAACAGTTAATTCTACCTCTTCTTGGGAGAAAAGCTTCTCTAAATTGAATATGCAAAGTATTGTTGATAAGTTCTATATTTGATTTATTCCATTTATCTCCTTCATTTGAATAACAATTAATATTTTTGATATTCTTTTGATCTTTAAAAAATTTCACAGAAAATTGCGGTGGATTATTTAATTTATTTAATTTTTTTTCCACAGGTAGTAAATTTTCGTATTCAAGAGGATAAGTTTTAATAATTGATGTAAATCTTTTTATCTCTCCATAATTTTCATTAATTGGAAACCTTGGAAGTTGAAATTTCTCCTTGTTAACATCAATTACTCCAGAGTGTTGGCCAAAAGCAAAGTTAAAATTCTCTGAAATATATTGCCTCATAAATTCAGAATATTCTCCAAATGGATATGAAAATAAATTTGGTACGTATCCAATTTCTTTTTTAAAAATTTGATCAGCTGTTTTAATATCATTAATAAAATCTTGATCAGTTTCATCTATAAGATATTCATGAGAATGAGAATGGTGTCCTATAATAGCAAAGCTTTCATTTTCTATTTCTTTAATTTGTTCCCATGTCATGTATCCGTTATTTCCAACTGGCTCAGTCGAAACAAATAAAATAAAAGGAATCTTATTTTTTTTTAGAAAAGGCCACGCAAAATTGTAAAAAGATTGAAACGCATCATCAATAGTTAAAAGTATTTTTTTTTGTTTTTTTGGTGTGTTAAAATTTTTCTGGAAATCTTCAGGATGAATAAATTCATAATTCAAGTCCTTGATTAATTGTATATGTTTTAAAAAAACTTCCATTTTGATATTTGTAGATGGATACTTATTTTCATCAAATCTATGGTACATAATTGATAAAACACCCTCATCCTTTGAATATTGTTTGATATTATTTTCTTCTGCATTAGAATTTAGGATAATTGAAAATAAAATTATGAACAGTTTAATAATTGATGCTGCTAATGAAAAAATATATTTAATGCTCATTAAGAATGAAAATATTTATAGTATTAGTCATGAAAATAGTAAAACTAATTATGAAAAATTGACAATTTTAATCAATGATTTCATCAAAACTTACAATTTGATGATCAGTGAAATTTCAAAATTATATGTTAATCGTGGCCCAGGAAGCTTTGCAGGAATCAGGAATTCTCTTTCTGTGGTAAAAGCAATATTCATTGCAAAAAAAATTGACTATTATTGCTTCAGTTTTGATGATTTTGGCAATTTAGATGATAAGAAATACGAAAATGTTCCCATTCTATGTGATAAATTTAAAGTTAAAAAAAATTTGATTAAACCAATTTATTTGAGTTAAAATTAACAATGTCAGAAACAATAGAAGCAAAATGTTTATCAAAAGGAGTTAAATTAACTGATCAAAGAAGAGTAATAGTTAAGGTTCTATCAGAATCAAAAGAAAAATACGGTGAGTCTGATCATCCAGATGTAGATGAACTTTACAATAGAGTATCAAAAATAGACTCCAAAATAAGTATCGCTACAGTATATCGTACTGTAAAAATCTTAGAAGAGGCAGGAATATTAGTTAAACATGATTTCAAGGCAGGTAAAGCAAGATACGAACAAATAAGAGAAAGCCATCACGATCATTTGATAGATGTTAAGTCTGGAGAAATAATTGAATTTGTAGATGAAGAAATAGAAAAACTACAAAAACAAGTTGCAGATAAATATGGGTATACTTTGGTTGATCATAAACTAGAGCTTTATGGTGTGAAAAAATCAAAAAAATAATAATGGATCAAAAAATATTTATTAAGACTTTTGGTTGTCAGATGAATGAGTATGACTCAAACCGAATTTACGATGCAGTAAAAAAAATTGGATATGAAAAAACAGATAAATATGAAAATGCTAATTGTTATTTATTAAATACTTGTCATATTAGAGATAAAGCAAAAGAAAAAGTTTATCATGAAATTGGTAGAGTAAAAAAAATATTCAGGTCAAAAAATAAACCTTTAGTAATTGTAGCTGGTTGCGTTGCTCAAGCAGAACATGAAGAAATGTTAAAAAGAGAACCTTATATTGATTTAGTATTAGGTCCTCAGGCTTATCATAAAATTAATGATACAATCCTAAATCATCGAAATGAGAAAAATAAGCAAGAAGAAACAGAGTTTGATGCAATAACTAAATTTGAATATTTAAGTAAAATAAAAAATCAAACATCAAAAGTTTCTTCATTTTTAACAATACAAGAGGGTTGTGATAAGTTTTGCCATTTTTGTGTAGTTCCATATACAAGAGGACCTGAGTATTCTAGACCTTTAGATCAAATTATAGATGAAGCTAAACAATTGGTCAAAAATGGTTCAAAAGAAATCATACTTTTAGGGCAGAATGTTAATGCTTATAATTTTGAAAGTTTTAGATTATCAAATTTAATTTTAGAACTTGAAAAAATTTCTGAAGTTGAACGTATTCGTTACACAACTTCTCATCCAAATGATATGACAGATGATCTCATTGATATTTATAAAAGTTCAAAAAAATTAATGCCATTAGTGCATTTACCTGTCCAAAGTGGTTCAGATAGAGTTTTAGAGTTAATGAATAGAAATCATACAATAAAAACTTATTTAGAAATTTTTTATAAGTTAAAAAAAATTAATCCAAATATTGAGTTCTCAAGTGATTTTATTATTGCTTATCCGGGTGAGAATGAAAATGATTTTGAGAAAACTATAAAACTTATTGATGAAATTAAATTTATTAATTCATTTTCATTTATCTTTAGTCCAAGACCTGGAACAGTTGCTGCAGATTTGCCATTAATTGATAAAAAAAAATCAATGGAAAGACTAGAAATTATTCAGCAAAAACTATTTAATAATCAAATAAATATGAACAAAAAATTAGAAAACAAGACAATAGATGTACTTGTTGAGAATCGAACAGATGATAAGTCTAACCTTTTTGCTAGATCTGAACATATGACTTCAGTTCTATTTAATGGTAGTGATGATTTGATAGGAAAAGTTGTGAAAGTAAAAATTAAAAATAGCAATCGAAATACTTTATTTGGCGAGGCTATAGAACATCAAAAACAAAAGGTAGCTTAAAAATTTGAGTATAAATTCAAAGAAAAATTTCGATAACAATTTAAAATTTGTATATTCTGATAATGGCACTTTAAGTGTAATTTTTCACAATAATGATCTGCTAATAGGAGTTGTTGGAGAATTTAATAAAAATCTCAAAGAGCTAGAAAGAATTACTAAGTCAAATTTGTATTCAAGAGGCAACTCTATTTTAATTAAATCAACACCTGACAAAAATGAGATAGTCAAAAATGCAATACAATTTTTAGCTAATCAATTTATTAATAATGGAAATATAGAAAACAAAGACATATTATCATCAATCGATAAATTTATGATCAACGAAAAGGTAAAAAATCAAAATGTTACTGACATTATTAAAACTCCAAAAAAATCGATAATACCAAGATCAGAAAAACAAAAAGAATACGTAAGAGCTCTAAGGCAAAGTGATATAGTAATTTCTGCAGGACCAGCTGGTACGGGAAAAACATTTTTAGCTGTTGCAGTTGGTTTAACAATGTTACTTGAAAAAAAAATTGAAAAAATAATTTTATCAAGACCTGCGGTGGAAGCAGGAGAAAGATTAGGATTTTTACCTGGGGATATGAAAGAAAAAGTAGACCCGTATTTACGACCTCTTTATGACTCTCTATACGATCTATTTCATTTTGAAAAGATACAAAGAATGATTGAAATTGGAGATATTGAAATTGCACCATTGGCATTTATGCGAGGTAGAACTTTAAAAAATTCATTTGCCATTTTAGATGAAGCTCAAAATGCAACAGATACCCAGATTAAGATGTTTCTCACTAGAATAGGTGAGAATTCCAAAATAATTGTCAACGGAGATCCCTCTCAAATAGATTTACCAAATAAAAATATGTCTGGTCTTGATAGATCTAAAAAATTATTATCTCATTTAAATGAAATTTCAGTAATTAATTTTGATCATTCGGATGTAGTAAGACATCCATTAGTATCAAAGATTGTTAAAGCTTATAGCAATCAAAATGATTAAGATAGAAGTTGTATCTGAAGAAAAAAAATGGTCAAAAAAAATAAAAAAAA
>CACNRG010000006.1 GCA_902622805.1 uncultured Pelagibacteraceae bacterium | reverse complement strand
TGGGCTTTGTAATTTGGATCAATTAATTTGCTAATCGAATTCCACATTGATTGATCACTTGGTGTTAAAAAAGTTAAAGCAGATCCTTCTTTGCCAGCTCTGCCAGTTCTTCCTACTCTATGAATATAATCTTCAGGTACTTGTGGTAAATCATAGTTAATCACATGTTGAATTAAAGGTATATCTAATCCACGAGCAGCAACATCAGTTGCTATTAAAATTCTACTATTACCATTTCTAAACCCAGTAATTACTCGATCTCTTTTACTCTGTCTTAAATTGCCATGAATAGCATCTGCTTTATGACCATCATATTTTAATCGTTTAACGATTTTGTCTGCACCATGTTTAGTTTTTACAAAAACTAAAATAGATCCTGATCTTTCAACCAACTGATTAATGAGTTCATGATATTTTTTATCTTGAGTAATTTGAAAAGTTTCTTGTTTAATCTTTTCAATTGGTGTTGATAAAGAACCAACAGAAATTCTCTCAGGATTATTTAAATATTTCTCAGAAATTTTTAAAATATTATTTGGTAAGGTTGCAGAAAATAATAAAGTTTGATGATCTTTTGGAACAAATTTTAAAATTTTTTCTATTTGTGGAGTAAACCCCATATCTAACATTCTATCAGTCTCATCTAAAACTAAATAATTTACTTTTGAAAGATTTAAACTTTTTCTCTCTAAATGATCATTAATTCGTCCTGGCGTACCAACAATAATTCTTGCTTTCTTATTTAATTTTCGAAGTTGTTTTTGCATGCTTTCTCCACCAATTAATAGAGCATTACCAATTCCAATTTCTCTTACATTTAATTTTAAAACAGTTTCCATTACTTGTGTTGCAAGTTCCCTCGTAGGACAAATTATCAAACCCATCGCATACTTATTTTTGATTAATTTGTTAATCATTGGAATTGTAAAAGCTAAAGTTTTACCAGTGCCTGTTTGTGCAGTTCCTAATATATCTCTACCAACTAAACTAATTGGTATAGATTGACTTTGAATAGGAGTAGGAGTTATAAAGTTTGCAAGTTCAATTGATCTTTTAAGTTTATTCTCTATTTGTAAATCTGCAAAGTTCATTTGGTGAGAAAGATATTAATATTATGTGATTTAAAGGGATGCTTATATCTTTTTACAACAATAGCAAGTAATTCACTTAAATTTATTTGAATAATTTATGGCTTTAAAATCTTAAAATTTTAAATTTATAATTTGTTATAAAATTTTTTTAAGTTCTTTTGTAAACCCATTTAAATCAAAATTAATGTTGATTTTTTGGCCATTTGCACCAACATACTCTAAATTTAAATCACCTGCTTTTTTAAATCGCTCCAATGTCTCTTTTTTAACCATCATTGAAGTAATACATCCAATTTGACGGCAGATATTAAAGCTATAAGCTTTGTCGCTGATAAATTTTCCATCAAAACCAATTTTAACTCCTGATGGAATTAATGTTCCTAATGGACTTATCAAAATAAACCTTACATCTTTTGAAGGCGATTCAGTTTGCATAATGACAGTAATAAGTTTTTTTTTCATTTCTTTATCAATGAAAACGCTTCTTTCAAGGGCACATTTTTTTTCATTGTCAGTGGAACAATTTGAAATCCATTTTCCCATGAATAACTTTAGATTTTCAGTTTTAAAATCTTCAGCCAATAGATTTTGAGGAGTTAGAATAACAACTAATATAATAATAAATTTAATAATTTTCACAAATTAATTGGTAAATTATATATCCAATAATTCAACTATAAATCTAATTAGCTGTTGATTAATTTAATTTTATGTAAAAAACAATTTTTTTTGATATATACTAAGTTAATGACTATCAAATCAGCACAAACATTAGTTAAAGAAGCATATTCAGAAGTTAAAACTATAGATACTAAAGAAGCATTTAATTTATTTAAAGAAAATAAATGTAATTTAATTGATATTAGAGACATTAGAGAATTAGAAAGAGATGGAAAAGTTGAAAACGCAGTTCATATTCCAAGAGGCATGTTAGAATTTTGGATAGATCCTAACAGTCAATATTTCAAAGATGGCAAATTAGATTTACAAAAAGAAATGGTTTTATTTTGTGCAGCAGGAGCAAGATCAGCATTAGCAGCTAAATCATTACAAGATATGGGCTTCGAAAAAGTATCCCACATTGACGGTGGTTTTGGAGCAGTAAAAAAAAGTGAATTTAAGATAATATAATTTTCTCTTATGATAACTTATATAATACCGTTTATAGTTTTAATTTTAATTGTAGTATTTATCCATGAATATGGTCATTATTATTTTGCAAAAAAATATGGAGTAGGAGTTACAGATTTTTCAATTGGTTTTGGTAAAGAAATTTTTGGTTGGAATGATAAATCAGGAACGCGTTGGAAAATATGTTGGATTCCACTTGGTGGTTATGTAAAGTTTTTTGGCGATAGGAACGTTTATTCTCAAGTCGATCACGATGAAATTTTAAAAAAATATGATGAAGAAGAACAAAAAAAATTATTTACCCTAAAACCTTTATATCAAAGAGCCTTGATTGTCTTTGGCGGACCTTTAGCTAATTTTATTCTTGCATTTGTTATTTTTTTCTCGATTTATACATTTATCGGAAAAGATTTTACTCCAGCTGTAATTAATGAAGTACAAAAAGATAGCCCTGCAATGGTCGGGGGACTTAAAGAGGGTGATGTTATTTTAGAAATAGATAATAATAAAGTTCAAAGTGTTTTAGATGTTTCTAAATATATCATGATGTCTACTAATGATTTAATAGATTTTAAAGTAAAACGTTCTTATGATGAAATTTTTCTTAAAATAAAACCTAATTTAGTTAAAGGCGAGGATAATTTAGGAAATAAAGTAAACAAAAGAATTGTGGGAATAAAAATTGGTGCCTATAACAATCAAATAAATCACGTAAAACTCGGTCCAGCACAGTCAATATTGCAAGCAATTAATGAAGTGTATTATGTAAGTGTCTCATCTCTAAAATATGTTGGTAGAATGATTGTTGGTAAAGCTGATACATCGCAATTAGGTGGTCCTATTAGAATTGCTAAAATTTCAGGACAAGTTGCTGATATTGGTATTTTAGCTTTTATAAGTATGATGGCTTATATTTCAATAAGTCTAGGTTTGGTTAACCTATTTCCAATACCAATGTTAGATGGTGGTCATCTAATGTTTTATGCGTTTGAAAAAGTTTTAGGCAGACCGTTGTCACAAAAAACTCAAGAGGGTTTTTTTCGAATCGGGATGTTTTTATTGATATCTATAATGTTTTTTACAACCTTTAATGACCTAAGAGACCTTGGTTTATTTAATTAATCAAACTAAAAAAAGTTAAAAAACTTAATAAAATCAACATTTATTTTGCATTGCACAATATATTGTGGGTAAATTTTTTTTAACCACAAAAAAAGATTGATTTTACGGGGTTTTTTTGAAAGATAGAAAATAACCAATAAAACCGGAGCTAAAATGAACAAAAAACAATTAATAGTGAAACTTTCAGGAGCTTTAAATTTAAGTAAAGCTGATGCTGAGAGAACTTTTGATACAATTACAAACACTATTTTAGATGCTTTAAAAGGAGATGACTCAGTTAAAATCGCTGGATTTGGCACTTACAAAGTAGCTAAAAGAAAAGCAAGAGTTGGAAGAAATCCTAGAACTGGTGAGCAAATTCAAATCGCTGCATCACAAAAGGTTAAATTCTTACCTGCAAAAGCTTTAAAAGAAGTTTTTAATAGATAAACTTTTTAAACAGCCTAAATGTTTATTTAAAAAGCATTTAGGCTGTTTCTATATGCAAATACTGCATAGCCCTTTTTACTAATCAACGTTAGTTTTTAAAAATAATAAAAATATAAGTCTTCTACGTAACAGGGAGGTCTTATGACTAGATTATTAAAAAAAATAAGTGCGCCACTTATTAGTTTAATTTTTTTGTTAAACATGAGTAGTGCAGGAATGGCAGAGACAACGGTTTCTGCTGAAGTAGGTTTTATATTTAATACCTTATTATTTCTAATTTGTGGTTTCTTAGTAATGTTTATGGCAGCTGGATTCGCAATGTTAGAATCAGGTATGGTTACATCAAAAAGTGTATCCGTTATCTGTGCAAAAAATATAGGTTTATTTTCAATTGCAGGAATTATGTTCTGGATGGTAGGTTATAACTTAGCTTATGGTATTCCAGAGGGTGGATATATTGGCAAATTCATACCATGGTCTGATGCTAGTGCAGTAGACACTGGTTATTCAGATGGTTCTGATTGGTATTTCCAAATGGTATTCTGTGCTACAACAGTTTCTATTGTTTCAGGTACAATGGCAGAAAGAATAAAATTATGGCCGTTTTTCGTATTTGCTGCAATTCTATCAGGAATTATTTATCCAACCGTTATGGGTTGGCAGTGGGGTGGAGGCTGGTTAGCAGAATTAGGTTTTTCTGATTTTGCTGGTTCAACATTAGTACACTCAACTGGAGGGGCAGCTGCTTTAGCTGGTGCAATGATAATTGGTCCAAGACTTGGAAGATTTACAAAGTCTGGTGCTCCAGCTCCACTTAAACCATTCGCTGCTTCGTCAATACCATTAGTTACAATTGGGGTATTTATTTTGTGGTTAGGTTGGTTTGGTTTCAACGGTGGTTCACAATTAGCTATGGGAACTGCTGACGATGCAATTGCTGTATCAACAATTTTCATTAACACATTTTTAGCTGGTGCCGGTGGCGTAATGGGTGCTGCTATCATTACAAGATTACATTTTGGTAAAACAGATGTAATTCAAATGTTAAATGGATGTATTGGTGGTTTAGTTGCAGTTACAGCTGAACCATTAACTCCATCACCTTTTGCAGCAATTTTGATTGGTGCTGTAGGTGGTTTAATCGTAGTTTACGGTACGAAACTTCTATTTTCATTAAAAATTGATGATGTAGTAGGTGCAATACCAGCACACTTATTTGCAGGAATTTGGGGAACATTAATCGTTCCGGCTACAAATTCTGGTGCAAATTTTAGTACACAGTTTATCGGTGTATTAGCAGTAAATATATTTGTATTCATAGTCGCTTACATTGTGTTTAGTATTATGAAAGCAACAATTGGTCTTAGGTTAAGTAAAGAAGGTGAAACTAAAGGTACTGATGTTACTGAGACAGGTGTTATTGCTTACGCAATAAGAGATTAATAAATTAACTTCCTCTTTAAATGTTAATAATTAAAAGGCCCTTCGGGGCCTTTTTCATTTTAATCTTTAATTTAATATTTGTCATTAAATCCATCATGACTTTCGAAGTTATGTTTTAAGTCAACATATATGTTTAAATGAGCTTTTTAGGTTAATGATTTTAATAATGCAGTAATATTATTTTAATATATATAGTTTAACTTATTTAGATGAAAACAATAATTTTAGCTGGTGGTTACGGTACTAGATTAGCAGAGTACACAGATAAAATACCAAAACCAATGATTAAAATTGGAGATAAACCAATTTTAAGTCATATAATGAATTTTTATCAATCCTTCGGATATGATGATTTTATAATAGCTGCTGGTTATAAAAAAGAGATTATTATTGACTACTATAAAAATTCAAAAGAATTTCGAAATTTAAAAATCATAGATACAGGTGAGTCAACTATGACTGGAGGTAGAATTTTAAGATTAAAGTCTCAAATAGATAAAAATGAAAACTTTTTTATGACTTATGGTGATGGATTATGTTCAATTAATTTAGATGATTTAATTCAATTTCATAAAAAGAATAATAAATTAGCAACTGTCACTGCAGTACATCCACCTGTTAGATTTGGTGAATTAGAAATAGAAGGTAATAAAGTGATCAAGTTTGAAGAAAAGCCTCAAAGTAGTGCTGGATGGATTAATGGAGGATATTTTGTTTTAAATTCAGATGTTTTCGATTATATCGATAATGATCAAACTATGTTTGAAAAGGAACCAATGACTAAATTGTATCAAGATAATAATTTAAATGCTTTTAAACATGAAGGATTTTGGAAATGTATGGATACCCTGAGAGATAAAATTAGCTTGGAGCAAATACTTGAAGACGAAGGTCCAATATGGAAAAAATAAATAGTTTTTACAAAAACAAAAAAATTTTAGTTACAGGTGCTACTGGTTTCAAAGGTTCATGGTTATGTTGTTGGCTTTTAATGATGGGTGCAAAAGTTTATGGAACTGGCTATAGTCCAAATCAAAATAAAAATTTATTTTATAAATTAAAACTTCAAAAAAAAATTAAATTAGGAATATTTGATATAAGAGATCAAAAAAAATTAGAGAGATTTATTGTAAAATCGAAGCCTTCAATAATTTTTCATTTAGCTGCACAACCACTCATTATTGAGTCATATCTAAAACCACATAAGACAATCGCTGTGAATGTTGGTGGAACTTTAAATATATTAGAAGCTACAAAAAAATTTAGTTTTATTAAGTCCATTGTGATGATTACCTCAGATAAATGTTATGAAAATGTTGGTAAGCCAACAAGATATAAAGAAAGTGATGTTCTTGGAGGAGTAGACCCTTACAGCGCATCAAAATCTTCATCTGAATTAATTATAAGAGCATACAGAGAAAGTTTTTTCAAAAATGAAAGAAAATGTGGTGTATCTAGTGGTAGAGCTGGAAATGTAATTGGAGGAGGTGATTGGTCAGCAAATAGATTAATACCTGATGGAATAAGATCATTGCTAAAAGGTAAATCTATATATTTAAGAAATCCTAATTTTAATAGACCTTGGCAACATGTATTAGAACCTTTAAGAGGATATTTAATTTTAGCAAAAAGACAATTTAATGATCCAAAAAAATATTCTGATGCTTGGAATTTTGGTACAAAAAATAACTCAATTAAAAGCGTAAAAGAAATAATAGATTATATGATATCATTTTGGGGTAGTGGTAAGATTAGATATAATAAAAAAGTAAAGTTTTATGAACAAAAAAATTTACAATTAGATATTAAAAAAGCAAAAAGATATTTAAACTGGTATCCAACATATTCAGTAAAAAAGGGAGTTAAAGTTACAACAGAATGGTATTTAGATGTTTTTAAAAACAAAAAGGATCCTTTTAAAGTAACAACTAATCAAATTCTTGGATATATGAATGAAAATAAGTGGCGTTAAAAAAATAAAACAAAAAATTTTTAAGAATTCAAGAGGAGATTTGTTAAAATTTGTCTCAAAAAAAAATAATTTTTTTAAAGGATTTGGTGAAATATACTTTAATGAAATTAATCAAAACCAAAAAAAAGGATGGATTAAACATAAAAAAAATCAATGCTTATTTTCAGTTCCTTGCGGTGAGGTTATTTTTAAATTAATTGATGGTAGAAAAAAATCAAAAAGTTTTAATATTGTGGAAAATATTACTCTTAAAAAAAACAATTATAATCTTTTATTAGTGCCCCCAGGAGTCTGGTTTTCTTTCACAACCAGGAAAAAAAAATCTGTTTTAGCAAATTTTATAAACAATCCTCATTCAGATAATGAGACTATTAAATCTGAAAAAGTGGGTAAATTTTATATTAATTAAAAATAATTAAGTGTTCCATTCACTTTTAACATCAACAAACGGAGAAATACCAAAAATTGAATTTACATTAGCCATGTGGACAGAGAGTGATGGAATGGGTGATAAGCACACTTCTTTTTCGCAAATTTCGTTTAGATATTTTTCAATTGGTTCATTATGTTCTTGGCACGTTAATAAAAAATTATTCCAGTAAATTTCTAAAATTTCTTTACTTGTCATAAAACTGCATAAAACTTTATTTAAGGTTTGCCAGTGTCTGTGACTTCCAGGGAGTACTTTTGTAGAGCGTTCATTCATATAAAGATAAGGATAATCCGATGGTACTAATAAAATTTCTTTTTTTATTTGAGAAGAAATTCTTTCATAAGTTAAAATCATTTCTTCAATTAATGACTCTTTATGTAAATAATCATCCTCTAAGAAAAAATATAAATCATCATTATTATTTTTTGCTATTTTAAAACATTTAAGAAGGCTACTTAGATTACCAAAAACATCTTTATTATAATCTAATTTTATCTCATTTTTGAATTCATTTTTATCAAAATTTATTATGTTAATTTTTACACCTAAATTTGAAAAAATTTGTTCAATTTTTTTTATAACATTTTCATCATTACTTTGATCTACTATAGTTAAATTAATCTCAAAGTTGTTATATTTTGATTTAAAAGATTTAATTGAAGTCTTTAAAGATTTTAAAGATTTTTCAATATAATCAATTTTGTCTTTATTAAAAATTCTTTTTTTATTTTGATCAGAGATATGAATATTTGAATTTGTTCTTACAATAATTCCTAAGGATTTTATTTTTCTTGTAATATTAACTTCTCCCAAAGGTAATACTATAGATTTCTTATTGAGAGTACTTAGATCATTAAATTTTTTATTTTCTAATGATGGAAAAGAGAATTCGTTTTGATCAATGATTTCATAACCACATAATCTATTTAATTTGATTAATATTTTTTTTAAAATTTTTTTCATTATTTGAATGCTACTTTAAACTAAGAAATTCATCAATTGCATACTCTAAACGATCTTGTCCCCAAAATAATTTATTATTGTAAATAAATGTAGGTGCCCCAAATATTTCTAAATTAAATGCCTCTGTTGTCATTTGCTTTAAAAGTTTTTTAATCTCATCATCTTTTATACCTTCTAAAAATAAATTTGGATCAATATTTAAAGTTTTTAATATTTCATTTATATTATCTTGATTTGATAGATCTTTATTATCTTTCCAATAAGCGTCAAAGAATTTATTTAAGTATTCTTTTTTTTTATCATGATTTACAAACAAATAACCTCTCATTATATAAAGCGAATTTATTGGAAATTTTTCATTCCATCTAAATTGAATACTATTTTTTTTGGAAACTAAATCACAATCATTTTTCATATTCTTCATTTTAAAGTCATTAAATGCAGGCGCAGTAATATTCGCTAAATTATGAAGACCACCTAGCAACATAGGTTTATAGTTGAATAAAATTCTATTATCTTTATTTATTTTTTCAATTTTTTTATGAGCAATATAAGCGTAGGGACTAATTATATCGAAATAAAAATCTATAGACTTAGTCATATAGATTTAAACGCTTAGCGTAAAAAATTCTTATTATCCAATATATAAATATACCAATAGGACCAATTAGATATGTAATTATAAGTGGAAAAGCTATTAAGAATTTATTTATTAAAAATTTTTGGGCATCTTTAAGAATCCAACCACCTATGAATAAATTAACTGATACAAAATGTGTCCAAAACATTAATAAATAATAATCATTTCGAAATAAATCGGATACATAACTTAAACCCAAATAAAGATTAAAATTATTATCAAAATCAAATGATCCTAAATAAGCTTTATATAAAATAAGTATATAAACTCCACTTAGCAAGAATATAGGAAATATTGAGGTTGCTAAATATTTACAAAGTTGTGATTGAGGAAAAAATATAATTAATAACCAAAATGGTAATACACCAATATTTACCCACAAGTAAATCATTTCGATTGTAAAGAAGCTATAAATTTGTTCGATCATTCCTAAATATATTATATTAAATCTAGTTATGATTCCTATAAGAAACAGAAAAAAAACATTAAAAGTAACCGTTGAAGAAATGCGGAATTTTGCTTTTACTTATGTAGAAAAATATGCCCCTTCGAAACAACAGCTAAAAACCTATCTTTTAAAAAAATATTTAAAAACTTCAGTTCCAAACGTTAAAAAACAAGATGTTACAAATTTAATTGATATTGTTTTATCTGATTTAGAAAAAAACAAATTTATTAATGATAAGTTTTATTCTGATAGCAAAGCAAAAAGTATGATCCAAAGAGGAAGTTCAATAAATAAAATTAGAAATTACTTATTAGGAAAGGGAATTAACAGTGAATTTATAAAAGAAACACTTGAAAAAATTAATGATGAAAATTCTGATCAAGATTTTTTTTCTGCAATAAAATTGTGTAAAAAAAAAAGAATAGGTCCTGCAAGAACAGAGGATAATAGATCATTGTTTTATAAAAAAGATATCTCATTATTGGCAAGAAATGGTTTTGATTTTGAAACTTCAAAAAAGGTTATGGATATTGAAAGAGACGATTATATAAAGATAGTTAATTTACTTTGATTTTTTCTTTTCTTCTTTAATTAAATGATCAATTTTATTTTTAATATAGTTTCTAACAAAAACAAAAACTAGTAATCCAAAAATTGATACTGATATAATTATAATTAATATAATTCTAATTTGTTCATCCATTAAACAAGCCTACTACTTTTTAAAATTATACTTGGGTTTTTGAAGTCTTTTTTACCATACAAAATTTCATTATTTTCAAAATCGGTTACAGATCCACCTGAATGTTTTAAAATAGCATGTCCTGCTGCTATGTCCCATTCACAAGCTCTTGGTTCAGCAACATATCCGTCATATTCACCAGTGGCAATTACACAAAATTTAAGTGAACTTTTCATTCTAGTAAATTCCTTAACATTTAATTCATCAAAAATTTTTTGAATTTCTGGTTTAATTTTACTTGAGTATGAAACAAATTTAATTTTGTCATTATCTAAATTTCTAGATCCATCTATCCGAATTTCTTTTCCATTTACAATTTCATATGCATTTCCTTGACCGTAAGAGTAAAACATTCTTTTTTTTGCTGGAGCACAAATCAGTCCTGCAACTGGTTGTTTATTCAAAATCAAACCTGCATTAATTGTAAATTCATCAAGATTGTTTATATAATCATAAGTTCCATCAATTGGATCAATAAGCCAAAAATCTTTAAGGTCTTTATTTAACTTATTATCAGATGTTTCTTCTGAAATAATTGGAATTGAAGGTGTCAATTCTTTTATTTTTTCACTAAGAATTTTGTTTACTTCTAAATCACCATTACTTACTGGTGTATTATCGGATTTTATTTTTTTTGTAAGACCAGCTTTTCTAAGATCTATTGAAATTTTACCTGCATTCAAAAATGTATTAATTAAATTTCTTATAAGTTTTTCAATATTAATTTCTGTCATCTATTTTTTTTAGCTCAATGTAATT
This sequence comes from uncultured Pelagibacteraceae bacterium, assembly GCA_902622805.1. Lineage (GTDB taxonomy): Bacteria > Pseudomonadota > Alphaproteobacteria > Pelagibacterales > Pelagibacteraceae > Pelagibacter. The sequence continues at coordinate 42,785 of CACNRG010000006.1, read as the reverse complement.
AGAGTTGATTACTTTTTTTCCTACATTTTCAAAATTAACTGTCACTTTTTCTTTAATTATGGATTGAATTTGACCTACCCCCCATTCTTTAGCTAAAGGATTGATTACTTTGTCACCTGGTTCAAAATCTAATATCATTTATTTAACTTATATTAGAAATAAGTATAAATACCAGTTAATGAACAACAATTTAAACTCAATAGGCCTTAATAAAAAACCATCGGATACAACTGTTGTTGTGGCTATGTCTGGAGGTGTCGACTCTTCGACTGTTGCAGGTATGATGAAAAAAGAAGGTTATAATGTAATAGGAATAACTCTAAAACTTTATGATGATGGTAAAGAAGTTGCATCATCTAAACAATGTTGCTCAGGTCAAGACATTATGGATGCAAAAAGAGTTGCAAATAAATTAAATATCGAGCACAAAATTTTATATTTTCAGAATAAATTTAAACAAGGAGTTATTGATAATTTTGTAGAAAGTTATTTAAAAGGTGAGACACCTATTCCTTGCGTTCAATGTAATCAAACAGTCAAATTTAAAGATTTATTTGAATTTTCGAAAGAATTAAAAGCTGATGCTTTAATTACTGGTCACTATGTAAAAAGTATTACCTCTGGTTCTGAAACAAATATGTATCGTGCTATTGATGAAAATAGAGATCAAAGTTATTTTCTATTTAATACAACAAGGGAACAATTAAATTATCTCAGATTTCCTCTAGGCGGAATGCTTAAAGATGAAACAAGATCTATTGCAAAAAAATTGGAATTGAATGTAGCTCAGAAGCCAGATAGTCAAGATATCTGTTTTGTACCTAATGGAGATTATTCATCAATTATAAGAAAATTTAGACCAGATTCTTTTAAAAAAGGAAATATTAAAGATCTAAAAGGTAAAGTTATTGGTGTGCATGATGGGATAATAAATTTTACTATTGGTCAAAGAAAAGGAATTAAGGTTTCAGATGTAGAACCATTATATGTTTTAAAAATTAATTCAGATAAAAATGAAATTATTGTTGGACCAAGAGAAAAACTAGGAAAGAAAAAAATAAACGTCAATAATCTAAATTTATTAGTTAATGAGCAACAATTTTTAAAAGATATTTTAGTTAAAGTTAGATCAACAGGAAAATTATTAGAAGCTAAAGTTAATTTAGGAACAGATAATTCTGCAGAAGTAAATTTAAAAAATTTTGAGGACGGTATATCACCAGGCCAAGCTTGTGTTTTTTATAATATGGATGAACAAGGCTATAAAGTTTTAGGTGGTGGGTGGATTACTAATTAGTTTTTTTCCACATAAAAAAAGTTAAAAGATAAAAAGTTATAACCCCAATAAAATAATTCCATTCTAAGCCATGTTTAAAAAATTTTAAATTAAATCCTAAGAAATCATTTCCTGGTAGGCTAATAATTGGAACACTTATAAAAGCAACAATTATTAAAATGCTCACTAAAAATAATTTAAGTAATAGATAAATTTTGTTAATATATTTTGAAAGTTCATTTTTAAGTGAATATAGGGTTGCAACTAAGTATGCTTGAGCAATTATTTCAAAGGTTATAAACATAAGCATTATTATCCTTCTAAATAACTTATAAAAATCGTTATCAAATTTAATGCCTAAAAAAATTGAATGTATTGTTAAAGCTATAGCTGAGGCTATTCCAAAATAAACAATCTTATTTATATTTTTGTGATCTTTTTCAAAAAAAGAGACAATATCTTTATTGAATAACCAATATTTGATTAGAAGAAATGATGTTAAGAACATAGCTGGTTTAAAAATGAGCCAAGATGGATAAGGTCTTGCAGTTCTACTTATTGATGCTCCACCATCGATATATGGAATTGTATTATGTATAATATCCTCTTGATTTGGAAATAATTGATGGAATTGCGTGATTAGAATAAGGCAAGTATTAACAGCAATAAATGGAACAACAAATATCCATATACTTATTGATTTAGCCTTATCAATCTGTTCCATTGTGAATTATTTTTTCTTATTTTTTCTCTTGGCTCTTCTTTTTTTAGACCCTTGTTTTCTTCGGCCTCTATGTTTTTTTGGGTAACCCATTTTCTCCTTTAGTTATAATTTAATTGAAATTATCTGCGGGATATAGCATTGTCACAGTTAGTTATCAAATTTTTTATGTCAAAATCTTTTAAAACCTTTTTAAAACATACCGCAAAAGATTTTCATAATCATTCAGTAAATCCTCCAGTTGTAAGAGCCTCTACTATTATTTTCAAATCTATGAATGATATCAGACGAACTCAAGCCAAAAATAAAAGAGATCCATTAGGTGGTCATTTTGATTATGGTCGTCAAGGCACCTCAACCACTCATATTCTCTCAAAAATATTAACAAGGTTGGAAGAGTCTTATCATGTATTTTTAACACCCACAGGTTTTGGTGCTGTTTTTTTGGCAATATTTAGTTTGGTAAGACCAGGAGATGAGATATTGACAGCAGATCCAGTTTATAATCCAACTAGAATGCTAACTCAAGATTATCTTACTGATTTTGGAATAAAAACTATTTTTTACAATCCGCACGACTTAAGTTCAATTAAAAAAAATATATCGAAAAAAACAAAACTTATTTTTGTTGAAAATCCAGGTAGTAATACATTTGAATTTCAAGATCTATCTAAAATTATTAGTATTGCTAAAAAAAACAAAATATTAACCGCAATTGATAACACATGGGCAACTCCTTATTTTTTTAAACCTATAAAGTTAGGATTTGATATGTCTATTGTGTCAGCTACTAAATATTACTCTGGTCATTCAGATGTAATGGGAGGAAGTTTAGCTGTTAATAAAAAAGTTTTTAAACAAGTTGAAAAGGCTCAAAAAATTACTGGTTTAAGATTAGGACCTGATGATGCATATTTGATTACCAGAGGATTAAGAACTTTAGATGTAAGACTGGATAAGCATCAAGAGAATGCGAAAAAAGTAGCAGCTTTTTTATCAAAAAATAAAAAAGTAAAACTTTTATATCCGTATAAAAAAGGATCTTTAAATTATAAATTGTGGAAAAAATATTATTCTGGAGCCTCTGGTCTTATGGGTTTAAAAATAAAAACCAAAAATAAAAAATCAGTTATCAAAGTTGTCAATTCTTTAAAATTATTTGGTTATGGATATAGCTGGGGTGGTTTTGAGAGTTTAGCTTTACACCAGGGAAAATCGGAGAGAGGCAATAGAAAATTCTTAAATTTAAGTAAAGATGAAAGATTAGTAAGATTACATATAGGACTTGAGGATCCAAATGACTTAATTGCTGATATTAAACAAGCATTAAGGCATTTGAAATGAGTTCAGAAAAATTTTTTCAATCAAGAACGGCAATAGTCACATTATTTGCTGCTTGTTTTGTTGTTTTAATTTCACTTGGTGTAAGACAAACTTTCGGCTTGTTTTTCATGGACTTCAACGAAAGTTTAAAAATAAGTAATACAGCATTTGGTTTTGCCATAGGAATACAGATGTTAATGTGGGGTTTAACAGGACCTATTTTTGGTGCCATTGCAGATAAGTATGGTGGACATAAAGCAATTATTTCAGCATTTATTTTTTATACTGCTGGAATATTTTTCTTATATACAGGACCTAATACAGGAATTTTTTTTCAAATTCACATGGGATTGTTAATTGGAATAGGGCTAGGAGGTACAGCCATAAGCATTCCAATGTCTATTGTTGGAAAACACTTTCCTTTATCTACAAGAACTATAGCAATGAGTTTTGTGACTGCTGTTGGATCATTTGGTTACTTTTTGTCACCAATTTTTACAAGCTATTCTCTAAATGAATTTGGATGGAATTATACTTTATTTGTGTTTGGAATACTGTTGATTGCTGGTTTATTTTCTGCATATTTCGTTAGATCCCCATCCGCAACAGAAAATGTGGAAAAAACATCAAACCAATCTTTTTCTGAAGCACTTAATGAAGCATTTAAAACAAAAAGTTATATTCTTCTTGTATCTGGATTTTTTGTTTGTGGATTTCATATTACATTAGTCGGAACTCATGTTCCAAAGTACGTAATAGATAGAGGCCTTGAAGATTGGACTGCTGCAGCTATTTTGTCTTTAATCGGTTTGTTTAATATTTTTGGCTCTTTGCTAAGTGGCTATTTATCTGCGAAAATGAGTAAAAAAATAATTTTAAGCACAATCTACTTTTTAAGAGGAGTTTCAATAGTATTTTTTATATTTACTCCTGCTAGCAATATTTCAGCATTTATATTTGGAGCAAGCTTTGGGTTTTTATGGTTATCGACAGTACCAGCTACTAGTGGAATAGTTGCTCATCTTTTTGGAACAAAATATTTGGGTTTATTGTATGGTATAGTTTTTTTAAGTCATCAAATTGGTTCATTTTTTGGTGCTTATCTTGGAGGCTTGTTTCACGATACTTACGGCTCGTATGATTATGCGTGGTATTTAGCAATTGCATTATCTATTTTTGCAGCAATAATTCATCTTCCAATAAAGGAAGAACCAGTTTTAAGATTAAAAATAGAATAAATTGAATAAAACAAACGAACTATCGGAAATACACCAATCAGGAAAACCTTATATTATTTATAAATCACAAAAAGGATTTGAGCTTTATACAAATTTTTCAAAAAAAATTATCCTAAACAAAGAAAATATTAAAAGTTTTTTAAGTAAAAAAAACAAAAAAAATTTAAAAAATACTGATCTCTTTATTGGTTTTTTTGGATATGAGTTGTTAAATAATTTGATTGGTATCAAAGTTCCGAAACAAAAAAATCTAAGTTTTCCAAAAGGAATTTTTTACAAACCAGAAAAAAAAATTAAGCTTAATAACAAGCTAAACTATAATAAGAAAATCTTTAAGTCTGGAAATTTTAATATCAATATAAATAAAAAAAATTACACTAAAATATTTAATAAATTTAAGAAAAAAATTAAAAGTGGTGAAACATACCAAATTAAGATTTGCACCAAATACAAAACTAAATCAAAAATTAATCCATTGGATTTTTTTTCAAGGTTATCCAACTCTAACTTGGCTCCAGAGGCTTTTATGATAAAGGATAAAAATTATTCTATAATTAGTTGTTCTCCAGAAAATTTAATAACAAAAAAAGGCATTCATATATCCACTAAACCAATAGCTGGAACAGTTAAAAAAACAAAGCATTTAAATAAAAAAAAAGCATTAAGTTATTTTAGAAAAAACCTCAAAGAAACTAAAGAACACAACATGATTGTAGATATGGAAAGAAATGATTTATCAAGAATATGTAAAATAGGTTCTGTAAAATTGTCTAAACAGAAAATTGTAGAGGAATATAAAGATCTTTTTCATTATGTGAGCCTCATTAAAGGAAAATTAAAAGAAAATATTAGTAACCTTGAAATAATTAAAGCGATGATGCCAGGTGGCTCTGTTATAGGATGTCCAAAAATAAACACTCTTAATCTTTTAAACAAACAAGAAAAAGAAAATAGAAATATTTATACCGGAAGTTTTGGTTATATAAAATTTAATGGAGATATGAGATTTAATATAATTATAAGATCAATTCTAAATTTTAAAAATATTTCTGAAATCTCAGTTGCCTCAGGTGTTGTTGTTGATAGCAATGCAAATCATGAATTCAATGAAAATTTTATCAAAGCAAAAGCATTAATAGATTTATTCAAATGATTTACGTGATTGATCATAATGATTCTTTTACACATAATGTAGTTCATCAATTTGCTTTGTTTGATAAAGTTGAGTGCGATAATTATGATAAAATTAATGAAAGTAAGATTAAGCATGCATCAACAATAATTTTTTCACCAGGACCTGGTAGTCCCAGAAATTATCCAATTACTTCTAAAATTTATAAAAAATTTAAAGGAAAAAAGAAAATAATAGGAATTTGTTTGGGTTTTCAACACATTCTATTTTGTGAAGGTGCAAAAATTATTGAACAGAAAAAGATTTATCATGGTTTTCAATCAAATGTAAAAGTTGTTAGCAACAAATCTTTATTTAAAAAAGGAAAAATATTTAAAGTTGGCAGGTATCATTCCTTAAAATTAAAAGAACCTTTCAAATCTAATCATTTTGATATAACTATGAGATGTATAACTTCAAAAGTTGCAATGGCTTTTGAAAATAATAAAGAAAAAATATATGGCTTTCAATTTCATCCAGAATCTTTTTTAACTATTAATGGTAACATACTTATTAAAAAAATCTTATCTGCTTAAAAATCTAGAGCAGATAAAATTTAATGATCTTTGGGGAGACCATGGAATTTTTACTACAATGTGGATTTTTGGTAAACCAGCAAAAATTTTATTTTTTGATAAACATTTAAAAAATCTAGTATCATCTTTAAAAAAATACCAAATTAAAAAAAAATCATTAAATGCGAATATATTAAAAATAATTAATAAAAATTTATCTAAAAAGAAAAAATATAACCATCTATTGAGAATAGCTGTGAATAATAAAGTTATTTCAATTTCTTTAAGAAAAAGAATTAAACCGAAATTAAACTTTAATCTAAAATTAGTAAAATTAAAAAGAGAAAAACCAGAATTTAAAAATCTTAAATATAAAAAAATATTATCACACCTATCTAAGATGGATAATTCTCGATCAGATATAGCACTTATGTCTGATAAAAAAATATTAGAAACAGGAACTTCAAATTTATTATTCGTTAAAAATAAAAAATTTTTTACACCAAAAAAAGGTTATTATGAGGGTAATACTTATAAATATTTTAAAAAAAAAATTAAAAGAATAATAAAAAAAGATATTTTATTGAGAGAAATACATAGTTATGATGAAATTTTACTTTTAGGCTCTGGTAAAGGAGTCACTTCAGTAAGAACTATTGATGAGATTAGATGGAAAAGAAAAAATTTAGAAAAATTTAAGATTCTCTCTAGATATTATGACGATGTGATAAAGAAATGTAATTCTTATAAATTTTATAAAAATGAAAGATCCAAATAATCCCTGTTTATTTTGTGATATTAAAAAAAGTGGTTGTGCTCATGAAAATAAATTAGCTTATGCTAGTTATGACTCCTATCCCGTTTCAGAATACCATTGCCTAATTATTCCTAAGAGACATATCAAAAATTTTTTTGATTTAACCAATGATGAACTTTTAGCATGTAATGATCTTATTAAAATAATTAAAGACGAAATTACAAATAAAGATCAAACAGTAAAAGGTTTTAACTTAGGAACAAATATTGGAAAAGTTTCAGGACAGTCAATTTTTCATTGTCATTTACATTTAATTCCACGTCGAGAAAAGGACGTGGACAATCCTCAAGGAGGAGTAAGATCAGTTATTCCAAAGAAGCAGCACTACAAAAGAATAAAATAGACTGTTATAAAAGACAAATTGACCAGAGTTTGATGTTGATCTATAAATTTATCTATATATAAAATTTAAATAATTTGAAATTTAACAAAAGGCGGAAATGTTAAGTAACAATCCTTTCTCTATATTATCTGAATTTGTATCTCCACTTGCAATGCAGTCCTTCATTATTGCAATGGTCTTATTAATAGCTGGTGGAACAATAATCCAAATGATCCACCATAAAAATCTTACATATTTTATTAACAATATAAAAAAAGCAAAATTAGCTGCTACAAAAAAATTAGGTCTTAGTGAAAAGACCACTATAATTGCGAAAACAACAGTTGTTGATATTGGAACAACATCAGAATTAGGTTTTGGTAAAAGAAGGCTCGCTCATGTGCTTGGAATGTATGGAACAATTTTATTTTGGTTATCATCTGCAGTTTTAGTTTTTTGTTATACAGGATCAGATAAACCAAATTCTGAAACATGGTCATTACTTTGGCATTTAGGGGCAGTTTTAACTTGTTTAGGTGGATATTGGTTTTGGTTTTTTTTAAGAGTTGATGTTTCAGCTGAAGCTCATCCCTGGTATAGAATTATTAAAGCAGATTTATTTGTATTAGCGTTACTAGCTTGCTCAACATTTGGACTAGCATGGTCATACACTCAATTTAATGGTCAGATGGCAGCCTCATATTTATTCTTGACTCTTTTTATTGCATCAAATTTAATTTTATTCGGTGGAGTGTATTGGTCTAAATTTGCACACATGTTTTATAAACCTGGAGCAGCTATTCAAAAAAATTTAGCTGAAGCAGATGGTTCAAGAGATAATTTACCACCACCTGCTGATGCACCTGAACAATTTGGTTTAGGTATAAAAAGAGAAGAGCCAAAACACTATTAATATGTTATTGAAAAAGGAAAAAAAATAAAAAATTATGTCAACTTTTGTATACATGACTAGGTGCGATGGCTGCGGTCACTGCGTTGATATTTGTCCATCAGATATCATGCACATAGATGAAAATATTAGACGTGCAAAAAATATAGAACCAAATTTTTGTTGGGAATGTTATTCATGTGTGAAAGCTTGTCCAAATCACGCAATTGATGTCAGAGGTTATGCTGATTTTGCTCCTATGGGACACAGCGTAAGGGTTAGAAGAGAAGAGGAAAAAGGTACAATTTCTTGGAAAATAAAATTTAGAAATGGGACAGAGAAAAACTTTGTTTCTCCAATCACAACTAAGCCTTGGGGAAAGTTTATTCCTAAACTTGCTGAAGGTGATACTCCTAATCAAGGAGAGATAAATTCTCAGAGATTATATAGCGAACCAGAAGGCTTAAATACAAATCAAGAATTACCTTCTGTTCCAAAAGAGTCTTTTAAAAAAGGGGTTTACTACTAATGGCTAAACATAAAACTCATTATGAAGACTGCGATGTACTAGTTGTTGGTGGAGGAATGGCTGGAACCGGTGCTACTTTTGAATCTAGACACTGGGGTAGAGATTTAAAAATTGTTTGTGTAGAAAAAGCAAACATTGATAGAAGTGGTGCCGTAGCACAAGGTCTCTACGCAATTAATTGTTATATGGGAATGCAATGGGATGAAAACCAACCAGAGGACCATGTAAGATATGCTCGAAATGACTTAATGGGAATGGTTCGAGAAGATTTAGGTTACGATATGGCTCGTCATGTAGACTCAACAGTTCATATGTTTGATGAGTGGGGTTTACCGATGATGAAAAATGAAAAAACTGGTAGATACCTCAGAGAAGGTAAGTGGCAAATTATGATACATGGTGAAAGTTACAAACCAATAGTTGCTGAGGCGGCTAAAAAATCTGCTGATAAAATTTATAATAGAATAATGGTTACTCATTTATTAATGGATGAGGCCCAAGAAAATAGAATTGGCGGTGCTGTAGGATTTAATATGAGAACAGGTGATTTTCATGTTTTCAGATCAAAAACAGTGATTGTAGCCGCTGGAGGAGCATCTCACATTTTTAAACCAAGAGCAGTTGGAGAGGGTATGGGTAGAACTTGGTACGCACCGTGGAGTAACGGTTCAGCTTATGCATTACCTATTGCTGCAGGAGCTAAAATGACTCAGATGGAAAATAGAATTGTCTTATGTAGATTTAAAGATGGTTACGGTCCTGTTGGAGCTTATTTTCTTCATCTAAAAACATATACCCAAAATGCAAATGGTGAAAACTATGAGAAGAAATGGTACGATCAAACAAAAGAGTTAGTTGGGGAATACATTGATCATCATCCAACTCCTACATGTTTGAGAAATCATGCATTTATTCAAGAAGTTGCTTCTGGTAATGGACCAATTCACATGGTTACAACTGAAGCTTTCCAGGATCCTCATTTAGAAACAGTTGGTTGGGAAAATTTTTTAGGCATGACAGTTGGTCAGGCTGTTGTCTGGGCTTCACAAAATATTGATCCTAAATATACAAATCCAGAATTAACTACTTCAGAGCCATATGTAATGGGATCACACGCGACTTGTTCTGGTGCGTGGGTGAGTGGACCTGAGGATCTTTCTCCACCAGAATACTTCTGGGGATATAATAGGATGCTTACCATCGATGGTCTTTTTGGAGCTGGCGATACTGTAGGTGGAAGTGCTCATAAATTTTCATCTGGTTCTTTCACTGAAGGTAGACTTGCTGCAAAAGCTGCAGTTAAATATATTGAAGATCAAAAGGCAAAAGGTATAAAAGTTTCTGATAAACAATGTGAAAATTTCAAAAAAGCTGTTTATAAGCCACTTGATAATTACACTGTAGCTCAGAATGAAATAACTGGAGGAACAGTATCCCCGAGTTACATTTCTCCAATACAAGGATTACAAAGATTACAAAAAATTATGGATGAATATGTGGGTGGAATTACCTCTAACTATATGACTAATGGAAATTTACTTAAAAAAGGTTTAGAATTACTAGCTTGGCTTCAAGAGGATCTAGAACATGTGGGAGCTGAAGATTATCACCAGTTAATGAGAGCTTGGGAGCTGAAACATCGTGCTTTAACTTCTCAGTGTGTAACCGAACATACTTTATTTAGAGAAGAAACTCGTTGGCCGGGGTATTATTATAGAGGAGATCATATGAAGCTAGATGATGAAAATTGGCATTGTCTAACAGTTTCAAGAAGAGACCCTAAAACTGGAAAGTTTACTTTAGAGAAGGTTCCAGTTTATCATATCGTGGATGAAAAAGAGAAGAAGAAGGCCTCATAATTTTTGAAATAATCTTATGGATCTTTTAGCAAAATCAGACGATGAGATTTTTGCAATTGGTAAACCTTTTTGGGAAAATTTAATAAGAGCATCGAATATGAAGGATTACGGTGGTTTTACTAGAGATTTTTCAACTCAAATGTTGTTTGGAGCCAATGAGGTAGAGCTGGGTAAACAGTGGGCTAATAATAAAATAATTACTAATTTGAAAGAAACTTACGAACCTTTTGGAACTTTGAGAAGAGGGGAGCATATTACAGTACTTATTAAACAGACTAATAAGGAAATACCAGGTGAGTTTTTGGGAAGACTAGTGCTAGGTGTTGAGGATGGTGAGATAAAGATATTTGGTGCAACAATTTACTAATTATAGTTTGACAATTTTTTTACTGGGTGTATTCAGAGATTAGATGCGCCTTTCAAACTTTAAAATCCCCCTGAATATATCAAACAAAAAATCAATTTTTATTAAAACAGGAATTTTTTCAGCAATTTTAGCTTGTTGGGTTGTAATCTTAGTTGGAACTTTTATAACTTTTAAATAAAAATTTAGTTTTTTTTAGATGGATGTTTTTTTACCGATCGCTCAAGTATTTGTAAATCCAATTGAAATTCTTTTATTATCCGCATTAGTTGGAGTTTTATCTGGTCTTTTTGGTGTCGGTGGTGGATTTTTAATGACACCTTTTTTAATTTTCTTAGGAGTCCCGCCTGCTTATGCCGTAGCGAATGAGGCAAATAATATTTTAGCAACTTCTGTATCAGGATCCACAACTCATTGGTTAAAAAATACTTTGGATTATAAAATGGGTTTTATGATTGTAATTGGTGGCTCGATAGGTACTGCGTTAGGTATTTATACTTTTACTTATTTTAAAGGTATTGGTAAAATTGATACAGTAATTTCCTTAGCATACATGTATATCTTAGCAATAATTGGTACTCTTATGCTGGTAGAAAGTCTTGGTGAAATAGATAAAGCAAAAAAAAATGTTGTAGAAAAAAAAAAGCTGCATGTTCATTATTGGATACATGGTCTTCCATTACGAATGAGATTCCCAAAATCAAAATTATACGAAAGTATATTTACCCCAATTATAATTGGATTAGCAGTTGGATTTATTGCAGCTATAATGGGTATAGGTGGTGCCTTTATACTAGTTCCTGCAATGATTTATATTATCAAAATGCCAACAAGGCTAGTACCTGGAACTTCTTTATTTGTGACAATTTTTGTAAGCGTTATCGTCACATTTTTACATTCTTTTAATTATGGATCTATCGACCTGATGTTGGTAGTTATGTTAGTGGTTGGATCAATTATAGGTGTTCAGTTAGGCCAAAAATTAGGAGAAAGTATTGATAGCTCTGGTTTAAAAGCTTTATTAGCCGTTTTATTATTAGTTGTGGGGATTGCAATTGCATATGATACTTTTTTTGCAGAAGAAATCCAAAAAGAAATCTCCAAAGTTGCAATCTCTGATTTAAACTTTTTTTCAAAATTTATTTTAGAATTTTCTAAAGATATGCCATTTTTTTATGGAATGTTTTCTATTTTATTTGCAGTTAGTTTAGGAATTGCTGCTGCATTTATTAGAAGATTTTTATCTAATTTTAGAAAAAAATATTTTATAAAGTCTACTAAACAGGCTAAATAAAAAATTTTGATATAGTCTCTATATATATAAGACTAATAAAACCAACAGTCATTGCAGCAATCAACCCGACAATAAATGGCTTATAACCCATTGACTTAAGTTCACTTAAGTTTATTGATATTCCTACAGCAGCCATAGCCATTGTTAAAAAAGTCGTGGCTAAAATTTTCAAATATTCTATTAAATTTATCCAAAGAAAATGTTTATCGTTACCAATTGAAAAAAATTGATCTCCTAAATTTCTTACGATTATCATTCCGATAAATCCAAGTACAAAATACGGAAAAATACTTATAATTGAGTATTTTTCATTTTTAGCTTCACCCCTATTATATAAAAAAGCGAACAATGGAATCATAATTACGAGAAAAGTGTTTCTAATTAATTTAGTAACAGTAGCTACATTTAAAGTTTCTGGACTGTTAAATTGTTGATCATAAATTAATCCAGCGGCTGCAACTTGTGAAGTTTCGTGAATTGAAGTACCTAAAAAAAGACCAGCTTTTAAATTATTCTCATTAAAAAACCATTCTGCAAAATAAGGATAAACAAGCATTGCAATTACTCCAAATAAAGTAATATTCGCAATTGCATATGCAACCTCTGTTTTTTTTGCTTTAATGACTGGAGCTGTTGCAACAATAGCAGTTGCTCCACAAACACTTGTACCAATAGCAATCAAATATGACATTTTTGATGAAATGGATACTTTTTTAATTAACAACTTAATTAAAATTAAAACACCAACTATACATGTAATAATCAGTGGTAAAGCAATTGATCCAAATTTTATAAATTCTTCAAAACTTAATCTTATTCCTAAAAAAATAATTCCTAGTTTTAAAATATGTTGCTGAGTAAAATCGAGTCCAACCATCATGCCTGGTCTTGGTGTAAAAGCGTTACCCATTATAATACCAAGAATGATTGCTATTAGAACTGTCGATATTGGACTTTTTTCAGTACCAAATACCTCTATCGCTAAAACATTATTAATTCCATGGGAAAATAAATAAAAAATTAAAGCTAAACTAACACCAGGAAATATCTTTTTTAGATAGTTAAGTTTATTAGGCACTAGATAAAAACTTATGCACTTCTGTAAAGTTTAGTCATCACAAATTCTTTGTGACCTAAAGCCTCTGCACAAGTTAATCTTCCGTTAGCTACCCGCAATGTTGTTTTTATTAATTCATCTCCCGCTTCAGACAAATTCATTTCCCTTGATAATATTTTTGAAACATCACAATCAATATGTTCACCCATACTTTTTACAGTAAGAGGATTTGCAGTAAGTTTGATTACTGGTTCAATAGGATTTCCAACAATATTACCCTGGCCTGTAGGAAATAAATGTATATTAAATCCTGCTGCTGCTTGAAGTGTTACACATTCCGCTGCTGCAGACGAAGTGTCCATAAAATATAAACCTTTTCCTTTTTTTGGTTCCTCAGCTGGTTCTAGTACATCTATAAATTTACAATTTCCAATTTTTTGAAAATTTCCGAAAGCTTTTTCTTCAATAGTTGTTAAGCCACCAGCAATGTTGCCTGCTGTAGGCTGACTTTCAGATAAATCATCAGTTGCTTCCTTTAATATAAACTCATTATATTCGTTCCAAGTTCTCATAAATTTATCTGAAGATTCTTTTGTAGCACCTCTTGAAGCACAAACTTTTTCTGCTCCTGTTAATTCTGAAGTTTCACCAAAACATAGATGAACTCCCAGTGGTTCAAGTTTATCCATAAGATTTCCAACTGTAGGGTTTGAAGCTAGACCAGATGTTGTATCCGACTCTCCACACTTGACCGATATCCATAGATCACTTATTGGACATTCCTCTCTTTGTTTCTCTGAAGCCCACATCACAAATTCTTGGGCTTTTTTTGAAGCTTTCATTGTAGTACCAATATCACCAGTACGTTCAATGTGGAATCCTTCGACTGGTTTTCCAGTTTTTGCAATTCCATCAACAATTCTTTTGGTCCACTTGGGTTCAATTCCAATCACTATCACAGCAGCAACATTTGGATTGCAGCCTGTTCCTATCATAGTTCTAAAATGTAATTCTAAATCAGCTCCAAATTGTAATCTTCCATATGAATGCGGAAGTGCGATTGTTCCTTTTATATTATTAGCTACAGCTTCAGCACAAGCATTTGAAATATCATCAACAGGTAAAATAATTACATGATTTCTAGTACCAGCTCTTCCATTTTCTCTTTTAAAGCCTAAAAAACTTTTTGGGATATCCATACTTTTACCATTTTTTAGTTTTTACATTATGAACATGAACATGCTCACCTTTTTTAATTGATTTAACTACTTTACCAATATCATGACCGTATTTTAGGATGGTATCACCCTCATTTAGATCAACCATCGCAATTTTATGCCCTAAAGGAATTTCATCCATTGATTGAATATTAGTAGAGCTGTCATCCTCCATTATCCAACAAGCACAGTCTTGTTTAGGAGTAATTTTTTCAATAACTACCACTCCGACATTGTCTTTTTTATCATGAATTATAATGTCTGTGGCCATATCGTGTCGATTTGTTTGTTTGAAATTTGTGAAATCTTATATATTAATCGCACAAATTAACAAACGAATTTTATAAATTTTTATATTACACTTTAAAAGAGGTTAAAGTTTTATGACAAAAATGACTACAGAAGAAGCTTTTGTAAAAGTTTTACAAATGCATGGTATTGAGCATGCTTTTGGAATTATTGGTTCAGCATTTATGCCAATTTCAGATATTTTTCCTGATGCAGGAATTACTTTCTGGGATGTTGCTCATGAGACAAACGGTGGATTAATTGCAGACGGGTATACAAGAGCAACTGGAAAAATGTCCATGGTTATAGCTCAGAATGGTCCAGGTATTACAGGTTTAGTTACTCCAATCAAAACAGCTTATTGGAATCATACTCCATTGTTATTAGTTACACCTCAAGCTGCAAATAAAACTATGGGTCAAGGTGGTTTTCAAGAGGTTGAACAAATGAATTTGTTTAAAGATATGGTTTGTTATCAGGAAGAGGTTAGAGACCCTTCAAGAATGGCAGAAGTTTTAAATAGAGTTATTGAAAAAGCAATTAGAGGATCAGCGCCTGCTCAAATAAATGTTCCAAGAGATTATTGGACACAAGTTATCGACATAGAACTTCCTCCAATAGTAAGATTAGAGAGACAAGCAGGTGGAGTTGATGCAATAAAAAAAGCCGCAGACTTGTTATCAAAAGCAAAGTTCCCAGTTATTTTGTCTGGAGCAGGTGTAGTTATAGGTGGAGCTATTGAAGATTGCAAAAAGCTAGCAGAAAAATTAGATGCACCTGTATGTTCAGGTTATCAGCACAATGATAGTTTTCCTGGAAGCCATCCGCTAGCAGCTGGGCCTTTAGGTTATAATGGATCAAAAGCTGGAATGGAATTAATTTCTAAAGCCGATGTAGTTTTGGCATTAGGTACAAGATTAAATCCGTTTTCAACTTTGCCAGGTTATGGAATTGATTACTGGCCGAAAAATGCAAGCATCATTCAGGTTGATATAAATTCAGATAGGATTGGTTTAACTAAAAAAGTTACAGTTGGTATATGTGGTGATGCAAAATTAGTTGCCCAGCAACTTTTAGCACAGCTTTCTCCATCAGCAGGGGACACTGATAGACAAAAAAGAAAAGATATTATTCATCAAACTAAATCTGCTTGGTTACAAAAATTATCAAGCTTAGATCATGAGGAAGATGATGAAGGTACTGTTTGGAATAAAGAAGCTAGAGAGAGAGACTCTGATAGAATGTCCCCAAGACAAGCATGGAGAGCAATTCAAGCTGGAATGCCTGAAGATGTAATCATTTCAAGTGATATTGGAAATAATTGTGCGATTGGAAATGCTTACCCAACTTTTGAAAAAGGAAGAAAATACTTAGCACCAGGATTATTTGGACCTTGTGGATACGGGTTTCCATCAATTCTTGGCGCAAAAATTGGTTGTCCAGATATACCTGTAATAGGTTTTGCTGGTGATGGAGCATTTGGAATTAGTATGAATGAAATGAGTTCATGCGCACGAAAAGAGTGGCCAGCTATTGCAATGGTAATTTTTAGAAATTATCAGTGGGGAGCAGAAAAAAGAAACACTACTTTATGGTTTGATAATAATTTTGTGGGCACAGAGCTTGACCCAGAGTTGAGTTATGCAAAAGTTGCTGATGCTTGCGGTCTGAAAGGTGTTACAGTTAGAACTATGGATGAAACAACAGCTGCAATCAAACAATCTTGTGAAGATCAAAAGAAAGGAATTACAACATTTATTGAGGTAATTCTTAACCAAGAACTTGGAGAACCATTTAGAAGAGATGCAATGAAAAAACCTGTTAAGGTTGCAGGTATAAAAAAAGAAGATATGGTGAAACAACCATCATTATCGAACTAAGAACTAAATGTTCAAATCATTTATAAAGTATTTACTTGTATTTTTAATATCATTTATAGTTTCAGTTTTTGTTGTGTATCAGTTTCAAGGACAAGTTGCCCAGCTGAGGTTAATACCAGAAGGAGTAATCAAGTTAATATTTCCAGAAAAAAGAGTAGAGCCAGTTGTTGGTGAATCTTCAACAGAAAATCTTACTAGTGAGATACTTAATGCAAATTCATTTGAAGTTTATATAGACGAAGTTGAATATTTTTCCGGATATAGCCTAAATAAAGATGGTTCAGTCAATGAACAACATATGTCAGCAGCGTTATATGGAACTTTTCAGAATGATAAGACAAGACTAGAATTATACACGAGAGATGGATTTTTAATTACAAAAAATAAGACTACAAAATTTAATTTACCAAGAAGTTACGATCCACATAATTCTCAAGGAGGTATTAGAGGTGTTTTTTTTATTAAAGAAAATCCATATGCGTATTTGGCCACAAAAAAAATAGGATGTCAAAATATGTCAATTATAGATTTAAATACTTCAGTAGAAATATTTGAAACAGGCTGTCTTCCAGACTATGTAAATATTCATGTGGCAGGAGCTGGTGGAGCAAGCATGCATCATGAAGAAAAAATTTTATTAAGCATTGGTGCACCTACTAATAGTTCACAGCTGATAAGAGATTTAGCACAAAATCAAAATTCTTTTTATGGAAAAATTATATCTATTAACAAAGAAAGTGTTTTAGATAATGAAAAAAAAGCAATTATAAAAATTTATACAAGTGGTCATAGAAATCCACAGGGTATTGCAAAAATTGATAATTATATTTTTAGTAGCGAACATGGTCCTAAAGGTGGTGATGAATTAAATTTTATAGAGGAAAATTCCAATTACGGCTGGCCTGTCGCCTCATATGGAACTAAGTATGAAAGTCTCGCATCTGCCTCGTATGAATTAAATCATAAAAAAAATAGTTTTAAAGAACCACTGCTACAGTTCACGCCATCAATTGCTATTTCAGATCTTACTAATTGTAGTAATCAAATGATGGCATATTATGAGAGAAAAGGATGCTTGTTAGCTACCACATTAAGAGATAAATCTTTATATATCATATTATTATCTGATGATTATAGCAGAGTCATTGGATATGAAAAAATAGAATTTGGGGAAAGATTAAGACATATAGCCAAACAAAAAAATAATAAATTGTTTCAAGATAATGACGGATCTATTTATATTGCATCAGACAGTGGAAAGGTTTTAAAAGTTTACTTCAAATTAATTAAAGGTTGATATGACTAAGATTTTCAACAATATATTAAATAAAAAATTTTTATTCTTTATTGTTCTAATAATAATAAATATTTATGAATGATGAAATTAAACTAGGCTCTAATCGAAGTTTTGGAATAGTTTTTTTTATTGTTTTTTTGTTAATAGCTTTATATCCATTAATTTCTAGTGGTGAGATCAGGATATGGTCTTTAATAGTATCTTTAACTTTTTTAATTTTAGGTTTGATAAATTCTAAAATTTTAAACCCTCTAAATAAACTATGGTTTAAATTTGGTTTATTTTTAGGAAAAATAATTTCACCAATTATAATGGGAGTAATATTTTTTTTAGTTGTAACCCCAATAGGTTTAATTATGAAAACTTTAAGAAAAGATCTTTTAAACTTAAAATATAACAAAAACACAACTTATTGGATTGAAAAATCTGGTCCAAAAAGTAAGATGAAAAATCAATTCTAATATGAGTTTTATTAAAGAGTTTTGGGAATTTATACAAATTAGAAAAAAATACTGGCTTTTACCAATAATAATTTTTCTTGTTTTATTTGGAGGTTTGATAGTCTTGACCCAAGGTTCTGCAGTAGCTCCATTTATTTATACTATATTTTAAAGTGAATTATATATTAGGTATTTCTGCATTTTATCATGATAGTGCAGCATGTCTTTTAAAAGACGGTAAAATTATTGCTGCTGCTCAAGAAGAAAGATTTACAAGAAAAAAACATGATCCAAGTTATCCAAAAAATGCAATTAAATTTGTATTAAATTACGCCAATCTAAATTTAAGTGAAGTAGACCAAATTGTTTTTTTTGAAAAACCTTTCCTTAAATTTGAAAGGTTGTTGGAAACTTACGTTGCTTTTGCACCTAAAGGTTTTATTTCTTTTGCTAAAGCTATGCCATTATGGGTCAAAGAAAAACTTTTTCAAAAAAATCTTCTATTCAAAAAGCTTAAAGATCATGATCAAAATTACATATCAGATAAAAATATTTTTTTTTCAGATCATCATTTAAGTCATGCAGCAAGTGCATTTTTTCCTTCACCATTTGAGGAGGCTGTTGTTTTAACTGCTGATGGTGTTGGAGAGTGGGCTACTACAACTGTTGCTATAGGAAAAGGTAACGAGCTAGATATAAAAAAAGAAATTCATTTCCCTCATTCACTTGGATTACTTTATTCTGCATTTACTTATTATACAGGTTTTAAAGTAAATAGCGGTGAATATAAATTAATGGGTTTGGCTCCTTATGGAGATCCTAAATATGAGGACAGGATTAAAGAGATGATAGATATAAAAAAGGATGGCACTTTTAGATTAAATCAAAAATATTTTAATTATGCTACTGGTCTTACTATGACCAATAATCATTTTCATGATTTATTCGGTCAAAAACCTAGAGACCCTAATAATGAAAGATTAACTCAATTTCATATGGATATAGCCTCATCTATTCAAAAAGTTACTGAAGAAATTATGATCAAATTAGCAAAATCAATACGTAATGAATATGGAATTAAAAACTTATGTCTTGCAGGAGGTGTTGCATTAAATTGTGTAGCTAATGGCAAAATTCTTAAAGAAAAAATTTTTGATAACATTTGGATACAACCAGCTGCAGGAGATGCTGGTGGTTCTTTAGGAGCAGCTTTAGCCTTATGGTATATTGATCAAGGAAATAAAAGAACTACAAATCCAGACGATGATATGAAAGGATCATATTTAGGATTAGAATTTTCTCAAGATGAAATAGAAAATGAATTAAAAAACTTGGGTGCTAATTTTGAAGTTGTAAACTATGAAAAATTAATTGATCAAACATCTGAATATTTATCTAATGAAAAAGCAATTGGTTGGTTTCAAGGAAGAATGGAATTTGGTCCAAGAGCTTTAGGAGGTAGGTCAATTATAGGTGACCCAAGATCTGATAAAATGCAAAAAAATTTAAATCTAAAAGTAAAATATAGAGAGAGCTTCCGACCTTTTGCTCCTTCAGTTCTTAAAGAAGATTTATCAAATTGGTTTGATATGAATGTTGATAGCCCTTACATGTTATTAGTGGCTAATATTAACCAAGATAAACAAATTAAAATGACCAATGAACAAAAAAAATTATTCGGAATTGATAAACTAAATGTAAAAAGGTCAGAAATACCAGCGGTAACACATGTAGATTATTCTGCAAGAGTTCAAACAGTCAGTAGAAAAAATAATAAATACTATTATGATTTAATATCAAAATTTAAAGAAAAAACAGGTTGTCCTGTTATAGTTAATACGTCTTTTAATGTAAGAGGAGAGCCAATAGTAAATACTCCTAAAGATGCATTTAATTGTTTTATGGGAACAGAATTAGATTACCTTGTTATTGGAAATTGTGTTTTAGATAAAACTAAACAGGATCCAAATCTTAAAAAAGACTATACAAAAGAATTTGAATTAGATTAAATTCATAATCATGGAATTAATTAATGATAACGAGTGCAGTTGGGTTAAAGATCTAAATTCTAGAAGCAATATTAAATCTCTATCATCAAATTTGAATTGTGAATGGTTAATAATTGGTGCGGGTTATACAGGTTTATCTGCTGCAAGAAAATTGGGTCAACTTTATCCAAATGAAAAGATAATATTAGTAGATGCTCAATTGGCGGGTGAGGGTGCAAGCTCAAGAAACTCAGGTTATCTAGTTGATACAACTTTAAATGATGGTTTTACATCAAATAAAGACTTAGAAAATTATAAAAAAAAAACAGATATCTATGAACTAGGAATTGAAGCTGTCAAAAAATTCATAAAAGAGCACCAAGTAGATTGTGACTGGAATGAATGTGGAAAATATTTTGCATCATCAAACGAGAAAGATAAAAAAATTTTAAAAAATTTCTCTGAAATTCTCTCAAAATTAGGTTTTAAACACAACATATTATTCAATAAAGATCTTAGAAAAAAATTGGGTACTAATTTTTATAATGTTGCTCTTTATACAAAAGGAGGAATTTTATTACATCCAGGCAAACTTGTAAGAGCTATGATAGATACGTTGCCAGAAAATGTAAATCTTTATGAAAATTCATTTTTATTAAATTGGAGAAAAAATAATGATATAATTGATTGTGATTTCAAAAATGGATCAATAAAAACAAAAAAAATAATTTTTTCTACTAATGGATTTCTTAAATCACTTGGTATTAAAAAAAATTATAATTTTCCAATAACTTTAACTGCAAGCATGACAAGACCTTTAACTGATAAAGAATTTAAATCTATTGGAGAGCCAAAAGAATGGGGTGTTTTACCTGTAAGACCAATGGGTGCTACTATAAGAATGACCAAAGATAGAAGAATTTTGATAAGAAATACTGCAGAAATTCATAATCCATATAAAATGTCCAAATTAGATTTAGATAAAAGATCTATTAAACAAAAAATTGGAATTAAAAAAAGATTTCCTCAATTACCAGATAATATCATTCAATCAACCTGGTCAGGTATCGTTTCAAGAACAAGAAACAGTTCTCAAATTTTCGAAAAACTTAATGATAACATATTCGTTGCTGGTTGCTATAATGGGTCAGGAATTGGAGTTGGAACTTTATTTGGTGAGCAAATCGCTATTAAAGCAAGTAATGAACAAACCAAAGAAATTGAGACTATTGAAGCTAGGAATAGTCCTACATGGTTACCACCACAACCTTTTTTAAATTTAGGTGTAAAAGCAAGACTTTTATATGAGAGATATAAAGCTAAATCTGAAATTTAATTTAGATAAAATTACTTACACATATTTTTTGCTCTACTTGAAGCTTCTATATCAGATTTACCTCTATTTTTATAAACTTTAAAATTTTTATTATAACAATCTTCACTTGAAGATTTTGGAATATCATTTGAGAAAATAGTAGAAGTTATGAATATTATCACAATTATAATTACGAAAAAGATAGAATTCTTTTTAATAATATGAATAAAATTTTTTATTGTCACTTAATTAATGCTTTCACAGATCCAAGTTTATCAATTTTACCAACATAAAGACCTTTTTTAATTGGGACGACTCCAACTGTTGAACCTGTAAAAACCCAAAAATCTTTATTTAAATTTATTTTATCTTTTCTGACTTTATTCAAAACAAACTTTAATGAATTTAATGGATTTATGTAAACAGTATTTGTGTTTCCATTCACTCTTTGATTAATTTTTTTGTTTGTAATACTAGTTTTTAAATTATTAAAATTTAATTTTTTATATTTTTTTGATGAACCACACAAAAATTTTACATTAGCACCAAAATCACTACATAAATCTCCAAAAGAAGTAATTCCTTTTTTTCTTTGTCTATAACCAACTACCTCAATACAGGGTGCCATATGCGAAATGAATTTAGATATATTTTTTATATTAATTAATCTTTTAGATGAAAAAAAAGATTTTTTAATTTTATAACAAACCTCTAATTCAATGCCTAAAGTAGCTCTATTAATTTTTACACTTTTACCATTATTCAAAAAATTTCTTTTATATACTGATGCATAAAATGGTTCCTTTTCTTTAAATCTTTTAATTAAGGGTATACCTGTTCCTGCTGCTTTAAATCCAACAATCGGTAATTTGATTTTGCTTTCACATAATTTTCTTAATTTTTGAGCTTCTTTAAGTTTTTTTGTGAATTTAAAAGGAATAGGTGCGATAATCTTATTTTTTAAAAATGCTTTTACAAGTGAATCTGAAGTTTTCTCAATTAATGTTTTCATAATTATTTAATTTAATACTGACATTGGATCTAGTCTAGTTTGAAACCAATTAATTCTAAAATCTAAATGTGGACCTGTAGATCTTCCAGTAGACCCCACAGTACCAATTATATCTCCTTGCAATACTTTATCACCAACATTAACATCTAAAGTAGCTAGATGCGAATATATAGTAGAAATTCCATGACCGTGATCCATAATAATTGTTCCTCCAGTATAGTACAGATCTCGCTCTGCCAGTGTTACAATTCCTGTTCCAGATGATTTAATTTTTGTTCCTTTTTTTGCAGCAATATCTATCCCATAGTGTGGCCATCTTGGTTTACCATTTAGTATTCTTTGACTTCCATAGACACCACTTATAATTCCCTTGACTGGCATAATAAATTGATTTTTAAAAAAAGGTAAATCAGAATTAATTGATCTAGCTTTACCAATCTTATTATTTTCCTCTTTAATTCTCTTATAAACAGACTCAGGGGGAGTTACTTTACTTTGTTCTAATCCATCAATTCTTTGAATATTGTATTTTCTTTTTAAAACTTTTTTTATAATTTTTTCTTTTTTCCCATTTTGAATTTTGGTAATTGTTAAATCAAATTTTCGATCTCTATCAATTCCAAAAACAAAATATCCATCCTCTGAAACCTTAACATCTTTTTTATCAATAATAATTTTAGCTGATGGCTCAGTTAAACCGATTATGTAATGTCCTTGAAGAAATTTTCCTTTAAATTCAACAGCATTGAGATGTGTTGTGGTAAAAAAGATTAATAAAGATATTAATCTAGATGTTATTTTGCTGTCCATCCACCATCAACCAGTAATGAAGTTCCTGTTATCATTGATGCTGCATCAGAGGATAAAAAAACAACTGCTGACGCTACTTCAGATAATTCTGCAAATCTTCCTAAAGGGATATTATTAAGTGTTTCTTTTTTAAATTTTTTATTTTTTAAAAAATTTTTTGTCATCGGGGTAACAACAAATGTAGGACAAACTGTATTGACTCTAATGTTATATTTAGCTAAATCTATCGACATTCCTTTAGTTAATCCTTCTAAACCCCATTTGTTCATATTGTAAACACTTCTAATTGGCCCCCCAACATGACCCATTTGTGAAGACATATTAACTATGGCACCACCTATTTTTTTTCTATTCTTTGATTTTATCATTTTTAAAGCACATAATTGAGCAAGATTAAAACTAGCAATCGTATTAATCTTAACCATATGATTCATGTCCTTGGTTTTGACTTTGGTGAAATGAGCGGGTCTATTATTACCTGCGTTATTAATCAAAATATCTAATTTTGACTGGTCATTTATAATTTTCTTAATTTCATTGTAATTTGTAATATCACATACATAAGATTTGCATTTTGATTTAAATTTTTTAATTTTTTTTGAAACTTCTTTTAGATCTTTTTCAGTTCGACTTATTATGATTAAATTTGCACCTGCTTCAGCAAGTGCAATAGCACAAGCTCTACCCAAGCCTTTTCCTGCTCCAGTTACCACTGCTGTTTTATTTTTTAAGTTATAATTTTTTAAATACATTATAAAAATAATATTTTAAAATCGGTGTAAATCAACTCAATAGCAACAACAAGAATTGCTAGTAAACCAGCCCATGCTATCCATTTATATTTTTTGATCCAATTAGATATTAATGTAGCAGCTGTTGCCATTAATATAATGGATAAAATTAGACCAAAAACTAATAAGTGGTAATGGTCTCCAGCAGCTCCAGCAACTCCTAGAACATTATCTAAACTCATTGTAAAATCAGCTAACAAAATTGTCCAAATAGCTTTTAAGAAACTTGAATTGTCTACTTTAATATCACTATTTTGGTCTGATCCTTTAACGACATCAATATAAAGTTTATAAACTATGTAAAGTAGTAACAACCCACCAAGCAATCTAAGGCCAGTAATTTGTAACAAGTAAGCAGTCAATAAAGTTAAGATTATTCGTAAAACAACGGCACCGCCTATGCCCCAAAATATTATTTTTTTTCTTTGTTCTAATGGAAATTTAGATGCAACCATCCCAATAATAATTGCATTATCTCCTGCTAAAACTAGATCAATTAAAATGATTTGAGTTAAAATAGTTAATTGTTCTGGGGTAAACAAATTAGCAAACATTAACCTCTAAGTATCATATCCGCACCTTTTTCTGCAATCATTATTGTAGGTGCATTAGTATTACCTGAAGTTATATTAGGCATTATAGAAGCATCTATAACTCTAAGATTTTCTATACCATGAACTTTTAATTTTTCGTCCACTACTGAATTTTCATCCATACCCATTTTACAAGTTCCAACAGGATGAAATATAGTTTGAGTATAATCACTTCCTGCTTTAACTAACTCTTCATCATCTTTAATATGTAGTCCAGGTCTATACTCCTCTGGTTCATACTTCTTAAATGTTTCAGTTTCTAACATTATTTTTCTAACAAGCTTAAGTCCTTGAGCAGCAACATATCTGTCATCATCAGTCGAGAGATAGTTCATCTTAATTTTAGGATAATCTTTAATATTATTACTAATAATATTTATTTCACCTCTACTAGTTGGTCTTATATTTGCTACCGTAGGAGTGATACCTTCAAAATTATGTAATTTGGTAGCTCCTAAAATATCAGTGCTAATTGGCTGAACATGAAACTGTAAATTAGGTGTTTCTCTTGAGCTATCACTTTTAGCAAAACCACAGACTTGACTAGCACCCATTGTCATAGGTCCACTTTGATTAAATATATATTCTAGTGCAATTAAAAAATTCCCAAAAAGGCTATTTATTTTTTTATTTAAAGATTTAAGATTTTTGACCTTATAAACTGGTCTGAACATTAAATGATCCTGTAAATTTTTACCAACCCCTTTTAATTGATTAACTGTATTTATCCCAAATTTCTTTAGTTTATCATTATCCCCAATACCAGAAACTTGTAATATATGTGGGGATCCAATAGAACCTGCTGATAAAATTATTTCTTTATTTGTTTTTACTTCAATTGATTTGTCTTTACTAAAGTAGTTCAAACTTTCAGCTTTTTTTCCCTTAAAATTTATTTTTTCAACATGTGCATTTGTAACAATTTTTAGATTAGATCTTTTTTTTATTGGATTTAAATATCCTTTTGCAGCACTACATCTTAATTTTAAACCTTTATGGCTGTGACTTGTAGTGAATTGATAATAACCCACCCCAAAATTATCACCAGTATTGAAATCGTTAACTCTTGGTATGCCTTTTTCCTCAGAAGCATTTATAAATTCTTCAAGCATCTTTAATTTAATTTTTTTGTTAGCAACCATAATAGGACCACTATCATTATGGAATTCGTTTTTGCCTAACTCATTATTTTCAGATTTTATAAAATAAGGTAATACATCATCCCAACCCCAACCATTATTACCTTGTTGACGCCAATTATCATAATCATTACTTTGACCTCTTATCCATAGAAGTCCATTAATTGAGGAACTTCCACCTAAGGTTTTTCCTCTAGGGTATCTTATTGATCTATTATTCATTGTTTCGTCTTTTTCAGTATGAAAGCACCAATCTACTTTTGGATTGTGCATTGTTTTGTAATAGCCAACTGGAATATGAATCCATGGATAGTTATCTTTTCCTCCCGCCTCTAAAAGCAAAACTTTATTTTTTGGATTTGCTGAAAGTCTATTTGCTAAAACACACCCAGCAGACCCTGCACCAATAATTATAAAATCAAAATTTTCCATCTATAGTTGAATAGTTTTTTAATAAATCTTTTTTGCTGTTATTTATACTCATATTACACAATTGTCACTTGTGTCACCTAAATTTTTCTGATTGTATGCCGCAAGTTAAATTTAACTAACAAGAGGAAAAATAATGAAAAAAATCATTTCAATGTTATTTGCAACTTTCATGGTGTTTGGTTTTATATCAAATGCTAATGCTGCAAAAACACTTAAATGTCAGACTGTTCTTAACACTAAAGCTGATGAAGTTAAAATGTTAAAGGACTTTACTGATACAGTAACTACATTAACAGCTGGCTCACTTAAGTTTGAAATTTTACCTGCTGGCGCTGTAGTAGGAGTTAAAGAAACTTTAGATGCTGTCGACAAAGGTTTAATTGATTGCGGATTTGCTTGGACACACTATTGGTCAGGTGATCATCCTGCAGCAATGCTTTTTGGATCGCCAGTAGCTGGTGGTGGTGTAGGTATTGATAATATCGCTTTCTTATCATGGTTCCAATATGGTGGCGGTAAAGAATTGTATGACCAATTATGGAAAGAAATGGGAAGAGATATTAAAGGATTTATGATTCAACCAGTTGGTCCAGAAGCTTTAGGTTGGTTTCCAAAACCAATTAAAGATATGGCTGATTTTAGAAAATATAAATTCAGAACTCCTCCAGGAATTCCTGGACAAACTTATAAAGACATCGGTATTGCGTCTGTAGCTATGGGTGGTGGAGATATTCTTCCAGCTTTAGAAGCAGGTACTATTGATGCTGCTGAATGGTGTTGTCCAAAACCAGATTTAACATTTGGTTTCCAAAAAGTATTAAAGCATTATTATCTACAAGGTTTGCACCAAGTGGTCGTAAATGCTGACTTTTATATTACTGGAAAAACTTATAATGCTATGACTGATCATGAGAAGAAGTCTCTTGAAGTTGCTGCTAATGCTTCATTAGCTAAATCTTTAAGTTACAGAATCTATGAGAACGGTAAAGCTTTAAGAGAGTTAACTACTAAACATGGAGTAATTCTAGAGGATACGCCTTCAGATTATTTTACAGAATATATGGCTGCTGCAAAAGCTTCTTTAAATAAGAATGCTGCAGAGAACAAATTTTTTAATGAAGTTTATACTTCAATGAAAAACTTTGCTGATATAGCTGTTCCATTCTGGAGTGGTGCTCAAATGTCTAATGCGAAGCTAGGAATGGCTCACGCTGCAACATTAAAGTAATCAGTAATTTATCTTGATTTTTAGAGCGGACTTTTATAGTTCGCTCTAATTTTTTTAACTAGAATTTTATGGCAGAAGAACCTGGTAAACTAGATATTTCAGATGAAATGATTGCTGAAAGGCGAGGTGGCTCAGGTAAAATGCCAACCGATATGCCATTATGGATGGCTAAATCTATCACGAGTATTGATAAATTCAGTAAATGGATTGGTAATATTGTTTGCTGGATATTAATGCCATTAATTTTTGCAATGACTTATGAAGTTCTCGCAAGAAAATTATTTTTAGCACCAACTATTTGGGCTTATGACATAAGTCGTTTTTTATATGGTGCTCTATTTATGTTGGGTGCTGGTTACGCTCTTTCAAGAGGTGTTCACATAAGAGCAGATTTTTTATACAGAAATTTTAAAACTAAAAATCAAGGTTTAATAGATTTTTGGTTATATTTATTATTTTATTTTCCAGGTTTAATCGTTTTTCTTTATATGACAATCGGATATGTGGGAGAATCAATTCAAAGAGGTGAAAGAGGTATGGATACTACATGGATGCCTTATATGTGGCCAATCAAAACTTGTTTACTCATTGGTATAATATTTTTACTAGTTCAAGGAGTTTCTGAAATACTTAAAAGTTATTGGGCAGCAAAAAAAGGTGAGTGGCCTGGAGAAACCAAATGATTGCTGAGTTTATAGACCCAGCGATCTTAGGTTTTATTCTTGTTGGAGTAATGTTATTTGCAATATTTGTAGGTTTCCCAATTTCATTTACATTAATTTTCTTAGGGTTCGTATTTGGCTACTTAGGATTTGGAAAACTAGTTTTTTATTTGATGACTCTCCAATTTTCTATGGTAATGACTGAGCAGACTCTTGCCGCCGTCCCACTCTTTGTCTTTATGGGAATTATGATGGAACAAGCTGGATTAATGGAAAGATTATTTTCAGCGTTCCAAATGATGCTAGCAAAAGTTAAAGGATCTTTATATTACGCAGTTTTATTTGTTTCTGTAATATTTGCTGCTGCAACAGGAATTGTTGGTGCTTCCGTAACAATTCTTGGAATTATGGCTGCAAAGTCTATGAATAGATCTGGTTATGATGTGCGACTTGCAGCTGGTACAATAACGGCAGGAGGAACTTTGGGAATTCTAATTCCACCAAGCATTATGTTAGTTGTTATGGGACCTATAATGGAAATTCCAGTAATAGATCTATTTGCTGCTGCAATTATACCAGGAATTCTTCTTGCAGGTTTATACGCGGGATACACAACAATTAGATGTATGATTAATCCTAAATTAGGACCAGTAATACCTGACGACATGAGAGCTGCGAGTATGAAGGATGTTTGGATTGAATTCTTTTTAGGGTTAGTTCCACCAGCGGCTTTAGTTTTTGCAGCTTTAGGAAGTATTTTATTTGGTTTTGCAACGCCCACAGAAGCTGCAGGATGTGGTGCTATGGGTGCTTTACTTCTTTCATTAGCTTATAAAAAATTAACTCTTTCAAAGCTACAAGAAGCATTAGTTAAAACTTTGGAGATAACTGCATTGATAATGGTTTTAGTTGCGGCTTCAAATTTTTTTGGAGCTGTTTTTGCTAGACTAGGTACACCAACTTTATTAACAGAATTTTTATTAGGTCTTGAAATGAACAAATATTTAATTCTAGCAATGGTTATGGTAATGATATTTTTGTTAGGATGGCCTTTAGAATGGGTACCTATAGTAATGATTATTGTTCCAATAATATTACCATTGATTGAAGCATTAGGATTTAATTTAACTTGGTTTGCAATTTTAGTAGCTGTAAATTTACAAACCGCCTGGCTTTCACCTCCAGTCGCATTATCTGCATACTTTCTAAAAGGAGTAGTTCCAGAGTGGGATTTAAAGGATATTTACTATGGAATGATGCAGTTTATGGTCTTACAGATTTTTGGTTTAATCTTAATTGTTATATTTCCCAAAATTGCTTTATGGTTACCAACTCTCTTATATGGACAGTAGAAAGTTAAAGTTTTATATTGTTTAGGTGAGTCCTCAAAATATAAAAAAAAATCTTACTAATTGGGATTTAGTTTCAGTTAATCCGATTGATAAAAATTGGGATTGGAAAGTTTTATTTTGTTTTTGGGGCATAAATATACAAAGTGTTATTGGTTTTTCATTGATTACTTCTCTTTATGTAATTTACGATCTAAATACTTTTGTTGTATTTTTTGGAACAATACTTGGAGCACTATTAGTTTATATTTTTTCAAGCTGGATAGGAAAACCATCCCAAAAACATGGATTACCTTTTATTGTTTTATTAAGATCATCGTTAGGCATTATTGGTGCAAAATATTTTGGATTAATAAGATTTTTAGTAGGTGTTTTTCTATTTGGAATTCAAACGTATTTTTTATCAAAGTCATTTAGTTATTTATTAAGAATTTCATTTTTTTCAATAGATCCAGCATTACTTAATAAAGAAATATTTCTCTTTTTTTATCTAGGAATGAACTTAATTGATTGGACTGCAATTATTATTGCTATAATTTTTCAAGGTCTCTTATTCAGTGCTGGTATGAATATAAATAAAAAAATTATTATTTTTTCAGCTATGGCAGTGTATTTTGGTATGTTATTATTTTTTTTATCAGTTTTGCTTAGTGATGTTAAATTTACCTCCAAAGCTTTTTTAAATATTTTAAATACTGATAATTTTCTAAATAAAAATAATTTGGGACCCTTAATAACAGTAACAAGCACTGTATTTGCATATTTTTCAATTATAATTTTAAGTTTTGGAGATTTTTCTAGATATGTAAAAGATGAAAGTCAGCTCAAAAAAGGAAACCTTAGTTTAATCTTAAATTTATTAATCTTCTCTTTTTTTTCTTTATTTATTGTTTCAGGTATGGATGCTTTTTTGAAGCAAGATCCAGAAAATATAAATAGAATACTTACAAACCCAACAGATATTCTTGGAAAATTAGATAATCTACTAGTGATAATTTTGGCTTTAATTTTTATAATAATTGCTTCGGCATCAACTAATTTGATAGTAAATTTTATTCCATCCCAATATACTTTGATAAACTTTTTACCTTTCTCTCTGTCTACTAAGAGTGCTGGTATAATAATCTCAATTATAGGTTTTATAGTTGGAATATTTTGGTTGACTTTTTTGAGTCAAGTCGGAGCCCTATCTTTTATTGATACTTTTGGAGCCTTTTTTGGACCACTTTTTGGAATAATGATTTCCGATTTTTATTATATTCAAAAAGGTAAGATTAATAATAAAGATATATATTCTTTGGAGAATAATGGAATTTATTATTATAGTGGAGGTTGGCATATAAAAGCAGTTTATTCTATAATTTTAGGGTTTATTTTTTCAGCTTCAACAATATGGAATGCTAATTTGATGTTTCTTCAACCATTCTCTTGGATAATTGGTGCTTTTATAGCTGCTCTCACTTATTATTTACTAGCAAAAGAATAATCTAATGGAAAAAATCTCCTTTGATTTTAAGAATAGAACTGCGATTGTTACAGGAGGTGCCCAAGGATTTGGTTTAGACATTACAAAACGATTTTTAAAATCTGGCGCTAAAGTAATAATATGGGATAATGACTCTATAGCAATAAAATCAGCTGTTGAAGATTTAAATAATCCAAGTTTGAGTTTTAATATTGTTGATGTGTCCAATTATGAAGAAGTTGATAAAATTGTAAAAGAAATAACTAAAGTTTCTAATATTGATATTTTGATAAATAATGCAGGAATAACAGGTCCCACATCTACTTTATGGGAATATGACTTAGAGATGTGGAAAAAAGTTGTAGACATAAATATAATGGGAACCTTTAACTGTTGCAGGTCAGTAGTACCCAATATGATTAAAAATAATTACGGAAGAATTGTCAATGTCGCCTCTGTAGCTGGAAAAGATGGAAATGCCAATGCCAGTGCGTATAGTGTTGGAAAAGCAGGCGCGATAGGATTGACTAAATCACTAGGAAAGGAACTTGCAGATAAAAATATTGCAGTAAATGCAGTTACCCCAGCAGGGGCAAAAACTAGGATTTTGGATCAAATGACTAAAGACCATGTTCAAAGAATGCTCTCCAAAGTGCCTAGAGGAAGGTTTCTTGAGGTTGAAGAATTTACCTCTTTAGTTTGTTGGCTTTCTTCTGAGGAAAATACTTTCTCCACAGCTGCTGTTTTTGATATCAGTGGTGGTCGATCTACCTATTAACTTCGAGGTTTTAGCTCAATTTTATTCATTTGATTTATCTTCATTCTACTAAATTTCAAATCTTTGGACATAACTGGAGCAAAAAGCATGATTGACCAGTAAATTAATAAGATAAAAATGGAAATTGTCTTCATATTTTTAAATTAAACATAAAAGTTGATTTTTGAATGTTTAAATTTTGTCAAAATAATGTATTAACAAATTTTTTTAAAAAAAATTATTAAATGAAATTAATTTATAAAATTTTCACAGCAGCTCTAATAGTAGTTGGTTCTAGTCATGCAAATGAGGTTAAAGTTTTTGATTTTACTGAGCAAGAACTTTCTCAACTAGACGTTCGAAAAGTCAGAGGGGCTGATAAT
Source organism: uncultured Pelagibacteraceae bacterium (assembly GCA_902622805.1). Lineage (GTDB taxonomy): Bacteria > Pseudomonadota > Alphaproteobacteria > Pelagibacterales > Pelagibacteraceae > Pelagibacter. The sequence goes on along the minus strand of CACNRG010000006.1, from coordinate 10,364 downwards.
AACACTGTTTATTCAATTGGAACAAACAAAGATGGAAATTTTTTGAAAGCTATAGCTGATAATGCTGCCTCTGGATTGGGCAAGCAGATTAAAATTGACTTAAATAAAACTCCTTACATTAATATTACATGGAAAATAGAGAAAGATTTACCAGGAATAAAAGAAAATACAAAAAAAGGTCATGATTTTGCGGCTAGAGTTTTTGCCGTAAAAAAAACAGGTGCCACACCACTTTCTAACAGAGCAATCAATTATGTATTTTCTAGTAACAATGAAATTGGTTTTAATTCTCCAAGCCCTTATACAAAAAAATCAATAGATAATGTTTTAGCTAGCACTAAAAAAGAATATTAATGAATGGGTAACAGTCAAAGCCAATGTAAAAGAAGATTTTAAAAAATTTCATGGTCTAGATGTAAATGAACTAGATGGATTAGCAATAATGTCTGATACAGATAATTCGAAAATGAAAGCAATAGCTTATTTTCAAAACATATATTTTTCAGCTCAATAATTAGAATTTAAGATATTTTTTTAGGCCAATATTAAATAATGCGAGAATAACAGCTACAACAACATCTTCCATAGGGCTAGCTTGAGGGTAACCAAAGTTCCAAGCGACTACCAGTACTAACCAAACTACAAAAATATTCATAATTATATTAATACCTTAGTTTATATTAAATAATTAATTTTTTGATATAGTAAATTAATGCATGAAAATTTTTTTCACAAATTAAAGATATATTATGAAGATACCGATACAGGTGGAGTTGTTTATTATGCAAATTACTTAAAATTTCTAGAGAGAGCAAGAACGGAGGCCTTATATTCCATCGGATATAGTAATTCAAAAATAAAAGAAAATTTTGATTCTTTGATTATTGTTAAGTCTTGCAAAATTGATTACAAGAAACCAGCACATTTAGAAGAGGAATTAACAATCAGATCTTTTGTAAAATCTGTCTCAAAAACTTCTTTTTTTATGAACCAAATTATCACCAGGGGTGATGATTTAATAGTTGATGCTCAAGTTCATTTAGTTTTTGTTAATCAAAAGGGAAAGCCAGTGAAGATTCCAGTTGAAATTTATTCTAAATTTAAACCTTATTTTTGTGATACTATTAAAACTTAGCAAGTCTTTTTGCTTTTTTAAATAAATTAATCATCATCTTACTTGAAATCAATTTTGTATTAACATTTCTAGGACTTGGATGGTAACTTGATAGAATTATCAATCCATTGGGTAATAGTTGAGTCTTTCCATGCCCGAAGATAAATTTATTGTTTAGATTAAATTTTTGTTTATATAATTTTGTACAATTATCAAAAGCAACTTTACCTAATGTAACAATTACCTTAAGTTTTTTTAAAGATAATATTTCTTCATCAAAAAAGTTTGAACAGTTAGAAATTTCATTACTTAATGGTTTGTCTTCTGGTGGAACACATTTGAGAATATTGGTAATGTAAGTAGATTTTAATTTTAGATTATCATGTAAATTTTTAGAATAGGGATAATTTGAAATTCCAACTTCATGTAAACATTTAAATAAAAAGTCACCCGATTTGTCCCCTGTAAAAGCTCTTCCAGTTCTTGTGCCACCATGAGCGGCTGGAGCAAGTCCAATAATTGCTAATTTTGAATTTAAATTACCAAAACCAGGGACAGGTTTACCCCAGTAGATCTCATTTATATTTTGTTTTCTTTTTAGTGTGCTTACTTTGTGAACAAATTTAACTAGTCTTGGACATTTTTTACAATTAACTATTGTTTTGTTTAAATTATCTAATCTAATATTCATAAATGAAATTTTTAAGATTCTTTTTAATAATATTTATATCGTTAATCTCTTCAGTTAAAGCAGATTTCAATAAAAAACTATTTTATCAACTTGGGGAGGGTGGAAAATTAATATTTATTAGGCATGCATATGCACCTGGAAGTGGTGATCCAGATAATTTCAATCTAAACGATTGTTCCACTCAAAGAAATTTAAGTGATGATGGAAGAATACAAGCAGAATATATTGGCGAATTATTTAGAAATAAAAAAATAAAAATAGAAAAGGTTTTATCTAGTGAGTGGTGTAGATGCAAAGAAACAGCAAAAATTGCTTTTAAAAATTTTTCTACTAATAGTTTCTTAAATTCTTTTTATAGCTATAAATTTAGAAAAATAAGAGCAAACAAATTAATGCTTTAAATGATTATATAAGTAAGTTCAAAAGTAATAATAATCTAGTTTTAATTACACATTATGTCCTTATATCTGAGGTTTTAAACTACGGTCCTTCATCTGGCGAGATAGTTGTTTCTGATAAAAATTTTAATATTATAGGAACTATAAAAACAAATTATTAAATATTATGTCTTCAAAAAAAGCCATGAAACAAGCACAAAAACAAGCTTATGCTAAACATAGAAGCAATATTACTAATAGTCGATTTACTACGAAAAAAAAAAACTTTACTAAAAATAAAAAAAAAATTTAACTTTCATCTTTAAATTTTTCAATTTTTTTACAAGTAGAAATTTTAGAAATTCCTTCTTCATCATTTAAGACTGTTTTTATAAAAATTTCTTGCTTTCCTTTTATAAATAAAATTTGTGTATAAAATTGTGGATACCCATGTTTATGGGTTAATATTTTTCCATCTTCCTCATAAATATTTCTCACATAGGTGTTAGCCTTTTTTACACTTAAATCAGTTAATCTATATTTTTGATATGTTTTTTCTTTATATATATAATTTCTTGTCATGATTAATTCGTTAAGATTGAAAATATATTCATTTTTTAAAAACTCATCTTGTTTATCATTACATTTGCTTAAGACAATTATTTCTGATTTAACAATTTGAAGTGGTAAAAATAAAAAAAAAATAAAGATTAAAAATCTAATTCCTCTCATTTTTTTCAGCAAAAAATATTCCTATAATAAGAAGAGCAGTCCACCCTAAACCTAACAGACCTTTAAAAACACTTGTATCTGCACTCCAAATATCAAGAAACAAAGCTCCAAAAATAAGGCCAACTATATATATTACTATTACTATTGACGTTTTACTCATTATTAAATTTTTTTTTGGATAAAGAAATACCATTTTCATTTTTATATGTATAGGATTCTTCTATAATTTTTATATTACAAAGGAATACTAATATTTTTAACAACAATTGTCGTTGGACAAATAAATTCAATCATATATAAAACCACTAAATTTGTGGGGCGATGGCGGAATTGGTAGACGCGTTGGTCTTAGGAACCAATATGGCAACATGTGAAGGTTCGAGTCCTTTTCGCCCTACCAAATTAATATTATGAAAGTTACTGTAGAAAATAAAAAAGGTTTAAATAAAGACGTGAAAGTTTTCATAGATAAGAAGACTATGACGACTTATATGGATGAAAAATACGAAGAAATTAAAAGCACAGTAAATTTGAAAGGTTTCAGACCTGGAAAAGTTCCAAGAGAAATTTTAAAAAGGCAATTTGGTAAAGCTGTTTTTAGTGAGGTTTTAGATAAAGTTTTAAAAGATACATCAACAAAAGCGCTTGAGGAAAATAAAATTAAACCTGCTGGGCAACCAAAACTAGATTTAAAAACTTATGGAGAAGATAAAGAATTAGAGTATGTTTTAACAGTAACTGAATTACCTAAAATTGATACTAAAGGAATTGCGAATATAAAATTTGATCAGTATACGGTCAAAATTGATTCATCAGAAACTGATAAAAGAATTAAAGAAATTGCAAAAAATCAGCCTAACTTTAAAGAAGCTTCCCCAGACACAAAAGCAAAAGAAGGAGATCTTGTAGTACTAGATTATAATGCAACAGTAGATGGTCAATCCTTTAAAGGAAGTGAAGGAAAAAATACACAATTAACTCTTGGCAAAGATTTATTTTTAAAAGATTTTGATAAGCAATTAATTGGTGTCAAAAAAGATGATACAAAAGTTGTTGATGCAGTATTGCCAGAGAATTTTCCTGAAAAAGAACTTATTAACAAGAAAGCAAAATTTAATTGTAAAATTTTAGCAATAAAAAAATCAGAAGAAGTTAAGATTAATGACGATTTTGCAAAAAATTTAGGTGCTAAAGATTTAAATGATTTAAAAGAATTAATTTCTAAACAGATAAATGATGAATTTAAAAATTCTCTGAACAGGTTATCTAAAAACCAGATTTTAAAAGAATTAGAATCTTTTAAAGTTGATGAGATACCTCAAAATTTAATAGATGATGAAGTTAAAATTTTATCTCAAGGAATGAATGATGAAGATGCTAAAAAAAGTAGAAAAAATTTTGAAGAAATTGCAAAAAAAAGAATTAAAACTGGTTTAATTTTAAATGAATTTGGTGAACAAAATCAAATTAAAGTTAATGATCAAGAGATTCAAACTGAGATACAAAAACAATTAAGAATGATGCCTGGTCAAGAAAAAATGGTTATGGACTTTTATCAAAAAAATCCATCAGCAGTAGCAAGTCTAAGAGGAACTGTATATGAGGAAAAAATAATTAATTTGATTATGGAAAAAGCTAAAGCTAATAAAAAAGAAATCACAAAAGATGAAGCTGAAAAAATTTTAAAACAATCTCAAAAACAACAGTTAGATAAAGAACTTCAAGATCAAAGAAAATCTAAAAAAAAAGTTGAGACTAAAAAATCAAATGAGAACAAAACTAAGCCAAAACCTTTAAAAACCAAATCATCAGCCAAAAAAACAAAAAAAGTTAGCAAAAAGTAATCTCAAGTTGTATAAGTAGAACGAATCAACTTTATGATAAATAAAATTTCTGAACATATGAACACTTTAGTACCCATGGTTGTTGAGCAATCTAATAAAGGGGAAAGAGCTTATGATATTTATTCAAGACTTTTAAAAGAAAGAATTATTTTTTTAACTGGTCAGATCAACGATAATGTAGCGTCACTTATTACTGCACAACTATTATTTTTAGAGGCAGAAGACCCAAAAAAAGAAATTTACTTATATATTAATAGTCCGGGAGGGTTAGTTACTGCTGGCCTTGGTATCTATGATACTATGCAATATATAAAACCAGAAATTTCTACTTTATGTATTGGTCAAGCTGCATCCATGGGGTCATTTCTTCTTGCTGCTGGCACTAAAGGCAAAAGATTTTCATTACCTAATTCTCGAATTATGGTTCATCAACCATCAGCTGGTTTTCAAGGCCAAGCTACAGATATTGAAATTCATGCTAATGAAGTTCTTTCACTAAAAAAAAGATTAAATGAAATTTATTCTAAGCACACAGGTAAAACTGTTGATGAAATTAAAAGTGCTCTAGAAAGAGATAATTTTATGACTGCAGATGTAGCCAAATCATTCGGTTTAGTAGATGAAGTTGTAGAAAAAAGATCTTAATATACCATATATTGAAGTAAGTTAATTTGAAACTTGATATCAATGAGTCTCCTATATTAAAGTAAGTTTATTGATTCGTTATAAAAACTATGAACACAAATAATAAAAATATTCTGTATTGCTCATTTTGTGGCAAAAGCCAACATGAAGTAAGAAAACTTATTGCCGGACCAACAGTATTCATTTGTGATGAGTGTGTTGAGCTTTGTATGGATATTATTAAGGAAGAAAACAAAGATACTTTTGTAAAACATCAAGATGGACTTCCTTCACCAAAAGAAATTTGTAGTGTTTTGGATGATTACGTGATTGGCCAAGGTCATGCGAAAAAAGTCTTATCAGTTGCTGTTCACAATCATTACAAAAGATTAAATTATGAAAGCAAAACAAGTAAAAATGTTGAACTTGCTAAGTCAAATATTCTTTTAGTTGGACCTACAGGTTGTGGAAAAACGTTATTAGCACAAACACTAGCTAGAATTTTAGATGTACCTTTTACTATGGCTGATGCAACTACTTTAACAGAAGCAGGTTATGTCGGAGAGGACGTTGAAAATATTATTTTGAAGCTACTTCAGGCTGCAGATTATAATGTTGAAAAAGCTCAAAGAGGAATAGTTTATATAGATGAAGTTGATAAGATTAGTAGAAAATCTGAAAACCCATCTATTACTAGAGATGTTTCAGGAGAGGGAGTTCAGCAAGCTTTGTTAAAAATAATGGAAGGGACAGTAGCTAGTGTTCCACCACAGGGTGGTAGGAAACACCCTCAGCAAGAATTTTTACAAGTGGATACTACAAATATATTATTTATCTGTGGAGGAGCTTTTGCTGGTTTAGATAAAATAATATCTCAAAGAGACAAAGGAACTTCTATTGGTTTTGGTGCAGATGTAAAAAATACACAAGATAAAAAAACTGGGGAATGGATGAAAACTTTGGAACCTGAAGATCTTTTAAAATATGGTTTAATACCTGAATTTATTGGAAGATTACCAATGATAGCAACTCTTGAAGACTTAGATGAAAAATCTTTAATCAAAATTTTACAGGAACCTAAAAATTCCTTAACAAAACAGTATCAAGAACTTTTTAAATTAGATGGAGCTAAATTATCATTTAAAGATAATGCTTTAAAAGAGATCGCGCAAAAAGCCATTAGTAAAAAAACAGGTGCACGTGGTCTAAGATCGATATTAGAAAATATTTTGTTGAAAACAATGTATGATTTACCAAGCCAAGATAACGTCGAGGAGGTTATTATTGATTCATCAGCTGTCAAAGGTCAGACTCAGCCAATTTTGGTGCATTCAAAAGGTGAAAATAAATCAAAAGATAACAAAACGTCAGCGGCCTAATGCTTAATAATAACTCTTAAAAAGCTATTGCAATATTTAATTTAATCTCCATATTCTTAAATTATGGATGTAAAAATATCATTACCACTACTGCCACTAAGAGACATTGTTGTTTTTCCTAGTATGGTAATTCCGTTATTTGTTGGTAGGGATAAATCTATTTCAGCATTAAACGAAGTTATGAAAAAGGATAAAAAAATTATTCTTGTAACTCAAAAAAACTCTGAAATTGATGACCCAAAAAAAACAGATGTTTTTATGTATGGGTGTGAGGGAAGCATCTTACAACTTTTAAAGTTACCAGATGGAACAGTAAAAGTCTTAGTTGAAGGAATTAAAAGAGTTAAAATCTTAGATTTCAATGATAATGAAAAATACATCACTTGTGAATATACTCCTTATAATGATATTTTGGATAAAGAAGAAGATCTTTATCCGCTTGCATCAACAGCACTGAGAAGATTAGAAAAACTTACATCAATTAACAAAAAAATTTCTAATGAAACTATAAATACAATTAAACAATTAAAAGAGCCATCTCAAATTGCTGATAATATAGCATCTCATATTACAGCGACAATTTCAGAGAAACAGCAAATTTTTGAAACTGCAGATGTAAAAAAAAGACTGAATGCCATAATAAAAATAATGGAAAATGAAGCAAGTATTATTGGTGTAGAAAAAAGAATTAGAGGAAGAGTTAAAACTCAAATGGAAAAAACTCAACGTGAATATTATTTAAATGAACAGCTTAAAGCTATTCAAAAAGAATTAGGTGAAATAGAGGATGGCAAAGATGAAAATACCAGTTTAAATAAATCAATCTTAAAGGCTAAAATGCCGAAAGAAGTGGAAAAGAAATGTCTTCAGGAATTAAAAAAATTAAAAAATATGAGCCCAATGTCAGCAGAAGCTACAGTTGTCAGAAACTATTTAGATTGGATGATAGAACTTCCATGGCATAAAAAAAGTGAAGTAGCGATAGATTTATCTAAAGCATTAAATGTTTTAGATAAAGATCATTTTGGTCTTGAAAAAGTTAAGGAGAGAATAATTGAATTTTTAGCAGTTCAAAAAAGAATGGATAAAATTAAAGGTCCAATTTTATGTTTAGTTGGTCCTCCTGGAGTTGGAAAAACTTCTTTAGGAAAATCTATTGCAAAAGCAACAAATAGAGAATTTGTAAGAATGTCAGTAGGTGGAATGAGAGATGAGGCTGAAATTCGTGGTCATAGAAGAACTTATATTGGTTCTTTACCAGGTAAAATAATTCAAATGATGAAAAAGGCTGGCACAAAAAATCCTTTAATTTTACTGGATGAAATTGATAAAATAGGAAATGACTATAGAGGAGATCCTTCTTCTGCTCTATTAGAAGCTTTAGACCCTGAACAAAATACTTCATTTAATGATCACTATTTAGAAGTAGACTACGATTTGTCTGATGTTATGTTTGTAACAACAGCAAATACTCTTAATATTTTACCACCATTATTAGACAGAATGGAAGTTATAAGATTAGCTGGTTACACAGAAGATGAAAAAATTAATATAGCTAATAAATTTTTATTACCAAAACAAATAAAAGATAATGGTGTCAAAGAAAATGAGATGAAAATTGAAAGTGATATCATACAAGAAGTAATTAGAAGTTATACAAAAGAGTCTGGTGTTAGAAATCTCGAAAGAGAAATTTCAAAATTAGCAAGAAAAGTTGTAAAAAAAGTTGTATCAGGTGAGCAAAAAAATGTTGAAATTAATAAGAAAAATCTCCAAGATTTTCTAGGAGTTGCAAAACATAAATTTGGTGAATTAGAAGCAGATAATAAGATAGGAATTGTAACTGGTCTAGCGTGGACGGAATATGGAGGAGAAATTTTAAAAATTGAAACTGTAACTATGCCGGGAAAAGGCAGAATGCAAATAACAGGTAAACTAGGTGATGTAATGCAAGAGTCTGTAAAAGCAGCCAAATCATTTGTAAGATCGAAATGTTTAGAGTATGGAATAATCCCTCCTCTATTTGAAAAAAAAGATTTTCATATACATGTTCCTGAGGGAGCGACTCCAAAAGATGGTCCTTCTGCGGGTATTGGAATGGTAACTTCAATTGTTTCATCTTTAACAAATATTCCAATAAGAAAAGATGTTGCAATGACTGGAGAGGTAACAATAACAGGTCAAGTACTTCCTATCGGTGGATTAAAAGAAAAATTGTTAGCTGCCCATAGAGCTGGAATTAAAGAGGTTATTATTCCCAAAGAAAATGAAAAAGATTTAGTAGATATGCCAAAAAAAATTATTGATGAAATAAAAATTACCCCAGTAGAATTTGCTGATCAAGTTTTAAAAATAGCTCTGACAAAAGAACTGAAAAGAACAGAGTGGGTAGAGGTCGATTTAGGTAAAAAAGACGATAAATCTCAAGCAAGTATTCAATAAAAATTAAATTTTAAGTTAATTAACTTAACATTTCATAATTATATATTTTATATATATTGGTTTTTTATCTCAATGATTAGAAAAATATTAATAAAAAAAATTTATAATATATTATCAAAATTTTATGTTTTTATTTTTGGAAGAAAAAAACTTCAATTTTTCAATGATATAATTTTTTCATTAACTTTAGATGCCAAAGGTTTTAAAAATTACGGCAGTTTTAAAAAAACTGGTGAAGAAAATCTAATTGATCTAATAAAAAATGAAGTTAATTGTTCATTAGATATTGGTGCCAATAAAGGACAATACTCTCAATTACTTTTAGAAAAGACTAATAGCGATTTATATTCATTTGAACCATTACCACATGCTTATAAAGAATTATCAAAATTAAAAAAAAAATATCCAAATAGATTTAATTGCTTTAATTACGCTTTAGGAAACTCAAGTGGTTCAAAATACTTATACTATGGTGACAAGACATCTGAAAAGGCTTCTTTAATTCAAAATCTTGAAGAAATATCATTCATTGGCGATAACAATAAAAATAAAATTCTTATAGAAATTAAAAGATTAGATGACATATCTAATATTTTTAAAAAAAAATTGATTTCATAAAAATAGATACAGAAGGTTATGAAAAAAATGTTTTAGATGGTGGAAAAGAGTTTTTAGAAAAACATAAACCTAAATTTATTCAATTAGAATTTAACTGGCACCAATTAATTAACAGTCAAACATTATTAAATTTATCTAAGTTAATTTATTTTTCTGACGTTTATAGAATTTTACCAAATAATTATGGAATAATCAAAATAGATCCCTCAAGACCTGAGAATAATATTTATCATCTTTCAAATTATATTTTTATAAATAAAAAAATTTCAGAAAAAATTAAATGAAAAAAATAAAAAATTTGGTTATTTTATACCCATCATATGAGAGAGGAGGTGCTACAAATAATTTGATTAATTTTATAAATTATAGTCTTCAAAAAAATTTAAAGATAACATTTATTTCCAATATAAAAAAAAAAGATCTCTTTTTTAAAAAAAGAAATAATATTGAGCTGGTAAATATAGGTAGTACAAGTAGATTTTTAACTTCTTTTTTATCGATAATTAAATTAATTCCCTTATTAAAAAAAAGCAGTAAAGACAA